>JBILGV010000018.1:0-52256 GCA_044350865.1 Pseudanabaena sp. | reverse complement strand
CCCCAGCGATCGCTACGCACAAAAGCGCCTAACTCTAGATTCGCCAAGACAGTCTGTCTTGCTAACACTCTCCGTCCTTCTGGACTATGGGCAATACCAACTTGGACAATTTGATCTGGTCTTAAACTCGTAATATTTTTGCCATTATAAATAATTTCCCCTGATCGCGGCGATACCAGTCCCGAAATACTGCGTAAGGTTGTGGTTTTACCCGCACCATTAGCGCCGATCAAGGTAACGACTTCACCCTCATTCACGGTCAAGCTCACATCTTGCAGTGCTTGAATCCCACCATAGTTAACGCTAAGGTTTTTAATCTCTAACATGCGCTCTCATCTCAATAATTTATAGCTTAGTCTGCCTAAGCTATACTAAAACGAATATTGTCGTGGAGCATGGTTATGGTTCTTCTTAATGTTAATCCACCATCTGTTAGCGAAAATATTATCAATTAGTCAAAAAACAGGCTATAAAGAGGGCTGAGCATTTAGAGGGAATTTTGCGATCGCAAGGCATCGATCCTGATCAATTAGCAATATAAGTATAATTTAGTTTATATTTCAGGCTTATATTTTACAGCTTTATTAAAAAGAATTTTTCACTGCTTAAGATAGGATGAGAAGATTGAGAAACAATTTCTTTAATTGCTTTTTTATCTTTTTCTTCCATAGATGACTGATAAGCTTGGACAAAATTATATCCTCCGACTAAATATGTTGCGCCCTCTTTAGCTCTCTCAGATAAATATGTTTGATTAATTGCACTAGGTGAAGGAATCCAGCCCTTTCTATCTGATAAATAGAGAATAGTCGGATCATTGCCAGTTGTAGCCACTATCAAAGAACTTTTAGGAACATTTTGCTTTACAAGCTGTGCTAATTCAAATAATTCTGAATTATTAGGATTTTCTTTTGCCATGTATTCTAGAGAATAAAATAGTGAGCCGGCAAGTAAGAAAACTATTAGAATTATATTAATCACTGTTCTCGAATAGGTGACTCTTGTAAATACCTTACCTATATATACAGAAGCAGGAATTAGGAAGCATAGCTGATAGTATTCATGAAAAGAATTTAAATTTGTAAATATGAGAAGATATAAGATATTTGATGCAAATAAAAAATCAAAAAATATCTCTTCTTTCTTCACTCTTTTACAAAATATTCCAAATATCATAGCGATAAATCCTAAAACTAGGAGATGCCGAACTGCGATAAAATAAATAATCTGTTCAAACATTATCCCTAATCTTTGAAAATTCCAACCAAATCGTTCAGATCCGAATCCAAAAGTTAATCCATACTCATTTGCAACCTGATAAGAATGAAAATACCAAGCAAATGTAGGAACGATTATTATGGATGCATAAAGATAAAGATTCAGGTTTGAAAACATTTTATATTTAAATTTTTGCCAAACTAAGTATGTAAGTGGCAGAAATAGATAAAGAGCAGGAACTACTTTCACAAGACAGGCTAGGCATATTAGAAGAGATGATATAAAAAAATGTTTTTTCTGATCGTCTTTTATCCATTTATAAAAAAAGTAAGTTCCTGAAATAGCAGACATTAACACCAAAGATTCGGGTTGAAATGTTCTACTGTAGTAAATATTTGTGGGAATAATTGTGTAGAAAAAAGATGACCAGAAGGCTAGTTTTTTATCACAAGTAATCTCTAGGCAAAGTTTATAGAAAAAATAAATTGCAATTAAAGAAAAAATAATAGATAAAAGTCTACCTATACTTTCGTGAACGCCAAAAAACTTATAAAGTATGGCAACAGAAAATGAGTAAATCGGGAATTCTGTTTGACAATAGCCCCCTAAATTACCACCCCAATCAATCTGAGGATAGAAGAAGTTATATCCATTTTCATAAAAATTACGCGCCATTGCCGCAGTATCGGCTTGTCTCCAAGAATGAACTCCCAGTATTGGTGATTGGATGTTATAGATTCTTAAACAAAATGCCAAAGAAAGCAAAAAGCTTATTGGATATGAATCTACTAGTTTATTTACTTTTATCATTTATATTTAGTGGTAGATAAAACTTTGTTATGCCAATGATGTGTGGCTTGGATAGATTTAGCGATCGCAAGGCATTGATCGCTTTTGGGAATTGCCTCAATAGACATCTCTAGAAACAGTGATAGCCTATTTGAGATTTATAGGCTTCTAAGTTTGGCTATTTGCTCAATACTTAATCCTGTAGTACGACTAATGGCAGCATCGTCTAAAACATCAAGCAGTTGTTGAGCGATCGCTAGTTGAGTCTCTAGCTTTCCTTGCTCAATGCCCTGCTCAAGGCCTAGTTCAATACCTTGATTTAGAGCTTTTTTGACAACATTACGTTGATCTTGAATGAAGATTTCTTGATGTTCAAGTTCATCTATTTCTTCGGAACTGAGGTTGGCTTGGTTGGCGATCGCAAAGGCTTGTTTTATCTCAGGCACAGATTCCATGCTTGGCGGTACAGCCTCAAGTTTTCTGGCGGTTTTCAGAAAATACAGCCATTTGTCCGCAAGGGTTTCCAGTTCTACAAGTTGTTTTTGAAATTTGGGTAGTTCGATGAATACTAGCTCGATATCATAGATCGGGTAATCGGTGAGGTAGGTTTTTTCTTTAAGAATAAAGCGTGATATCAGTTGATCGAGTTCGGGAAACATTTCAAAGTCGGCAATGGTGAGGGCAATCACTGGTTGAAGATCGGTGTACTCGTCACCAATTGCGAGTTGATTGGTGTAGGTTTTAGCGGCGTTATAGAGGATACGTTTCTGAAATCCTTCTACATTTAACACTTGCATCTCAATAATTACAGTGCTGTTTTGGCGATCGCGATCGGCGATCGTCGCTTTGATATCTAGGTAAGTATCTTTAAAGCCTCGAATGCGTGGGGTGAGATGCGGATTGAGAATTTCGATCTCAATAATCGTGTCATGGCTCTCGTAGAGCATGGCATTGAGAAAGCTAATCAAAATATCGTGGCTTTGTTCGGAACCAAAGATTTTTTTGAAAGCGTAGTCGGTTTTAGGATTTATGAAGCGCATAGTTTTTTGCTGGCTATTTCCATTTAATGTATTATCCTGGGGGCCAAGCAAAGGAGCGATCGCCTAAAACATGAATGTGTAAATGGAAAACCGTTTGCCCAGCCTCTGAGCCATTATTTGTGACTAAACGGAAGCCAGTTAATCCCTCTTGAGCGGCGACTTTGCTCGCAACTAGTAACAGATGACCAAGGAGAGATTGATCTTCGAGTGTAGCTTCTGAAAGTTTGACAATGGGCTTTTTAGGAATCACCAGAAAATGAACTGGAGCTTGGGGATTGACATCCCGAAATGCAAGAGAGAGTTCATCTTCATAAATGATACTAGCGGGAATTTCACGGTTAATGATTTTGCTAAATATAGTTTCACTCATTTTTTTAATCTCAATATTACGACATTACAACATTACGACATTACAACGGAGACAAGACAATAGGCTTAAGCCCATTGTTACAATTCAACAACAGCAGAACCTGTAAATACCAACTGGGCAGGACCAGTCATCAAAACATGATCGTTGTCGGCTAACCAATTAATTTGTAAATCACCACCAGGAAGATGCACCGTACAAAGGCGATCGCATAGATTATTCAATACACCAGCAACGACAGTCGCACAAGCACCCGTTCCACATGCGAGAGTTGCACCTGCTCCACGTTCCCATACGCGCATTTTCACATAGCCGCGATCAACCACTTCTACAAACTCCGTATTAGTCCGTTTGGGGAAAACGGGATGGTGTTCAAAGAGAACGCCAATCTGAGCAAGGGAAATACTAGCCACATCATCAACAAAAATCATGCAGTGAGGATTACCCATGCTCACTGTTGTCACATGCCAAGTCTTGCCACCAACCTCAAGCGGAAGATTAACCACCTTGCGATCGCTCTCTCCTAAAGTGGTGGGGATTTCCGCCGCCGTCAGAAATGGTTTACCCATATCTACTGTTACTTGTCCATCCTGATCCATTTGCGGCACAATCAAACCTGCACCAGTTTGAATATTGTATTTGCCTGCAATAGGAGCAATTCCTAAATCCTGCATAAACTTAGCTAAGCAGCGAATTCCATTGCCACACATTTCTGGTTCGGAACCATCAGAATTAAAAATCCGCATCCGATGTTGAGCATGATCTGCGCTATCCTCAACGCCGAGTAAAAAGATCACGCCATCTGCACCAATGCCAAAATTGCGATCGCACCATTTCACCGCCTGCTCAGGTGTGAGGATTGGTTCGACGCTGTGACGATTATCAATCAATATAAAATCGTTACCCAAGCCGTGATATTTACTAAACGCGATCGCCATAAGTTTATTCAGTAAGATTATTTAGCAATTGTCACACAGAAAACGTAGTGGCAATTCATGAATTGCCACTACGTTTTCTGTGATTTTTGTACAGGATGCATTTCCAAAACACTATATTACAAAATATTTTCTTAGGTTAATTTTTGTTTGATTTCTTCAGGATTCCTAAAACCAACCGCGATCGCCTTGCCATCTTTCACAAATATTGGACGTTTTAGCAGCATTGAGTCTTTGGCATATGATTCGATCCATTGAATATGTGACCATGTATCTTTTTCTGTGCCAAGCGCCCGATAGGATTGCCCCGATGTATTTCGCATCGGACGTTCTCCTAATGCATTTACCCATTCAGCAATCATTGTTCGCGTAGGCGGATAGTCCTTAGTATTAATAAACTCATAGGTAATTCCTTGTCCTTCTAACCATGCGATCGCTTTTTTGCAAGTCCCGCAATTAGGGATTCCATACACTTGAATAGTCATAAATTTTGTAATTATAATCCTAGGAGTATCGTTATTGTAGCGACAGATCTATCTCTGCGTCTTGCACTATTAATATCGACAGTTAAATATCCTAAAAACTATAGATTTAGGATTGGGAATTTAATAAAATCATCATTTGCTGGTTTATGGTCAAATTATCGACTAAACCCGCCCCTAATCTCATAGATTTAGGACTTACACCAAATAATCAAATGTAGGGGCAATTCATGAATTGCCCCTACGTTAGAACCACGATTTCAAGTCCCTTTGCGTAAATCCTATTAAAATATTAAATATTAAATATTAAATATTAAAAAGAATACATAAAATAATGTATGGAAATATATTGTTATACCCATCAATATGAATGAAGAACTTCGACCATTATCTACAGCACACTTGACAGAAAAACTTACAGAGCATTTGGGCGGCGATACCTTTCTGGAATTAGTGCATATTCCCGAAGGCAAGTTTACAATGGGAACTTCCTACAAAGAAGAAGGATATGCGAACGAACGACCACCTCAATCGGTAAATGTGTCTTCGTTCTATTTAGGGAAATTTCCAGTTACTCAAAAACAATGGCAAGCTGTTGCTAACCTTCCCGAGATTAGTAGTCCGCTTAACCCCGATATTTCACATTTTAAGAATGAAGTTGCACCTGTTGAAAATGTCTCATGGGCTGATGCGATCGAGTTTTGCAGGCGACTACGCAAACTGACGGGTAGAAGTTACCGATTACCCAGCGAAGCAGAATGGGAATATGCCTGCCTTGCTGGTAAAGAATCTCGCTATTATTTTGGGAATAAAATTAGCTCTGATTTTGCCAACTATGACGGTAGACTGCAACATGAATCTGATGCTTCGGTAAAATATCGCGGTCAGACAACACCTGTTGGGCTATTTCCTGCTAATGATTTCGGACTATATGATATGCATGGCAATGTCTGGGAATGGTGCGCCGATCCTTGGCATGAGGATTATCGTGGTAGACCTGCGATCGCCAGTATTTGGGAATATGGTGGCGATATGCAGTATCGAATTTTAAGAGGTGGGTCTTGGTATAACGATGCATGGGAATGCCGCGCCGCAAATCGTCGTAAAGCCCCTTTTGTAAATTGGGAGAATTACTACGGCTTTCGTTTAGCTTTATAGCGCTTCGCGCTGACATAAAACCAAAAGGAAAGTTTAAAAGTGCGGCTTAGCGGCACTTTTAAACTTTTCCCTGAACTAAGTCAGAAAATAAGCGTAATTCAGAAGTTGGCGAATTCAGAAATAGGTTCGCTCTTTGGAGTACTGATGAGGATATTTTGATTTGCTTAAGTGTGACTAATCCCTCTTCCACAAATGATTGACAGAGAGCCGCATTATTTCCCTTGTTAAAAGTTGTCTCATAATAAACTTCACGAATTCCCGCCGATACCACCAGTTTTAAACAAGAAATACAAGGTTCTAAAGTGACATAAATGCTAGCGCCATCTGTGGAAATACCATGTTTTGCGGCTTGGGCGATCGCATTGGCTTCTGCATGAACGGCTCTAGAGGGAAACTCTTTACTGGCATCACAGGTAATTACATTGGGATAGCAATAGCCTTGAGTGGTGCAATGTACCGAGCCAGAAGGAGAGCCATTATAACCTGTGGCTAATACCTGTTTGTCTTTAACAATCACCGCCCCCACGGGAAAAGCAAGACAGGTCGATCGCATGGCGGCGAGTTTGGTAAGCAACATAAAATATTCATCCCATGTTGGGCGTTGTTGGAATGCAATATTTTCAATCAGTTCAGGCATGGTTGTAAATGAAAAACCAGCTTTATCTTACCGTGCTTTGCGCTGTTGACTGCCGTACAGAACCATAAAAAAAATGTAGCGGTAATTCATGAATTGCCTTTACTGTCAATGTTTTGGGATGATTACTAAAAAATTGCTATAAAAAGCTAGCATTTTATAGCAAGATAGCTTATACTAGCAATTGATAGCAAGCAAGGTGTTGCAGATGGCAAAAAAAAGACAATTGAATGTGAGGTTAAGCGATGCGTTGCTAAGTCAACTAGAAGATCAGGTTCAGAAGACGAAGATGGGCATGGCTGCTATGGTTGAAGTCTTGTTAGTTCAGGCTTTACAGCATCAAGAAGCATCTGATTCCAATTCTGCACAAAGCGATCGCCTTGACAGTTTGGAAAAACGCATTGAAGCATTAGAGACTACATTTGCAACCAGTTCTACTAATTCTGAGGAGATAGAAGTGACTGCTGCTGTCGTAATTGAGGCTAACAGCGAACAATCTATTCTCGATGAGACTGTTGTTTTAAATGATGAGAACCAAGTCTGTAACATCACCTCACAAACGCTAGAAGCAGCTTCTAGTAAACAAAAAAAAGAGAAAACAAACTCTAAAACTTCTAATTCCAAACCACCAAATTCTAAAGCACCAAATTCTAAAGTGCTAAACTAGCAGGAGATTCAATTAATGAAAAATGTAATGTTTGTCTGTCAAGACAATACCTATTCCCAAATTGCGGAAGCATGGATGCGTTCTTTTGTTCCCGATACCATCTTTGTGGCGAGTTCAGGATTGAAGAATAGTCAATCTAGCTCCACTAATCCAAACCTAGTGGATGTCATGAATGAAGTCGGTATTGACATTAGTGACCATCAGCCAAAACTTCTCAGTGATTATCGTCCAGAGAATTTCGACGCGGTAATTTCCTTATGTGATTTCAGCATGAGAATACCTGAAAACTGGATGCTCAGTCGGATTTTTGATGAATGGATTTTACCCCAATTAGAGGTGAATTCCCATGATTCATGTCGCCATATCAGAGACGATATTAGAGATAAAGTCGATCTTCTATTGATGCGTTATGCGTAAATCAAAATTTGGAAAGCGGTGCTTTCCAAATTTTCTTTCGGGTTTAAGTAAGCGCAAAGCGCTGTATCCTGAAGATTCGGCAAATAGCATCCATCCGCGTGAATGTACCTCAAGTCACTACATATTCAGCAATTTCGCAACTACATCGATCAAGAAGTTACCTTCACTGCGCCCAAAACTGTGATCGTGGGTCATAATGCCCAAGGTAAATCCAACTTACTTGAAGCTGTTTTACTATTGGCAACTATGCGATCGCACCGTGTTAGTAAAGATCGTGATTTAGTGCGAAATGGAGAAGCGATCGCCGAAATTCGAGCTATTTGTCAGCGATCGCGATCGCCTGAAAGCTATCCCATCGAATTAATGATGCGGATGCGATTTAGTGGCAAGCGCACTTTGAATGTAAATAATGTTAATCAAACCAGACATTTAGACTTTTTAGGCAATCTGAATGCGGTGATGTTTTCTAGTTTAGATCTGGATTTAGTGCGCGGTAGTCCTGAGAGTCGTCGCAACTGGTTGGATACAGTTTTAATTCAACTAGAGCCGATTTATATCAATCTTTTACAGCAATATAATCAGGTATTGCGACAACGTAATGCTTTATTAAAGTCAATCAAACAGGGAAGTATTAAATACGAGCCACAACAAATGGCACTCTGGGATGCTCAGCTTGTCACGGCGGGGACTCGTTTAATTAGAAGGCGATCGCGTTTATTGGCAAGGTTAACCCCCATCGCCCATGCTTGGCATCAAGCCATTAGTGGCGGTGGTGAAGATCTGGAAATTACATACGTTCCCAAATTTAGCTTTCAGCCCACTGATACGGTGGAGCAGATTCATCAAGCTTTTTTTGATGTGATTTTACAAAAGACAATAGTTGAACAACATCAAGGCACAAGTTTAGTTGGTCCGCACCGCGATGAAGTTTCGCTCACGATTAATGCTACACCTGCAAGAGAGTATGGATCTCAAGGTCAGCAACGCACTTTAGTACTAGCCCTAAAACTTGCAGAACTGGAACTGCTGGAATCCGTGATCGGAGAACCACCCCTATTATTGTTAGATGATGTGCTTGCTGAACTCGATCTCCAACGCCAAGATCACCTCTTAAATGCGATCGGCGATCGCGTTCAAACAATCATTACGACAACTCATCTTGGCTCATTCGATGCTCAATGGCTAAATTCAGCAAGAATTCTGCAAGTAGACAAGGGCAAAATTTCGCAATAAAATAAAGTGCAAAATAAAGCACAACAATTCTGCATAGTAAATACATAGCAAAATTGTTGTACTCAGTCTTACTCTTCGTCGTCAGCACCAACTTGACGTAGATGAATATGTTTACGTCCAAGGCGAATTTCTAACTCATCCCCAGCATGTAAACCCATGAGTTGAGTATAAGCTGAGCCAATTAGTAGATTGCCGTTCTTCTGTACACTAACGCGGTAACTGGCACTACGCCCACCTTTACCAGTACCTTTCGCTTCAAGCTCAACCCCGTCAGCCGCCATTAAGGCGTTGTAAAACTTCATCAAGTTGACACGAGATTGATTGTTTTTGGTGACGGTCGCATATCCGCAAGCCTTAGCTTTTTCTTCTTTGGACAGATGATCTAGTTCTTTGACCTTCTCTAACAATGCGTCGCCAGAGAGTTGAACTGGAGGTTTGATTTTTGCCATATGTTTCTGATAGTTTCGTATCTCATAATTGTATTTTAGTATCCAAGATCACTGTACTATTCGTCAAATTTTTTAACTAAATTTATAACTATTTTCACTTATTTTTTTTTTGCGATAAATATTATCTGTATCTAATTAGTTATATTCGTGGCAATAAAAGAATATACAAAGCATAGATTCCCAGCTATTTATAAACAAACTTTAGAGCGAACTTTAGTTTGTAATTATTTCTTCTAATTTTCTATAATATATAACAATCCGAAATGATTTATAGGGTTTTAAGCGATCACTTGTGGATATGAATTTGCATTCTGAGTCAACTTTATCTCCGTCTACCTTCTCTTCCTCCAATTTTATTGTTGTTGATACAGAAGGTAGCCATATTCTCAGTGAAATTGCCATTATTGATGATCAAGGACAACTAATTTATGAAGCCTATACACAAACCCCAGACAGCAATCCCAAACTGCATAGTAAGCCTTTAGCACAAATATTACAGGATTTTTTCGCGATCGCCTGTACTCCGCAACCCAAGATCATCGTTTGTCATTTTGCCGAACATGATCGCCAAATCCTAAAAAATAGCTGTCGGCAAGCAGGGATAACATGGAGAGAGTTAACCTTTGTCTGTACTGTTGAGCGATCGCAGCGTCTATTTCCAAAATTACCAAACTATTCCCTCGCCCACTTGAGTAGATATTTTCGGCTGTTAGTCGATAACAAGCTATTTAACTCTAGATTTGCCCATGCATCGCGCTATGATGCTATTTTCACCTATCAGCTATATCTCATACTTCAATCACAATCAGCGATGAATATGCTCAAAGATCGCCTGCAAACTATTCCCAATCCCTTCACCAGCAGCCGCGTTGATAATCCTTTTCAGCATCATATTGATTTACAGGCGCTTTATCATGGTGAGTATGAACGGTTGAAGTCAATTCTAGTCGATATTAAGCGGGACGAAAATCAACAAAGTCGCGGGGCGGTGGTAATTGGTGAAGCGGGATCGGGGAAAACTCACTTGATGATGCGGTTGGCAACGGATTTACTCAAAACCAACCGATTGCTATTCATTCGTCAACCTAATAATGCCAGTACGGTGATTTATCATACCTATGCCCGTATTTTGGAGTCTTTTGCCGAAAAAATTCCCGAAACTGACCATACCCAATTAGAGCTTTTAGTAGCAAATAGTTTCGTTAATATTCTTGGTCAAAGTCAAGAATTTATATCCACGGAAAGGGGGCGAAAAACATTAGCTATTCTCCACGAAGATCCTCTCAGACTTTACAAATTTCGTGCGGGTTCGCCACAGTGGAAGTCTATAGAATTGAATATTGTGCGTTGGTGGGAGAAAAAATATAATGCCGCAGGACATTCAGGAAATATTCTTAAGGGTATTCTTAAATTTTGCAGTTACGTTGATCCTAATCTCAAAAGCATTGTTAGACGGTGGTTAGGAGGTCTGGAGATTGCCGAAGAAGAGGCTCAAAAAGTTAATTTGGAAAATTGGGATGAGGAAATTAGTCGCGAAGAATTTGCCCTTGAAGCGATCGCTGTTTTTGGGAGACTATCGACCTTAGATGAGCCTTTAATTATTGTGTTTGACCAATTAGAAGGACTAAGCGACAAACCAGAAATTTTAACTAATTTTGGGAATGCAGTTAAAGAAATCTTGACTGTCGTTCCCAATAGTTTAGTCATTCTCAATCTTTTCCCCGATCGCTGGCAACAATTTCAAACGGTTTTTGATAGTGCCGTGATCGATCGCTTTCCCGATCAAGTACATTTACCGCGCCCCAACGCTAGTACTCTCAGCGATATTCTCCAAGCTAAGCTCCAAAATACAACCCTTGATTTTGAGGAAATTTTTGATGCAAAGGAACGAGAAGATATCCTCAGTCAGAAATCGATTCGGGCGGTTCTCAATCGGGCTGCTGATTACTATCGTTACAAAGCTAATGATATTCCTTTGCCAACGCCATCCACCTCGCCCACGCTTGCAAATCTCAATGCCCCCGATCTTAACGGGTCTAGATGGAATTATGTGGAACAGGAAATAGCGCAATTAAAACAGGCGATCGCCCAAATCCAACAAACCCTCAGTAATATTTCATCAACTCAGCCCCTAGTTCAGCCGTTGCAGAACAACAACCAAACCGAAAATATTTCTCAACTAATTAATAAACCATCATCTCAACCTGAAATCCCACAACACTATGAGATTAGGGAATATATTCAACGCAAACAAGACGAATTAGCGAAGGATTATGATCGCCCCCATATTATTTTTGATGCTGACGATTTGGGTAAACTTTCACAGATTTTAGACTCATTCCAGTTGTTGCAGCATATTGCGATCGATCAAATGCGTCTGGGAAAGAGGGTTTTGCCTGAACACTTTCAATTCAAAATTAAAAATCAGGAATATGTCATTGGCTTTCTCCATATTGGCGGCGGCGCATTTACTACACGCATCAAAAATTTTAATGAGCTAGTGATTAGCTATCCGCGTACCAAGTTTTATCTATTACGAGATACTAGAGAACCCGAAATTACAGGTAAAGTCGGTAAAGAATCAATTGAGAAACTTCGCTATACCCCAAATGGTGATTTTCTGATTATGGATAAAGGCGATCGCTTAAATTTTGAGTTAATCTATGATCTGATTGTAGATATTAAAAACAAAGACTTGGATGTAGATTTAAAAACCGCCCTACATCTTCTTTCTCAAGAGTTCAAAGATTATTGGCTGATCAAAACAATCATAGGTTAAGCATCAAAAACAGCAAAGAATCAGAGACGGAATCAAGCGATCGGCTATCCCACAGTGTAAGCTCATATTAAAAGTTTTAACCTACGCCACCCTGACACCTATTTTAATTTAATCTTTATTAAAATATGATTAATGTCCGATCTCTATTTGCTATTTCGACAATTTCTTGCTTTCTAGTCTGTTTATTATGGGGCTGCCAAATTTCTCCCCAGTCAGTGATTAAGCGATCGCCTTTGAAAGTAGCCTGTATCACCTTTGTCGGCTATCGCCCCGCCGTTATTGCTCAAGAAAAGGGCTTTTTTAAAGCACAGGGTGTGGATGTGGAACTGAGTTATGTGGATTTTGCACAGTTACAGCAAGCAGATTTCAGTGCAGGGAAATATGACGGGATCGGCTTGACTTTGGGTGATTTTATTATTTTGAGCGCGAATAATCCCAATATGCAAAGCGTATTAGTTGTGGATGAGACGAATGGAGCCGATGTGGTCGTTGCTCAACCTGAAATTAAGACCGTTGAGGATTTGCGCGGCAAAAAAATTGGCGCAAATCTCGGTGGATTTAGTGAAGTATTTGTTACGGAAATGTTGAGAATCTCTAGCTTAACTACCGATGATGTGAATTTAGTCAAATTTGATGCGTTGGAAATCCCGCAAAGACTGAAAAACAATGACATTCAAGCAGGACATACTTGGGAACCTTTTCTGTCGGAAGCGATCAAGCAAGGGGCGTATTCCCTATTTACGAGTAAGCAAACCCCAGGATTAATTTTAGATTTGGTTGCCTTTCGTAATGAGACCATTCGCGATCGCCCTCAAGACGTGCGGGCTTTTGTGCGCGGCTGGTTGCAAGCCATAAATTTTTGGGAACAGAATCTTGAAGCTGGCAATGAAATTATTACTAAAACTCTCAAGATTCCTATTGATACAATTTCTTTAGATGGTGTAAATCTGACTAATCTCCAAGAAAACCAGCAATTTTTTCGCCCCGATAGTATCAATTCTATCTATGATATTGCCAAAATCTATACTGACTTTTTCGTTCGGTCTGGTAATGTGACGAGGCTCCCCGATCTCAAATCTCTGTTTAATCCCTCTTTTTTAAATTGATTCTTGAACTGCTCTAAGTAGCTCGTACAATCTAAATCATGAAATCCAAACTATGAAGAATATACGATTTAGTAGTATCCGTCAGAAATTAATTCTTGCTTTTTTAATTGTGGCACTGATTCCTATGTTGTTATTGGGAGCAATCAATAAACAGTCTACGGAAAACACCTTAACTGCAAATGCTAGACAATCTCTATCGGCGGCGGCGAATGCTACTGCTAATCGGGTTGATGCTTTTATTGATGGCAATCTCAATGCGGTGCGCGTGGAGGCTATTTTGCCTGGGTTATCCACTTATCTAAGTTTGCCAGAAATCGAGCGAGCGAATAGTCCTGAATTAAGATTGGCGATGGAAACGTTGATTCGGCTGAGTCGGAAGGATATGCTTAATGTTCTATCCTATGCCTTACTTGACCTCAACGGAAAGAATGTATTAGATACAAACACTCCTGATATTGGTAAAGATGAATCATCTCAAGATTATTTTCAGGAACCCTTACGATCGCAGTTAGCTTTTGTTTCTAGTATGCAGCGATCGCCGACTATTCCAGACTTGGTAATTTTGGTGTTTAGTAGTCCCGTTCGCAATGCGCGGGGTCAGATTTTGGGAATATTGCGAATTACTTATAATGCTGCTGTCGTCCAACAATTAGTGACAAGGCAAACAGAACAAGCGGGGGAAAAATCCTTTGCCATCCTCTTAGATGAGAACTATATTCATCTTGCTCACAGCAGCGATCCAAAATTACTATTTAAATCAATCGTACCTCTGCCCGATCGCGTAGTGACAGAATTACAAAATGCAGGACGCTTACCAAAATCTCCATCGGCGGAATTAGCCATTAATCAACCGAAACTCAAACAAGCATTAGATGGTAAAAAATCCTACTTAGTAGCGGATCTAAGTTCTGACAATCAAAATGATCTGGTAGCGATCGCTAGTTTGCAGTATAAGCCTTGGTCAGTCCTGTTTGCCCGTCCTATTGCGATTGCCCTTGCGCCTTTAGAGAGACAAATTCGTGATGCAACATTCCTATTTGCGACAATCGCCATCATCGTAACTATGGTCGCCTTAGCGATCGCGCAACTCCTCACTAAACCAATTATCCATCTGACCAAAATTGTCTCCCAATTTACCACAGGTAATTTTGACGTAAGGGTAAGATCCACCGCTAATGATGAAATTGCTCAGCTTGCGGACTCTTTTAATAACATGGCGGAACAGTTACAGAACTCATTTATAAACCTAGAGAATCGCGTACAGCAGCGTACATCTGAGTTAGTAATTGCCAAGGAGAAAGCGGAAGTTGCTAATCAAGCCAAAAGTACGTTTATCGCCAATATGAGCCATGAGTTGCGATCACCTTTGAATGCTGTAATTGGTTTCTCACAATTGATGTTACGCGCTAAAGGACTCTCATCAGAGCAGTATGAAAATGTGGGTATCATCTATCGGAGCGGTGAGTTTCTCTTAACTCTGATCAATAACATTCTCGATTTATCAAAAATTGAAGCGGGAAAAGCGACGCTAAATCCTCACAACTTCGATCTTTATCGGTTACTAGACGATCTGGAAGATATGCTGCATCTAAAAGCAGCTTCGTCAGGATTAGAATTGGTTTTTGAAAGACAGCGATCGCTTCCACGCTATATTTACACCGACGAATTAAAATTGCGACAAGTTCTCATAAATCTCCTGAGCAATGCCATTAAGTTTACGGAAAAAGGAAGCGTGATTCTAAAAATATTTCATGAGGAGCAGGAATCTGGCAGGGATGAATTAAATCTCTATGTGAGCATTAGTGATACAGGGCTAGGCATAGCGGAAGAGGAATTAGTCAATATTTTTGAGGCGTTCGTGCAAGCGCAGGCTGGACGCGAAATGCAAGAAGGCACAGGATTAGGTTTAGCTATCTGTCGGCAATTTGTTCAGTTAATGGGTGGAAATATCTCCGTAGAGAGTGAGATTGGTAGAGGGACAACCTTCTATTTTGACATCCAAGCCCAAAGCATCAACAATGCGATCGCCAATAATCCAGAATATGAACTCCATAAGCGCCATGTCATTGCTCTTGCACCCAATCAGTCTACCTATAAGATCTTGATCGTTGATGATAAACCGATTAATCGACAATTATTAGTAAAACTACTCAGTCCTCTAGGTTTCGACTTAAAAGAAGCTGCCAATGGACAGGAAGCAATCGCTGTTTGGGATGAGTGGGAACCTCATTTAATATTTATGGATATGCGAATGCCTGTAATGGATGGCTATGAAGCAACCAAATATATTAAATCAACCACCAAGGGCAATGCAACGGCGATAATCGCTTTAACCGCCAGCGTCTTAGAAGAAGAAAAAGCGATCGTACTGTCCGCAGGTTGCGATGATTTTTTGCGAAAACCATTTAAAGAGCAGATCATCTTCGATGCTTTGAATAAGCATTTAGGCGTACAATTTATTTATGAAGATTTGGAGGTAAATACTGATCATTGTCTCGAAACAAATTCAACATCAATAAATTTAGCAATCATGGGAGAAGAATGGCGATCGCAATTGTATGTAGCCGCAGTCGAGGCTGATGGTAATTACATTATGGAATTACTGCAAAAGATTCCTCCCACAGAATCCCACACAGCGAATTATTTGGAAAACCTTGCTCGTCAATTTGACTTTGACGAAATTATAGAACTAGCAAAATAACCAAAGGTATTGGCAATTCATGAATTGTCCTACGTTAGAATAATGGTTTCAAGTTCTTTTGCGTAAGTCCTATTAATTACTGAATCTCAATCAATCAACATCAATATGTATAACTTAATTAACGAATCTTTGGCAAATTCAAATTCTCAGCCTGAATCAAAAGGCAATATCCTATTGGTGGATGATCTACCTGAAAATCTAAAATTACTGAGCGAATTGCTCTCTAAATATGGCTATACTGCTCGTAGTGTTACTAGTGGTGCTAGAGCCATCAAGACTGCTAAGGCAAAGCGTCCAGACGTAATGTTTTTGGATGTCCTGATGCCAGAGATGAATGGACACCAAGTTTGTCAAGCCTTTAAAGCTGATCCCGATCTGTGCGATATTCCCATCATTTTTATTAGCGCCTTGGGTGATACAGTCGATAAATTAAAGGGATTTGAAGTTGGTGGCGTAGATTACATTACTAAGCCCTTTCAAGTTAAAGAAGTCCTCGCTCGGTTAGAAGCTCAACTAACCATTCAAAAACAACAGCGTAGTTTACAGGATGAAATTGCAAGTCGTAAGGAAATTGAGGAAGTTCTCTATCAATCGCGATCGCTACTTTCTAGTATTTTAAATAGTGCCTTAGATGGAATTGCCGCGATGCAAGCAGTTCGAGATCCGATTACAGGAGCGATCGAGGACTTTCGTTGTTTGGTCGTTAATCCCATTATCTCCAAAATATTGGGTCGTCACCGTGAGGATTTGATTGGCAAATTGATTTTTCGCAGGTTCCTTGAAAATATTGATCCTAATCTATTTGCTCGCTTTGTGGAGGTAGTTGAATCTGGCGAACCATTGGATGAAGATTTTTATTATCCCTTAGAAAATTCTAACTGGTATCACTATGTTGCTGTCAAATTAGGCGATGGCTTTGCAGTTACCGTGCGAGATATTACTCCACGCAAACAAATAGAACTCGCATTACAAGAAGCAAACCGTAAATTGGAATTACTTGCTAATTTGGATGGTTTAACCCAGATTGCCAACCGTCGCCGCTTTGATGATTATCTGTCCTTAGAATGGCAACGTCATCAACGTGAACAACATCCTCTAGCGCTAATTCTGATTGATATCGATTATTTCAAGCGCTACAACGATGGCTACGGACATCAAGGTGGTGATGATTGTTTAATTCGGGTTGCACAGGCGATCGCTCAAGTTCCCCAACGTCCCACCGATTTGGTGGCGCGTTATGGTGGTGAGGAGTTTGTGGTGATTTTGAGTAATACTGATACGAAAGGAGCGCTCAAGGTTGCACAGACAATTCAAGAGGCGATCGCTAATCTCGAAATCATCCACGAAAATTCTGATGTTAGTAATTTCGTCACTCTCAGTATGGGAGTTGCTAGCCTAATTCCCACATTAGCTCTTAGTCCAGAAGTCCTGATTTCCCACGCCGATCAATCCCTATATGTAGCCAAGCAAAAGGGACGCAATCAGGCGATCGGTTATCCCAATTTGAATTAACACTAAGTAAGCGATCGCTGAATCAGAGAAAAGATAAATAGTAAAATTTATAGAGACGGTGAGGCAGTTTGTGTCATGACGCACGAATTTTAATTTTAAGATTATGAGATAATTTCTGAAAAAGGTAAAATCTACTTTGAAAGGATAATCAGACACTTTATGGATAAATCTCACCCCCTAAAAGCCCAAAAACACCCCCTGATCTCGATGAGATTATTCTTAATTGCCCCCTTTGCAGTGCTGCTTATGGGAGCAATGGGAACAGTTGGCTATTTGTCCTTTCGCAATGCTCAGAAGGCTGTTAACGATATCTCAGGACAACTCCAACAGGAAATAAGTTTTAGGGTTAAGGATCGCGTGCAAGGTTATCTACAAGAGCCGCATTTAGCCAATCAAACTATAGAGCCAATTCGTGAATTTTTGCAGACCCTAAAAGTTGGGAAATCAGGCTTGGTATTTGTGCTTGAGCCATCAGGGGAGTTAGTGGCAACTTCCCTAGCCAATCAACCCTTAGCCATTAACAAAAATCGAATTACGACGATGGATAGTAACAACCCTATCCTAGTTCAAAGTATGCAGTCAATGCGATCGCAACTTGGTAATTTAGCAAAGATTCAGCAAACTACACGGTTAGATTTTCAACTTAATGGCGAAAAATATTTTCTTACAGTCTCACCAGTCAAGGATGAATATGGGCTGAACTGGCTGACTGCTGTAGTCATACCTGAATCTGACTTTATGGAGCAGATTAATATCAATACTCGCGATACGATTTTATTGTCGATCGCGGCTCTGTGTTTGGCGCTCAGTACTAGTTTCTTCATTGCTCGGCTGATGTCTCGGTTTGTTCGGGATCTTAACAAGTCAGCTAAGGCGATCGCTAATGGGGAAATGGAGCAATTTGTGGAAGTAGATGGATGTGCGGAATTAGAATCGCTGGCAAATTCATTTAATTACATGGCAAGTCAGTTACAAACTTCTTTTGAAACATTGGAAAATCGCGTGCGAGATCGCACTTCCGAATTAGCAGTTGCTAAAGAAAAAGCAGAAGTTGCGAATAAGGCGAAAAGTGCTTTTATTGCGAATATGAGCCATGAATTGCGATCGCCTCTCAATGCAATTATTGGCTTTGCTCAGGTAATGCTACGCTCGAAAAACCTATCACCCGAACAATATGAAAATATGAATATTATTCATCGTAGTGGTGAATATTTATTGACATTGATTAATAACGTTCTTGACTTTTCTAAAATTGAAGCTGGCAAAACGACGCTCAATCCTAAAGATATTGACTTGTATCAATTACTTGACGATTTAGAAGATATGCTCCATTTAAGAGCGGAGAACGCTGGTTTGGAATTGATTTTCGATCGGGGCGATAATTCACCGCGTTACATTCACACCGATGGCGTGAAGTTGCGTCAAGTTTTACTAAACCTGTTAGGCAATGCCATCAAGTTTACACAACAAGGGGAAGTGGTTTTGAGCATAAGTTCCTCTGAAAATACCGAACCTCAAAGCTATACCTTGAATTTTCAAGTTAGCGATACAGGGGTTGGCATCGCACCTGAGGAGTTAGATAAACTGTTTGAAGCCTTTACTCAAACAGAATCTGGTCGAGAGTCTCAAGAAGGAACGGGCTTGGGCTTAGCGATAAGTCGCCAGTTTGTGCAGTTAATGGGTGGTGATATTACAGTTACGAGTGAACTCGGTAAAGGAACTACTTTTAATTTCTCAATTCAGCCCCAGTTAGGTAATGAAATAATCGGGGAAACCTTTGACAAGCGCCAAGTCCTTGCTCTTGTCCCCAATCAACCAGACTACAAAATCTTAGTGGTCGATGATAAACCAATTAACCGTCAATTATTGGTGAGACTGCTAGCCCCATTAGGCTTTGAGGTAAGAGAAGCAAGCAATGGACAAGAAGCGATCGTCATGTGGGAAGTATGGCAACCCCATTTGATTTGGATGGATATGCGAATGCCTGTAATGGATGGCTATGAGGCAACCAAGTATATCAAATCCACTACCCAAGGCAATGCTACCGCCATCATCGCTCTAACTGCTAGCGTCTTAGAGCAAGAAAGAGCGATCATTCTATCGGCAGGTTGTGATGATTTTATGCGTAAACCCTTTAAGGAACAGACAATTTTTGCGACCTTAACAAAACATCTCGGTGTCAAATATGTATACTCAGATTCTGTCAATGACCAAATAGATTTGTCGGATTCAGTGCCACCATTAGATTTGTCGGTGATGTCCGACGAGTGGCGATCGCAAATATGCGAAGTTGCCCTAGAAGGCGACAGTAATCGTGTTACCCAACTAATTCGAGAAATTCCCAATCAAGAGTCAGCAATTGTAAAAACCCTAGAAAAATATGCTCATCAATTTCAATTTGATGAAATGGTAGAGCTATTATCCTAGAGAATTCGTCATGAATGAACTAATTAACTCCGATTCTGTGACTCCTAATCCCCTGCCAGAAACAAAGGGCAATATTCTATTAATTGACGATCTACCAGAAAATTTAAGATTATTGACCGAATTACTTACCAATCTCGGATATACTCCCCGTTGTGCTATTAGTGGAAGTAGAGCGCTAAAAAGCATAAAATTGAAACTACCTGATATTATCTTGCTTGATATCCAAATGCCTGAAATGAATGGCTATCAAGTTTGTCAAGCTTTTAAAAACGAACCTGAACTTTGTGATATTCCAATTATTTTCATTAGTGCTTTAGATGAAACCTTTGATAAATTAAAAGCCTTTCAAGTTGGGGGAGTAGACTATATTACGAAACCATTTCAAATTGAAGAAGTTGTCGCTCGTTTAGAAACCCACCTCACGATTCAGAGACAGAAAAAGAGATTGCAAGATGAAATTGCTAAGCGCGTTCAAACCGAACTGATTTTGCAGGAAGCAAATCGCAAGTTAGAATTAATGGCTAATTTAGATGGATTAACTCAAATTGCTAACCGCCGCCGATTTGATGATTATTTGTCCTCAGAGTGGCAACGCCATCAACGCGACCAAAATTCTCTGGCACTAATTATGATCGACATCGACTACTTCAAACGCTACAACGATCGCTATGGACATCAAGGTGGAGATGATTGTTTAGTGCGAGTTGCACAGGCGATCGCTCAAGTTCCCCAACGTCCAACCGATTTAGTGGCGCGTTATGGTGGTGAGGAGTTTGTGGTGATTTTGAGTAATACTGATACGAAAGGAGCGCTCAAGGTTGCACGGGCAATTCAAGAAGCGATCGCCAGTCTCGCAATTATTCACGAAAATTCTGATGTCAGCGATTACGTCACGCTGAGTATGGGATTTGTAAGCTTAATTCCTACACTAGATCTCAGTCCAGAAGTCCTCATTTCCCATGCCGATCAATCCCTATATTTAGCCAAGGGAAAGGGGCGCAATCAAGCGATCGGTTATCCCAATTTGAATTAACATTAAGCGATCGCTGGGTCAGAGAAAAGATAATTTGAAAACCGACACCCTATTTTATCAACTATTCCAATCCTTCCATACGCTCCTCTTTGAGCTAATTGATCGCCCGATCGCAGATGCAGAAGGCTATCAATTCACCACGGCTGAAATCAAAGAGAAAGCGTTTCGGTTTGATGGCATCTTTATACCCACAACCGATGACAAACCAATCTTTTTCATCGAAGTCCAATTTCAGCCGAAAAATGACTTTTATTGGGAGTATTTGTCAGAAATATTTCTGTATCTTAACCAATATCGCCCAATCAACAAATGGCAAGCCGTAGCCATTTTTGCCAAGCGCAATTGTGAGCCAGAAATTGTCGATCATGTGCAGGAGATGATCAACTCTAATCGGATTATCCGTGTGTATCTGGAAGATTGGTTAAATCAAGAGACGAATTCCCTGACTATTGCCATAATTCAACTAATATTAGCCCCACAAAATCAAGCTCCCGAACTTGCAAGACAAATCAACGACAAAGTCCAGCAAGAGCTAGACCCAGATTTACAAGACCAAGTAGTAAAATTTATAGAGACTGTACTTGTCTACAAATTCCCAAAGCTAAGTCGTCAGGAGATCGAAGCTATGTTTACATTCAACGATTTAAAAAACACTCGTGTTTATCAAGACGCGAAGCAGGAAGGTCTGCAATTGGGCAAGCAAGAGGGTTTGCAGTTAGGTAAGCAAGAGGGCTTACAGTTGGGTGAGCAAAGAGGTTTGCAGAGACAAGTTGCGATGTTGGTAAGGATGCTAACCCGCAAATTTGGGAAATTAAGCCCTAGAACGAAAAATCGGATTACGAAATTATCGGTGACGCAGTTAGAAAACCTTGCTGAAGTTATTTTTGATTTACAAACTCTTGCGGATTTAAATACTTGGTTGCGTAACAATGGATAAAATCAAAATCTAGCGCTTTAGTAATCGAGAGCAGTAAATTATGGCAAATGATAGAGATCGCACTCAAAATATTCCCGTCAAGCTTGAAGATGGCACGATCATTCTGGTTGAGGTAACGCAAACTGGGCGTGAAGATGTCGCAAATGAAGCCAGTAAGTTTAAAACGGTAACTGATGCGCTCGGCGGAATTGTCCAAGCGATCGCTGAGCCAATTAATCGCGCAAAACCGTCTAAGGCGACTGTGAAATTTGGCATGGAATTAGCGGTTGAGGCTGGTCAATTAACAGCCGTGTTGGTCAAAGGCACGGGTAAGGCAAATCTCGAAATTTCTCTAGAATGGACAAAGGAAGCAGGAGCGGTGAAGACCATTGGCTAGTCTCAGTCCAGATAATCTCAAGACTTGTACGGTGAAGCTAAGTATTGATAATACTCACGGGACGGGTTTCTTTGTGGCGGCGGGGCTGATTTTGACTTGTCATCATGTGGTTAAAAATGCTGGCGATCGCCCGATTAAGGTGAGATGGCAAAACCAAGAGGATTTTGCAGTGGCGAAGGTTTTGCAGTCTTTTCCCGATCCTGTCGATCTGGCTTTATTGAAATTTGAATTGCAATTCGAGACGGTGGAGACTTTAGCCTGTGTAGAGTTGGATGGGGCGATCGCTGCTTTTGACGATCTTTTTGCCTATGGCTATCCTGATATTGACCCGAATGGTGCGGGTGTGGTGTTGCGATGCGATGGGCTGAATGGTGATGAGCCGCCGAAGATTAAGTTTAGTGATGGCAGGGTGCGTTCTGGGTTAAGTGGTGCGCCGTTACTCAATCCTGCTACGGGTAAGGTTTGCGGGGTTGTGAAATATACAGAAGATCGCAGTTTGCCTTTGGGTGGCGGTGGGATTCCGATCGCGACTGTTTTGGAATATTTTCCCGTTCTCAACACTCCTTATAAGGGGCTTGCCTATTTTAAAGATGACGATGCGCGATTCTTTTTTGGACGGACAGCGCTCACTGATTTACTACTTGATCGCCTACAGCAAAGCAATTTTCTAGCTCTACTAGGGGCTTCGGGCAGTGGCAAATCATCGGTATTACGGGCGGGATTGCTGAACCAATTGCGACAGGAGCGACTATCGGGCAGCGATCGCTGGGAATTGCGGGTGATGTTACCGACTGAGCATCCGCTCAAACGTTTGGCTAATGAGTTTGTCGATCAAAAGTTAGGGAATATAGATCGCGCTGTACAGTTGGCAACAGCCGAAAAGCTACTTGCTGAGGGCAAAGATGGTTTGCGGCGTTTGGTGGAAGCAACGGCAAAAGCAACCCGCATGGTTTTGGTAATCGATCAGTTTGAGGAGTCCTTTACGCTCTGTCAAAATCTGGAGGAAAGGGAACAGTTTTTTGCTTGTTTGATTGGGGCGCTAGGAATTGCGGCGGATAGATTTTGTTTGGCGATCGCTATGCGTGCGGATTTCTTTGGGAAATGTGTGGAACGGGAATATGGGGGACTATCGAAACGGATTGCAGCGCATTTGGTGGCGGTGACTCCCATGAATGATGATGAGTTGCGAGAGGCGATCGCGAAACCTGCGGAGATTGTTGGTTGTGAGGTGGAGCCAATTTTGATCGAGGAGATTGTGCGGGATGTGGCGGGTGCGCCTGCGAATTTGCCTTTGATGCAGTTTGCGCTCTCGGAATTGTGGCAGTTGCGGGATGGAAATCGCTTGACTTTGCAAGCCTATAAGCAGGAGTTGGGAGGGATTACGGGGGCATTAGAGAAGAGGGCAAATGCGGTCTATGCTCAGTTTACGGATGAGTTGGACAAGAGGGCGGTGAAGCATATCTTTTTGTCGCTGACGCAGTTGGGTGAGGGTACAGAAGATACGCGCCGCCGTGTGGTGATGTCGAATTTGGTGACGGCTAATTTGTCGCTGGAGGCGATCGAGCGGGTGGTGCGGAAGTTGGCGGATGAGAAGTTGGTGGTGACTGATGATCGCGAAAAGGGAAAGGTGAGTGGTGATGCGATCGTGGATGTGGCGCATGAGGCGTTAATCCGTGGTTGGCGGTTGTTGCGCGGCTGGTTAGATGAGGATCGTGACGTTGAAGCAAAGCAACGCAAGTTAGAAGAGCGTGCTGAAGATTGGCAGCGATCTGGGCAATTAAAAGCATATTTGCTTCGAGATCAGTTACTGAAAGATGCTAAAAGTCTTATCCAGTCTCAACAGAAAAGCGGCAATCTAACACTGAAAAATTTTGTCCTAAATTTTGTCAAAGCTAGTGAGAAAAAGCAAAATAGCGATCAGTTGAGAATTGGAAGTATTATCTTTGTCCCAATCATAGGAACCATTTCTATTGTTCATAACATACAGGTTGACCAAGCTTTTAAAGTTCTAAGATCTCAAAACTGTGACTTAGAATCAAATAAGCAAACAAATACAAATGGTAATGCTAGAAAAGCACTTGAATACCTTTGGATGACAGGAAATAAAGATGTAGTTGGAATACAAATTTGTGGTGAAAGTTTGCCAAATATTAATTTGTCAGGGTTAGATCTTTCTCGCTCAAATCTGCGAAATGCTAATCTTAATCGTGCAATTCTTCAAAAAACGTTTCTAGTAGGAGCAGATCTTCGATATATAGGATTAGTAGATGGAGATTTAAGGGGTATCTATTTGAGAGGAGCGAACTTAAGTTTTGCTCGACTTCAGAGCGCAAAACTTCAAAATTCCAAACTTATATCTACAAATCTCACAGGAGCAAATCTCACAGGAGCAAATCTCACAGGAGCAAATCTCACAGGAGCAAATCTACAGGGTGCAGACTTAACAAATGCAGACTTAACAGATAGTCAAGGGCTTTCTATAGAACAAATTAAAACGACAAAAAGCATTTGCGGATCGAAAATTTCCACAAAAATTATTGGGAATCTCGAAGCAATTGATAAATGTAACAAATGAGTTTAAGATATTCTTCTCCACAACTCATCTCCTGCATTTTTTGTATAGATAAAGTCATCACAATATGCTATACCTGCATCATCATCTACATCACAATCTTTATTTCCATCTACAGTAGGAATGTTAGTTTTTCCACCATCAGCAAAGTTAAATTCACTTCGGAAATTTTCAGAAATACTATCTCTATTAAACTTGGTGATTTCAAATGCACATTCTGATAATGCTCTTATAGCCAACTTTTTAGACTCTTTAGCTTCTTTAACAGAATCTCTAGACTCTTGAGGTTGAATTTGTCTTTCCACCGCCTTAGTCAAAACCTTAATAGCTAAGTCATAATCCCTTTCCAACTTCAACAAAACTTGTGCAGAGGCTACATCTTTTAGAGTAACTTTTGCAGTTGGTCCTAAAGTCTCTTTAAGAGATTTTCTCAAAAGAGAAGCAAGTTTAGTAGTTACAGCCTGAGGGATGAAATTCCTTACACTAATTTTGAGTTCAACGTCTTCTATTGGATCTGTATTAATATCAATAAACTCATCTCTGAGAACTTCATTTAGTCTAGTTTGGATTTCGTTTAATTTTGCTTGAAGCTTAGGAAACTGCTTACTCATTGATTTTTTACACTTGGCTTGAGGTGAATATAATCGAAAACAGCACAAGTTTTGATCGCAGTAAAATAATTTTACAATTTATCTAACCTGATTGCTTATTCATAGGAGGCGCACATTCCTGTGTCACCTTCAGATTACTCTCCAGCATTCTTAAGGAAGTTAGAAAAAATATGCCTTACATTCCCACCCATCGTCCACCGACCCATCCTGGGGAAATGCTCCTCGAAGAATTTCTATCCCCATATAGCCTAACCCAGCGACAACTAGCCGACGCGATCCACGTCCCCTACCAAAGGATCAACGAAATCGTCAACTGTCGGCGCGGCATCACCCCCAGCACAGCCCTACGCTTAGGAAAATTCTTCTCCACATCACCAGACTTCTGGATGAACCTACAACAATCTTGGGATTTATATCACGCCCAATTAGCAGAAAACACTGACTTATCGGCAATTCAACCTTTATCATTAGCCGCCAGTTAACAGCGATCGCTAGATGGCAAAATATGAGAGTGCAATTTTGGAGGTTAATTCATCCGTGTTAAGCTAATCAGCGATGAAAATCGACACCCTCTTTTAAATGAGCAATTTGAGCGATCGCCAAATTATTAATCCCCTCGCTCGATTGTTTAATCGGTTAACCGATCGCTTGATTTGGCTATCGGAGCATCCTGTTTATGGAGTCATGGCGATCGCCTTAGTATCCTTTGGGCTAAGATTTTGGAATCTAGACGGTACGGCGGATATCGTTTTTGATGAAGTTTATTATCCGAAGTTTGCTCAAAATTACCTTAATAACGAACCTTTTTTTGATGCTCATCCACCATTAGCGAAATATATCATCGCGCTAGGCGTGCAGATCTTTGGTTATGCGCCCTTTGGCTATCGGTTCATGACCGCCCTTGCGGGTTCTCTATTGCCATTAGTTACCTATGAATTTATTTGGCAACTGAGTGATCGCCGTGGTTGGGCTTGGCTGACGGGTTGGTTTGTGGCAATGGATGGTTTGCTATTAGTGGAGTCGCGCTTTGGCTTAATTAATATCTATATTTTGCTTTTCGGGATGCTCAGCCAGTTATGTATGGTCTTTGCCCTGAAGCGATCGCGACAGAGATGGTTTTGGCTGATCGTTACAGGCTTAATGCTCGGTGCATCGATGAGCGTGAAGTGGACGGGATTGGCTTATGTGATTGGACTAGTCGCGATCGTGGGTTATGCATGGTCGCGTTATCGTCAAACTTTAAATGCAGCCCAGATTATGATCGGTTTAATCATTTTACCGATCGCCTTCTATTTCATAGACTGGATTCCTCATTTAATGATTAATCCCGAACGCGATATTTGGGAATTGCATCGACAGATTCTTGGCTTTCATCAAAATTTAGGCGTTGGCAAAACTGAACCAATTCATCCCTACTGTTCGCCTTGGTGGAGTTGGGTTTTATTAATTCGCCCGATCGCTTATTTTTTTGAGATGCGTCCCAATAGTATGGTGGAATTTGTTCATGCGATGGGAAATCCATTTTTATATTGGCTCAGTGCGATCGCCCTGTTAATCTGCCTTGCTTTTGTAATTGCCTCCAAGTTCAGATTCCCACCTAAAATATTAAACGAAATCCCCCCGAAAGAAAGAGCGACTTTATTTTGGCTTGCCTTTTATGTCAGCGCCAGCTTTTTAGCCCATTGGTTGCCTTGGAGCTTAAGTAAACGCTGTATATTCCTCTATCACTATATGCCCGCCTCGGTTTATGCCTTTGCCGCCCTTGCCCTGTTGGTATCGCTGATGTGGCGATCGACCTTAGAAAATATTAGGAAGTTGGGGACAGGACTTTGGGCAATCGTAGCGATCGCTTTTGTATTTTGGCTACCAATTTATATCGGTTTACCGATCTCCTCTGGTTATATGCCCGTGCTAATGTGGTTGCGTAGTTGGATCTAAGCTTTTGTAAAGGCACTTAAGTATTTGCAAAAGCAACGATAAGCTAAGCTAAGTAATCTCCATGTTTGCAGTTCGGGAAATATGCAAAATTTTCGCAATTATTATGAAATCCTCGGTGTGCCGAAAACATCAACGGCCGATGAAATCAAGCGCTCCTATCGCAGGTTAGCGCGGAAATATCATCCCGACCTCAATCCTGGAGATAAGGCCGCCGAGGAGCGCTTCAAAGATATTGGTGAAGCCTATGAGGTACTGTCGGACGTTACCAAGCGCCAACAGTACGATCGCTTTGGACAATATTGGAAACAAGGCGGCTTTCAAGGTCAAGGCGGACGCGCCCCATCGGCACGCGAACAATATAAACCCGACTTTGATCAAGGCTACAACGGCGATGTGGACTTTAGCCAATACAACGACTTCCAAGAATTTGTCGATCAATTATTAGGCAAATTCCGTACCAACGAACGCGCCCAAGACACAAGTGGCGGTTCATCATCCTATCGCAGTAATACCCAAGCCCCACCGCGCCCCAGTCCCCGCCGTGACTCTGAAGCAGTCTTAGAGTTACCCCTCGAACGCGCCTATGTCGGTGGTCGCGAGCGTATCCGTCTGGAAGATGGGCGATCGCTTGAGGTAAATATGCCCGCAGGTGTGCTGTCAGGTCAAAGAATCCGCCTCAAAGGCCAAGGCGCATCGGGCGGCGATCTCTATCTGAAAATTACGCTCAAGCCCCATACATTTTTCTCTCTCGAAGGTTCCGATATTCGCTGTCAATTGCCGATTTCACCCAGCGAGTCGGTTCTCGGCATTCAAGTGGAAGTGCCAACCCTAAGCGGTCTAGTAAAATTAACGATTCCCCCTGCGGTGAAGTCTGGACAGCAGTTGCGTCTCTCTGGCAAAGGTTTTCCCAAAGATGCGCGAACCTTTGGCGATCAATATGTGGAAATCCAGATTGTCGTTCCCAAAAATCCTAGTAAACAAGAACGCGAACTCTACGAAAAGTTACTAGCAATCCAATCCTTCGATCCTCGCGAAAACTTACCGAAGAAGTAAAAAGGCAAAATTAAAAAGGAAAAAGTGTGAGTATGGCTGTTGTAATTTATGTGAGTCAGGCTTGTATTGAGTCATTGGATATTAGTCCTGCGAAAATTGCGATCGAGAAGCTGTTGGCAAATTGGGATGATATTGCTGAAGGCGATCGCTCCTTTCAAATCGAACTTGTGTGGGATAAGGAAGATGGCGACCCTCGCGAATTGTCGGAAATCTCGGAAGTCCGTCTCTGGTTTGTGCGTCTCGATGCGACCTATCCTTGGTTTAGCTATCTCCTCGATTGGCGTTTAGAACTCAGTCGCTATGCGGCAATGCTAGTTCCCCACGAGTTTAAGCGCGAAGGTGATGGCTATGTGTTGCAATACAATCCTGAGGCACTGGAGATTTTTGTGATGCAGAAGGTATTTACAATTTCTCTCTGGCTCAAGTCACGCGGCATTGATAGCACTGCCAAGTTACAACAAATGACTCAAAGTTTAGGCTACGAAATTGACTCAGCATTCTTTAATCTTCTATGACTTTAATTCAATCAAAGAAATTCAAGTAAAGTAAATGCAAAAAAGAATTATAAGTCTTTTCTCAGGCGCAGGTGGTATGGACATCGGCTTTCATAAAGCTGGGTTTGAAACTGCCGTTGCTGTCGAACAAGACCAATCCTGCTGTGCAACGTTGCGGCGAAATATGCCCAATGTTAACGTTATAGAAGGTGACATTACTAAAATATCAACCTCAGAAATTTTACAAGCTGGCAAACTGCAACCTTTAGATGCAGCTTTAGTAATAGGGGGACCACCATGCCAAAGTTTTAGCCTCGCTGGTAAGCGAATGGGAATGGATGATCCGAGAGGCAAATTAATATTGGAATATATTAGAGTGGTTCGAGAAGCTTTGCCAGTAGCCTTTGTTATGGAAAATGTAAAAGGTATGGCAAATTGGTCAGAAGGTAAAGCGCTAGACGCTATAATAAGCGAGGCTTCACGGGAAATCCTCTATGACGACAAAATTTATAAATACGAACTATCCTATGAAATTTTAAATGCTGTTGATTATGGTGTACCTCAATTTAGAGAAAGAATAATCATTGTCGGAAATCGTATAGGCAAGAAATTTGAGTTTCCGATATCTACACATACTTCACCATCTGAAACTCAAATGGATTTATTTAAAACCACTAAAAATAAATGGGCAACAGTCTGGGATGGTATTGGTAGCTTGCCTCCCGCAGAAGAACCTTCAGAGACAGCGCTTCGTGTTTCAGGAACGATTAAGGAAAGGATCATTAATCATGGATATTAAAAACCATCAAAAGACAGCCCATGCCCCTTCAACTATTGCCAAAATTCAAGCAGTAGCGATCGGTAGCAAACTCAGTGATTTTGCTCAATCTTTTGGCTCAACTTATAGAAGACTTGATCCCAATAAGCCGTCGCCTGCGGTAACGAGAAGTGGATATAGAGACTTTATTCATCCATTTGAGAATAGGATGCTTACAGTTAGAGAATTAGCCTGTTTGCAGACATTTCCGATAGATTGGGAGTTTTTAGGTACAAGACTAGATTCTTACAGTAGTAAGCGAGTTGTGACAATGACTCAATTTGGACAAGTTGGGAATGCAGTTCCACCTGTTCTTGCTGAAGTTGTAGCAAAGTCAATTATGCAACAATTCTTTCAGGAGTAGTAGATGAATAACTTGAATGTAACATCTGCTGCAAGTCTGATTACTACACCTGAAGCTAGAAGAAGTGGATTTCTTGAATATGCCTTGCGTAGGAATAAGGAAGCAGTTCCTTTTATTGATAAAGCAAAAGCTCTAAAGGCGACTTTACAAGCTCATACAAACCACCCTCATGATATTCTCTCTATCATTAAAATTAGAGAAAGCTTATTGGAATCTGCTGGCATATCAGTCAAAGCTAAAGCTCATCTGTCTGATATCGATAAAGAAAGGCTCTTAGTAGATTTCATCGATCAGATCCTTATCCCTTCTGGGAAAGACTACATTGATGAAATTATTTATCGATATCTTTTGACTTCAGGTGATGCGCTTGGCGGCAAAATGCGAAATATAGTTGGTTCGATTGCCAACGAAAAATTTAATCGTTTTGTGATATCTCAACTACAAATATGTCGGATTAATTTCTCTTTTGCAAGTAATAGCGGCTTTATCGATTCCGCAGAATATAATTTGGATATAGCGGAATCAATCAAGGCAATAAGGTGGGAGCCAACCAGTGGTGAGCAGAGGTTGCTGATTTACAATGTTAATGTTCCTCAAGTAGGCAAAAACATTGATATCGTTTTGCTCAATAAATTTACAGAAACCACAAAAGGGAAAGAACTCAAAGCTATTTTAGGGGATTCCAAAAACTATTTAGCAATTGGTGAATTAAAGGGAGGAATTGATCCTGCTGGAGCAGACGAGCATTGGAAAACAGCAGATACTGCGCTAAGACGTGTGAGATCTTCTTTTAGCGGTCAATTGCCATTAATCTTTATTGGGGCTGCTATTGAATCGGCTATGGCAATCGAAATATTTGCCCAATATGAAAATGGCGATCTTGCAAACTGCGCCAATTTAACCAATGACGAGCAGCTTGCCTCATTATGTGAATGGTTAGTTAGTAAATAGATATTGCGATCGGCTTCAAATACTTCTCGACAAGAAAAAGGCAGATACACTTACTGCCACAGAAGATCTTGAGCTAGAAGCGATCGCTGAACTAGACGAAATTTTTAGTTGTGTTAATGGGGCGATCGCCATAAAACCCTAAAAATGGACTGATTGAGGATAAATTTGTAATTGTTCCATCAATTCAGCTAGTGAAATATTCCGTAAATGCGACAACTGGATAAGATGTTGAAGGCGATCGCAATCAGATTGTTCAACAATATCGATTAGATTGAGTAAGTCTTGAAGTCTTGATGTTCTTCGGGCGTGATAGTTTGCGATCGCATCTTTGCGCTTAAATCATTGTATTGTTGCTGCAATTCTGCTGGTAAAGCTTGATTGATTTTTTGCAGTAGTTCTAGTTCTGCACTGTCCTCTGTTTTAAACTGAACTGTAGCCATGCATAGTGACCTTCGTAAGGTTGTGAATTACATATTCTTGTTGAGCATTATAGCAAGAGTGATATTTTGTTAATGCGATCGCCTCCAAACTTTACTCGACAAGAAAAAAGCACATACACTTACCTCTACAGAAAACCTTGAGCTAGAATCGATCGCTGAACTAGACGAGATTTTTAGCTATATTAATGCGGCGATCGCTATGAAGTCGTTAAAAATGGACTAATTGAGGATAAATTTGTAATTGTTCCATTAATTCAGACAGTGAAATATTCTGTAACTGCGATAACTGGATAAGATGTTGGAGGCGATCGCCATCAGCTTGTTCAACAATATCAATCAGCTTAAGAAAGTCTTGATGTTCTTCGGGAGTGATAGTTTGCGATCGCATCTTTGCGCTTAAATCATTGTATTGTTGCTGCAATTCTGCTGGTAAAGCTTGATTGATTTTTTGCAGTAGTTCCAGTTCTGCGCTGCCTTCTGACTTAAACTGAACTGTAGCCATGTGTAGTGACCTTTATAAGGTTGTGAATTACATGCTCTTGTTGAGAATTATAGCAAGAGTGATATTTTGTTAATGCGATCGCCTCCAAACCCTTCTCGATAAAAAAAGCTGATACTTTTACGTCTACAAAAAATCTTGAGCTAGAAGCGATCGCTGAACTAGATGAGATTTTTAGCTATGTTAATGGGGCGATCGCAAGTGTTCGATGCCGTTAGCCCCGCGTTTCTATAAAAACAATTTAGGATCAACATTAAAAAATTTCCCAAGGGTCTGTGCTTGATTTTTACTGATTTGTCTTTTACCGTTGACTACTTCCGAAACAACACCACTTGAGCCAATCACATTAACTAAATCGGCTTGCTTTAAATTATTTGACTCCATTAAATGCAAGAGAATATCCAAGGGTGAAGCATCATTCATTGGATAATGCTCATTTTCATATTTCTCAACCAAAGTAAGAAGCAATTGCAAAATTCTTTCTTCTTCGGATGTAGGTTGGGGAATAGCTAGTAGCCTTTCGATATTTCGTAGAGCAATTTCATTCTCAACATTATTTGTAATTACTTGAGGTTGAATCTCTACTAGTAAATCCCCATAAGCTTTTCGATTAATAGTAAGTGTCATTTTTCCACCTATCTGAGTCATACTCAGAGTGAGTTAGGACATATTTGATATAGATAACTTGTCTTTCATAATCAATACTGACGATTAAGCGATATTTATTACCTTTGATATTGACAATAGTAAAACGTCCCGCCGCATCAGCAGATGAGTAAGATTTTTTGACATCTTGGATGTTTTTCCATGATGCAGATTTTGCGACTTGATGCCAGCTATTTAAGGCAGTAACTACATCAGTATGTGTTTTGGAAAACTCATCAAGGGTTTTCTTAGAATAAATTCGCATAAAATTTTCCTGTTAATATTATTTTTCATATACATATACGTCCTGAATTTGATTATTTGTCGTTGCTACTGATATCCTCTCATTTTGAGAGGATTTTGTCAATACAAAATTTAAATCAGCCCATGTCATTTTTGCTTCAGTATCTTCAAGATCGCAAATCAGAACTTCAAATAAGTCGATCTGAGTGAGTTACTACGATTGACTGCGTATGCTTGGAAGCTTCTTCAGCTTAGTTTGAGAATTAGGCAAATTAACCATTTTACTCTCTTTCCATTTACCGATAAACTAGGCGATCGCCTCCAAACCCTTCTTGATAAAAAAGCTGATACTTTTACGTCTACAAAAAATCTTTAGCTAGAAGCGGTCGCTGAACTAGACGAAATTTTTAGCTATGTTAATGCGGCGATCGCCATGCAATACCTAAAAAAATACTGATAACATTGACTTAAGAATTATGGAACATAATGAAAGCAATAATGAAGTTACTTTTCTAGATTTGCTCGTTGCGATTGAGACGAGTAATCAGCATTTGAGTTTGTTGTTGGCGGTGTGCGATCGCGATCGCTTGCGAAATTCTTTAACTGAGCGCTATAAGCAGGAGTTAGCCACAGAGGGGATCAAAGCCTATCGTGTAACGATCGATCGCCAAGAACCAAGTTTATTTGCAGCGAGACAGGAATTATTAGGTAGTTCTCATCTTGATGTAGCTAATAGTCTCAACAATCTTGCATCACTATATCGTTCGCAGGGAAAATATAACGAAGCAGAACCACTCCATCTACAAGCATTAGCTTTGAGGCAAAAGCTTTTGGGAGATAGCCATCCTGATGTAGCCGCCAGTCTCAACAATCTTGCAAAGCCTCGACATAACCAAAATCGATACAATGATGCTGAAGCTCTATTGATACAATCTCTAAAAATTCAAGAAATTTCTCTTGGTGACAATCATCCCGACACACAAAACACTAAAAAACTTCTCGCATATATCCAAGCAAATCATCAAAGCTAACCTATTTTCGGACAGGACGTTACTTGATCGACGTTGAGCCTCGGCTTTTTGCACTCTTACGACTACAAAAAATCTTGAGCCAGAAGCGATCGCAAAATTTAGAAAATTAGCCATTTCATGTTTTGTACAGTTATTGAGTGAATCTTTTCTTATTAGTGATGGATGTTACCATTCGGCATGAAAATCGCCTTGATTATAGACGAACACCTAAAATTAATTATTTATATAAAAATTTAAAATAGTGATTGGAACTCATTACTTGTACTCCTTTTGTGTTTTGCGATCGCCTTAACAGGTAAAACTTTTACATATCTTTTACGATTAATTTGTTTTTTGATAAACTTAAATTAAATGTAGTGAAATTGCTCTTACTAAAAGTTTTAGCGGGTACACTTATAAAGCACATGCAAATAAGCAACTTACGTCTAACAAAGGTGGATTTTCCGTAATTTTATCTAAAGGAAAAATTCTAATGACTACAAACAAACATAGACGATTTGGCAGCATCGTAGGAATGACAACCCTACTAGCTAGCTCAATCGTATTTTCTCCGAGTACGGCTCAGTCAATCACATTTAGTCCTCCACCAGACAATACAGTTCCAACCCAAACTACTGGTGGGGCATCTCGCGGTGGTTTTATACCTCCTGCTGACAATTCAGCACCGCAGCAAGCAACAGGTGGAGCATCTCGCGGTACTTTTGTTCCTCCTGCCACCAATTCAGCACCGCAGCAAGCAACAGGTGGCGCATCTCGCGGTACTTTTGTTCCTCCTGCCACCAATTCAGCACCGCAGCAAGCAACAGGTGGAGCATCTCGCGGTACTTTTGTTCCTCCTGCCACCAGTTCTGCACCGCAGCAAACAACAGGTGGAGCATCTCGCGGTACTTTTGTTCCTCCTGCCACCAGTTCTGCACCGCAGCAGGCAACAGGTGGAGCATCTCGCGGTACTTTTGTTCCTCCTGCCACCAGTTCTGCACCGCAGCAGGCAACAGGTGGAGCATCTAGAAGTACTTTTACGCCTCCTCCTAGTAGCTCAGCGCCCATTGATGCAGCAGGTGGAGCCTCTCGTACTAATGCCTACGGCTCGTACCTGATTGGCGATCGCCATGTATTCATGTCCGCGCTTCTGCCTCAAACCTTCTATGGCACAACTTTATCTGCACATCCTACGGTTTTGGTTTACCTACCAGCTAGTTCTGCTCAAGAAGCGGTCTTTAGCGTCAAGGATGAGTCAAAACAGATGGTTTACCAGATGTCTGTGCCAGTGTCAGGAAAATCGGGAATTGTGTCAATCCAGTTGCCTGAGAATTCACCTGCTCTAGAAGTGGGTAAAAACTACCAGTGGTTTTTTGCACTCAAGCTTGAAGGCAACTTAACTCCTAGCAGTCCCTTTGTTGACGGCTGGATTAAGCGGATTACACCTAGTACCGACCTTGCTAAAGCTTTAGAGGGCAAGACGGCTCTACAGCAATCATCGATTTTAGCTGCTAAGGGTGTTTGGTACGATAGTGCCTCCATCCTATCTTCGTTACGGACAGCAGAACCGAATGATCAATTGCTTGCCAAGGAATGGAAAGAGCTGATGGAATCAGTTGAACTGCCTCTCCTTACCAGTTTGGATTTCTAAGTAAAACTAAATTTTGGGCAACGTGAGGATTTCTAGAGACAAATGTGGAGAAGATAGTTCCAAATTACTATCTTCTCTATCTTAAAAATTAGGCTAATCAAAATCTAAACATAGACACTATGGGATTAGGACTCAAAAATTTGATCAGAAGCTCTAAAATAGTCTTGATAACTGGTTCAAGTATTTCGGCTATTGTTATTGTTGGCAACTTGTTCGGCATTTTTAATTTATTAGAGTGGGCGATTAGGGATAAGTTTTTTCAATGGCGACCTAGTGAGGATGTCGAACAGAATATTGTGATCGTGACGATCGACGAAACCGATATCAAAGTAGCAGGCAAATGGCCAGTACCCGATCGCGCCTTAGCAAAAGTAATCGAAAATTTACGAGCGCAAAAACCTAGAGTTATTGGTCTTGATCTCTATCGCAATTTGCCAGAGGAACCCGGACATCAACAACTGCTTCAAGTTTTTGAAACTACACCGATTTTGATTGGGGTGGAGAAAATGACAGGCGATCGCGTTGAGCCGCCATTAATCTTAAAGCAAAAAGAACAGGTAGCGCTTGCCGATTTGGTTTTAGATGCTGATCAAAAAGTCCGTCGGGCGCTACTCACGGCTGAGGATAAACGGGATAACAACGCGATTAAGTCGGGGCTTGCCACTCAAGTGGCGCTGAAGTATCTAGAATCCGAGAAAATCACCTTAGAGTCTGTTGATGCTGCCCAGCAAAAATTTCGGCTAGGGAAAATGATTTTTCTGCCGATGAAAGATCGGGAGGGGGGATATAACAACGAAGACTTGGGGGGATATCAAATTCTTCTCAACTGGCGGGGTTCGATAGACTCATTTCCCACCATTCCTATGCGAGAAGTATTAGCGGGAAATATCCCAGACAATCTCATGCGCGATCGCATTGTGTTAATTGGTTCCATAGCTCCTAGCACTAATGATTTCTTCGGGACACCCTATGATGGAACACTCTCACAAACTAAAAATACTCCAGGAGTTATCGTTCATGCCAACATAGCCAGTCAACTACTTCATTCCGCAATGGATGGTCGGGCAGGCTTGGATGGTTGGTCTAATATCGAGCAGGGAATCTGGATCGTATTTTGGTCAATATTGGGTACAGGGGGAATCTGGGTTTTGATTAGCTTTGATGATGGTAAACGTCAAATTTTGGGCGAAAGAGCGGTTTGGGGGACTTTTGTCGCGATTAGCTTGTTATTTGGATGCAGCTATTTTTCTTTTCTAAATGGAATTTTAGTGCCGATCATGCCGCCTCTATGCGCTTTTATTATGAGTGCGATCGTCATCACCAATGCCTACAAGCAACAAAAGCTGGAACTAACCAATCAGCAACTCGAAACCCTGAACAATCAACTTCTCGATTATTCCAAAAATTTGGAAGTTAAGGTCGAAGAAAGGACTCACGACCTTGAAGTCGCCAAACAAGCCGCCGATTCGGCTAATCGAGCTAAGAGTGAATTTTTGGCTAATATGAGTCATGAATTGAGAACTCCCCTGAATGGCATCCTCGGTTATGCTCAAATCTTACATAGGTCTAAACATCTTGACGAAGAGGGGCAGAAAGGAGTAAAAGTAATTCAGCGATGCGGCGATCACCTACTGACACTGATCGATGATGTGCTGAATCTCGCTAAGGTTGAGGCGGGCAAAATTGAACTGGCGATCTCAGATGTACATCTGTCTGCTTTTTTAGAAGATGTAACGGAAATTTTCACAGTTAGAGCTGCCCAGAAAGACATTAGCTTTTTAGTACAGATTAGTCCGAACCTCCCTAGAGGAATTCGTTCCGACGAAAAGCGACTGCGACAGGTTCTCCTCAACTTACTCAGCAATGCGATGAAGTTTACCGATGTGGGGGGCGTAACCATGAAGGCGACTCTCGTTGCAACTCGCTCAGAAGTGGGGCAATCCTTTGCCACTGTGCGCTTTCAAGTCGAAGATACAGGGACTGGGATTAGTAGCGAAAACTTAGACAAACTCTTTTCACCATTTCACCAAGTAGGAGATCACAACAAGAAATCCGAAGGCACTGGGCTAGGCTTAGCTATTAGTCAAAAAATTGTGCAACTAATGGGTAGTTCAATTCAGGTCAATAGTCAGCTAGGTGAGGGCAGTATCTTCTGGCTCGATCTCGAATTTCCCCTCGCATCAGGTTGGGAGAATCATCGCTTTATCTCGAATCAGATAATTACGGGGTATCAGGGGCATCCACAGAAAATTTTGGTTGTCGATGATCGCGCAGATAATCGCTCATTTTTGGTTAACCTACTCAAAAGCATTGGTTTTACATTGCTTGAGGCTAAGGATGGACAGGAAGGATTCGAGCAAGCGATCGCGAATCATCCCGACTTAATCTTGCTGGATCTGGTGATGCCAGTTTTAGATGGCTTTGAGATGGCGCGGCAACTCCGCCGTCAAGAGGGATTTGAATCTGTGCCGATCATTGCTTGCTCGGCTAGTACCTTTGATAACGATCTGCAAGAAAGCTTAACTGCTGGCTGTACAGACTTCACTCCCAAACCGATACAGTCAAAAGACTTATTTTTAAAGATAAAGAAATACTTGAATTTGGAGTGGACTTACGAAGAATCAAAAAATTCCTCTACCATAGTTGCTAATTCGTCCAACAATCCTGTTGCCAAGGATTCGCCAAGTGCTATTGCTGTCTCAGAACCTAGCGTCGCGATCGCCTTGCCCCCGCACGAAGATCTAGCTATCTTGCTGGATTTAGCTCGCAAAGGCATACTCAAAAACCTAATTAAAAAATTGGATAACCTCGAACAACAAGATGAGAAACTGCTCCCATTTACTAGTCAACTCCGCAAACTTGCTAGTGGTTTTCAAATAAAAAAACTACAAGATTTACTGCAACAATATACCGATCAATCCTTATAAATATATGAATTCCAATCAAACTGTCCCATTACAACCTAGTACGATTTTAATTGTGGATGATAATATCACCAACTTGGAAGTACTTTCTACGACATTAGAAGATCATGGCTTTACTGTCTCGGTGGCGATCGATGGTGAAAGAGCCTTGTCTCAAGCTGAATATCTCAAGCCTGATTTGATTCTAATGGATGTCATGATGCCAGGAATTGATGGTTTTGAAGCTTGTCGGCTACTGCTATCCAATCCTAAGACCCAGAATATTCCTGTGATCTTCATGACGGCTCTTGCCGATCCCACGGAAAAAGTAAAGGGATTTGCAACTGGGGCTGTAGACTATATCACTAAGCCTTTTCAACAAGAAGAAGTAATTGCTAGGGTCAATCTCCACTTGAAATTAAGTTTTCTAAACAAAACCATAGCTGAACAAAATCATTATTTAGAACAGCAGGTGACCGAACGTACAGCCGCCTTGACTCAGGCTTTAGAAACTCTCCAAAAGTCTCAACTTCAACTGGTACAAAGCGAGAAAATGTCTAGTATTGGTCAGTTGGTGGCTGGTGTCGCCCATGAAATCAACAATCCTCTAGGATTCATCAACGGTAATCTATCTTTAGCTCAAGAAGGATTTACAAACCTGATCGATCATCTGCAACTCTATCAATCGGAATTCCCCAATGTCAGCGATAAGATTCTCAACCACGCTGAGTTAATTGATCTCGAATTTCTATTAGCAGACTTGCCTAAACTCACTAAATCTATGCGGGTAGGATGCGATCGCATCAAGGGCATTTCTAATTCGTTGCGTATATTTACTAGATCTGATAATGAACATCGCGTCAGCATGAACATTCGAGAGGGGCTGGAAATCACCTTGATGCTGCTGCGCCATCGCCTCAAATCCGTGGATCAACTTCCCGAAATTCATGTCGTCAAGGATTATGGAGATCTACCCGAAATAGATTGCTATGCGGGACAGTTGAATCAAGTATTTATGAACTTGTTAGCTAATGCGATCGATGCGTTACGCTCTACTGGTCATACAGTCTCTATGATCAAACGGGGGGAAGCTAAACAACCTACTATTTGGGTAAAAACCGAATGGGTACAGTCTGAGCCACAATTGAATGACAAGGTGCGGATCAGCATTCGAGATAATGGGCTAGGAATTCCACCTAATTTACAGACGAAAATATTTGAATCGCTGTTTACGACTAAACCCGTGGGCAAAGGAACTGGGCTAGGGCTTTCCATTAGTCGCCAAATTGTCGAAGAAACCCACGGAGGTAAATTGATTCTTACTTCTACCTCTTTAGAAGGCACTGAGTTCAACATTGAGATGCCTGTTCATGACACCAATGAGGAAAATTAAATTGTAAAGAATGTAGGGGCAATTCATGAATTGCCCCTACATTCTTTATGTCATATTTAACATCAGTGAGAAAAATTAAAAACGTGCAGTAGCCGAAAAATATAATCCCCGTTCTTGTGAGCTATTACCCTGTGATGGAATGTTAACTAGAGGGATGCCCCAATCAATGCGGATCGATAAAGCTTCGCCCTGTTGCCACAATAGCCCCAGCCCCAGCCCGACCAAAGTACTAGGGTTAGGATTGTTGCCATTGCTGTTCCAACCAGTTCCTGCATCAACAAATGGCGCTAGTTGTAAAATCCCTTTAGATGCAACATCTTTAAAGATTGGCAGACGGACTTCGGCGGAAATTTGTGCGCCATTATCGGTTAAGGTCGCTTCTTGGCGATAGCCGCGAACAGTGCTGGCTCCGCCTAATCCAAATTGCTCCAAAGTTAGCAACGTGTGATCGGCAATTTGCACATCCCCCCGCAATAGAAAAAGTGTGTCGGGCGCAAGTAACTGCACCCATTGCCCCTGTCCTCGCCATGCAAAAAAGTTGCTATCAGGCAAGCCCTGCTGGTTGACAGTGGAATTAAATAGACCTCCCAGCCCAAAACTAAATTGAGAACGAAAAGCTACTACAGATTGCTCATTTCGCTTAGTCCATTCTTGGAAGAGTCGTAAAGCGGAGACGCGGGTGCTGCCTTGGCTATCCGCCCCCGAAGAGATAGGAAATGGACCAATATTGTCAATTCCTAGGGAAGTTTGGCTTTCTTGCCTCGAGAATGTTAGCCCTACAGATAGTTCTTCTTGGGGGCGTAAAATCAAAGGTTGGCGATAGGTAGCTTCATAATATCTTGAGACGGACGAAATTTTGAGTACATCAAATGGGGCTTCAATGACATTGCTAGTGGTCGTGCCAGCCGCCAATTGGATTGTGCCGTTGCTGGGATTAATCGGTAAAGTGTAGCTAAAATCAAAGCCATTGCTCCCATCGGTATTGGTATAGCCTAATTTCAAGCCATCGCCCAACCCAAGCAAGTTCGCATGAACTAGTTGAATTTGCCGACGAAGACTACCTACACTAGGCGATCGCCCATTATCAAAAGTCGGGATGACGCTGAAATTTTTAGCTTCCTTGGCTTCCACTAACAAGATGCGAGTTTCAGGGCGATCGCCTGTTTGCAACTCTGCGGAAATATTTTCAATTAAGGGATTTAGCTTTAGTAATTGTAGCCCTTCGAGTAGGTGGTTTATGTTTAAAGGCTTTGCCCCTGCTAATTCTAGACGGTTGCGAACATAATCGGGATTGAGGTGTTGTAGCCCTGTAACTTTAATCTCCTCTAAACTACCTTCGATCGCTTGAATTTTCACTACTCCATCCGTCATAGTTTGGGGAGGGATAATTGCGCCTGAAGAAATGTAACCACGACTAACATAAAGTTGGGTAATCGCCGATCGCACCTGCAATAATTCAGCGAATGTCAATTCTTTTCCGATAAACGGCTTAGTTATTTCTGCCAGTTCTTCCGTACTAAATACGGTGCTATCAGTTACCTCAATTTGTTTGACAAAAAACTTAGTGGGAAATGTGTCAGGACGCATGTCTTCAGGGATTTTTGGTACTAACTGCTCTAAAGTTGGTGCTGGAGGTAGAATTTCTTTGGGGAGACTAGGTTGAGTGGGTGTGGGACTAATGCGTTGTATTTCATCTTTGAATTGGCGAGGGTTAAGCTCATTTGCCTTAACAGCAGGTAATTCTGAACACAAACTTATAACTATCAGAACAATCGCAGATCTCATGAGTGGTAAACAAGTAGAAGTTAGATACTTGCACAACAAAACATTAAAAAAATTCATACACTCAAAGGCAATTTCTTTCATTTGTAAGATAATCTAAATCAGGTAATATTGATAGCCCATCAGAAGCTAAATCGACTAATATTTAATAATCTATAAATTTTCAAATAATCGCTGTGGCTTTACTAGCTTTTATTTTGCAGCAAGTAAAATAAAACTTAAGACTTTGACTATGATTAATTTTTTGTTTTATGCATAAATACGAATTCATTCGTAAACCGCCCTCATATTTACTTGTTAATCCACGACTTTTTGTTTTCTTTTAATATTCTTGATAAGATTTTACTAAGGGTATTTATCTAGCTATTTTATTTGTTTTGCATGAATGGGTGATCGGAATATCTATGACTTCTATTTATCGTTTATCTTGTTTAGGTAGCTATCTACTTTTGGTATGTCTATCCCATTCTGCCGCAGCACAATCTGTGACACCCGATGGAACGTTATCTACTAAAGTCACCAGTCCTAATAATCGCAATTTTACAATTATCAATGGCAACCAGCCCAATAATGGCACGAACCTATTTCACAGTTTTAGTCAGTTTTCAATTCCTACGGGTGGGTCAGCAACTTTTGATTTACTCAACACACCGAATATTTCCACCATTTTTAGTCGGGTGACAGGAGGGAGTGTTTCCAATATTGATGGCTTGATTCAGACCACAAATAGCAGCAATCCTGTGAGTTTGTTTCTGCTTAATCCCAGTGGAATTATCTTTGGTTCCAATGCAAGATTAAATATTGGTGGATCGTTTATCGGTACGACAGCCAATAGCATCAAGTTTGTCGATGGCATAGAATTTAGCGCCGTAAATCCGACAAACTCATCTTTACTGACAGTGAATACACCAATCGGTCTGAATTTTTGGCAAAACTCCAAGGGAATTACTGTGCAAGGGAGTGGACAGTGCCTGAGTGTTGGAGATTTTACCCCTATAGATCGCAGCAATAATCCTATTGGGTTACAAGTCAGAACAGGCAGTACGTTCGCGCTGATCGGTGATGAGGTAAATTTTGCCGGTGGGATTATGCGGGTTGATGGTGGTGGGCATCTGGAACTAGGTAGCGTCAGTGATGGACAAGTCACACTCAATCGCACTCTTACGGGATGGGTTGGGGATTACTCAGCAGTACGACAATTCAACGATATTCATCTTGCACAGCAATCTTTGCTAGATGCAAGTGGCAGTGGAGGCTCGATCAAATTACAAGGAAAGAATATCAACTTGACCGAAAGTTCCGTAGCTTTGATACAAAACTTCGGGACACAAGCGTTTGAGGGAATTACAGTCAATGCCACTGACTCCCTTAACCTCACGGGGAATACACTGGATGGCAAATTGGGGAGTCTCATTCAAATCGACAATTTAGGAACGGCTCGGACGGGTAATAATAGCATCTTGGCAGGGCAGCTATCCCTCAAAGATGGAGGACAAATCACGAATCAAACGTTTACTCAAGCACCTGGTGGTAATATTAAAATTGATGTCACAGGCTCGATTACTATTGATGGCTTTGCTCCCGGCAATCCAAACATTTCATCCTCAATATTGAAAACCATATTTAGTTCTGATAACACAGGCGATATTACAGTTTCAACTAACAACCTGAGGATTCTGAATAGTGGCAGTATTGCTTCTTTGACACTAGGCTCTGGACAGGCTGGAATGGTACGAGTTAATGCAGCAGACTTAATTGAAATCTCTGGAAACAACCCCATCACATTGATACCTAGTAGTTTGGGTTCAACGACTATCAACTCTGGAAATGCTAATAATGTGTTGCTCAATAGTTCCAGATTAGTGATTCGAGAAGGTGCAGCGATCGGATCTAATGCCCTCTTCACAGGTTCGGCAGGTAGTGTGATCGTTAATTCTTCTCAATCCGTAGATATTCAAGGTCGAGGGGTGGGTTCACTCGCACCTAGTCGCATTATTTCCACTGCCGAAATTCTCGATCCTGTGACTCAAGCAGCTTTGGGAATTCCTCCCATCCCTAAAGGCAATGCTGGTTCTCTCACCATTAATACGCCGACGTTACGTATCAGAGATGGGGCATTTGTGACCGTCAAAAATGATGGTCCTGGCACAGCAGGGGATTTACAGATTAACGCTAACTCCATTTTGCTTGACAATCAAGGTGGTATCACTGCATCAACCGTATCTGGCAACGGTGAAGGTGGCAATATTAACCTGCAAGTTAGCAATCTCCTATTGATGCGTCATGGTAGTTTTATCAGCGCAGAAGCGGGGGGATCTGGTAATGGCGGCAATATTAGTATTAATTCCCCTGTGATTGTGGGGATAGAGATAGACAACAGTGACATTATTGCAAATGCGTTACGCGGAGCAGGTGGGAATATCAACATCACTACCCAAGGTCTATTTGGACTGAAGTTTCGTCCGCAATTGACCGATACAAGTGATATTACGGCTAGCTCACAATTTGGATTGAGTGGTACTGTAAACATTAGCAACCTCACTTTCACTCCCATCGCAGGGTTGATCGAACTTCCTACTGATGTAATTGATCCGAGCCAGAGAATTGTCCAAGGTTGTAGAGCCTATGGCAATAGCCGCTTTGTCGCCACAGGTCGAGGTGGTCTGCCAGACGATCCAAGCGATCGCCGCAATAGCCATCATCCTTGGACAGATCTCCGCGATCCATCGGCTTTCCGTAACTCTACAAATCTAACGACGGCAAGCAAAACAAATACCAATATTCCACCGATTGTAGAAGCTACAGGCTGGCGAATTAATGCCAAAGGAACTGTGGATATCTATGCTACTAATAATGCAGGAATAGAAATTACTAAGACTAACTGTGCAGGTATCTTAACTGAATCTCTTAAAAGAGGTAATATCCAATGAATTTTAAGCAAAGATTATTGTGGTGCGTTTCTAGCCTTCTGGTGGGAGGAATATTTTTACCCATCACCGTTTCTGCTCAGGGTGTCACATCCGATGGAACGTTATCCACCAAAGTCATCAGTCCTGATAATCTGAATTTTACGATTACCAATGGCAATCAGCCCAATAATGGCGCGAATCTATTCCATAGTTTTAGTAATTTCTCTCTGCCTACAGGTGGTTCGGCAACCTTTGATTTAGTCAACACAACGAATATTTCGACCATTTTTAGCCGTGTGACGGGAGGGAATGTTTCCAATATTGATGGCTTGATTCAGACTACAAATAGCAGTAGTCCTGTGAGTTTATTTCTACTCAATCCCAGTGGAATTATCTTTGGTTCCAATGCAAGATTAAATATTGGTGGATCGTTTATCGGTACGACAGCAAATAGCGTCAAGTTTGTTGATGGAACAGAATTTAGTGCCGTGAATCCATCAGCTTCAGCTTTACTAACAGTGAATGCCCCAATCGGTCTGGATTTTGGACTAAATTCCAAGGGAATTACCGTGCAAGGGAATGGACATCGCCTAGCTGGCGGAATTTTTACACCTATAGACCGCAGCCAAAACCCGATTGGGTTACAGGTTGGGACAGGAAATACACTAGCCCTAATTGCAAATGAGGTGAACTTCTCAGGTGGTATCGCATCCGTCAATGGCGGCGGACATATAGAAGTGGGTAGTGTCAGTAAAGGAATGGTCAAACTCAATCCCACGCTGACAGGATGGGTGGGGGATTACGCCTCAGTACAGCAGTTTAACGATATTCATCTCGCCAAAGCATCTTTGCTCAATGCCAGTGGCAACAATGGCTCAATCCAAATCCAAGGACGCAATATTAGCTTAACTGAGGGTTCAACCGCCTTGCTGCAAAACTTTGGCGCACAGACGGCTGGAGGGATTACCGTTAAGGCGACTGAAACCCTCACTCTCGCAAAGAATACAGCCGATGGCAAATTACCAAGCCTGATCGGAATTGACAATCTAGGCAACAGTCAGACGGGAACTCTAGCGATCGCCGCCGCACAGCTATTTCTCTACGATGGGGGAACCATCAATAGCCGAACATTTGGTCTAGTACCTAGCGGCAATATTGTCGTGAATGTCGCAGGTTCGATCCTGATTGATGGTTATGTCGCGGCTAATCCAGTCATTCCTTCTTCGATCGTAACGACCACAGCCAGATCTGCTACAGCAGGTGACATTACCGTATCAACAGGACATTTGAAGATTCTGAATGGTGCGGCTATTACTTCTGCAAGTATTGCTTCTGGGCAGACGGGAAAGCTGCAAATCAATGCTCAAGACTTGATCGAAATTGCAGGTGTTAACCCTATTATATTACTCTCCACTTCACTCTCTACATTGACGCTTGGCTCTGGAAATGCGAATAGCATATTCGTTAACACCTCCAGACTAGTGGTTCGAGATGGTGCATTGGTTGGGTCTAACGTCTCTAGCATAGGTTCATCAGGTAATGTGATCATTAATGCGTTAGAGTCTGTCGTTCTACAGGGAAAACCCTTAGCATCGGTTAACCCTAGTCGCATTGCTTCAACTGCAAGGATTTCCGAGCCATTAACGCGAGCAGCTTTTGGATTGCCTCCCATTCCCAGTGGTGATGCAGGTTCGCTCACGATTAACACTCCGTCATTACGCATCACCGATGGGGCAACTGTCACCGTCAAAAATGATGGGGCGGGGCGAGCGGGAGATGTGCAGATTAATGCTAATTCAATTTTCCTAGGCAATCAAGGTAGCATTTTGGCTTCAACTGCTTCGGGTAATGGAGGAGATGTCAGATTAAACTTGCAAAGCTCTTTGTTATTGCGTGACAATAGTCTCATCTCTGCTACCGCAGCAGGCAATGGTAATGGTGGCAACTTGTCAATTAATTCACCTGTGATTGTTGGGCTAGAAAACAGCGATATCGTTGCTAATGCATTTCAAGGAGTTGGGGGGAATATTGCCATTAATACGCAGGGTTTGTTTGGATTAAAATCTCGTTCCCAATTGACTCCAGAAAATGATATCACTGCCAGTTCGCAATTTGGGCTAAGTGGTACTGTAAATATCAGTAATCTCGCCTTCACTCCCACGGCTGGATTAATCGAACTACCCACCGATGTGGTTGATCCCAGCCAGAGAATTGTCCAAGGTTGCAGAATCTATGGCAATAGTCGGTTTGTCGCCACAGGTCGTGGTGGTTTGCCAGACGATCCAAGCGATCGCCGCAATAGCCATCATCCTTGGACAGATCTCCGCGATCCATCGGCTTTCCGTAACTCTACAAATCTAACGACGGCAAGCAAAACAAATACCAATATTCCACCGATTGTAGAAGCTACAGGCTGGCGAATTAATGCCAAAGGAACTGTGGATATCTATGCTACTAATAATGCAGGAATAGAAATTACTAAGACTAACTGTGCAGGTATCTTAACTGAATCTCTTAAAAGAGGTAATATCCAATGAATTTTAAGCAAAGATTATTGTGGTGCGTTTCTAGCCTTCTGGTGGGAGGAATATTTTTACCCATCACCGTTTCTGCTCAGGGTGTCACATCCGATGGAACGTTATCCACCAAAGTCATCAGTCCTGATAATCTGAATTTTACGATTACCAATGGCAATCAGCCCAATAATGGCGCGAATCTATTCCATAGTTTTAGTAATTTCTCTCTGCCTACAGGTGGTTCGGCAACCTTTGATTTAGTCAACACAACGAATATTTCGACCATTTTTAGCCGTGTGACGGGAGGGAATGTTTCCAATATTGATGGCTTGATTCAGACTACAAATAGCAGTAGTCCTGTGAGTTTATTTCTACTCAATCCCAGTGGAATTATCTTTGGTTCCAATGCAAGATTAAATATTGGTGGATCGTTTATCGGTACGACAGCAAATAGCGTCAAGTTTGTTGATGGAACAGAATTTAGTGCCGTGAATCCATCAGCTTCAGCTTTACTAACAGTGAATGCCCCAATCGGTCTGGATTTTGGACTAAATTCCAAGGGAATTACCGTGCAGAATACTGGATATCGCCTGCTTGCAGACTTTTTTCAGCCAATCGATCGTAGTCAGAATCCGAATTGGTTAAAAGTTGCGGCAGGCAATACACTCGCCCTAATTGGGAGTGGGGTGAACTTTTCTGGTGGTATCGCATCGGTCAAAGGAGGAGGACATATAGAAGTGGGCAGTGTCAGTAATGGACTGGTCAAACTCAGTCCCACGGTGACAGGTTGGATGGGAGATTACGCCTCAGTGCAGCAATTTAACGATATTCACCTCGCCCAAGCATCTTTGCTTGATCCCAGTGGCAACAATGGCTCAATCCAAATCCAAGGACGCAATATTAGCTTGACTGAAGGTTCCGCCGCCTTGCTGCAAAACCTTGGCACACAGACGGCTGGAGGGATTACCGTTAGAGCCACGGAAACTCTTAATCTCTCCAAGAATACAGTCGATGGCAAATTGCCAAGCTTGATCCAAATTAACAATATGGGCAACAGTCAGACGGGAACTCTAGCAATTTCCGCCGCGCAGCTACTCCTCTCCGATGGGGGAAGCATTTCTTCCCAGACATTGGTTCCTGTCACTGGTGGAAATATTGTCGTGAATGTCGCAGGTTCGATCCTAGTTGATGGTTATGTCGCGGCTGATCCTACCTTGCCTTCTTCGATCTCAAGTAGCACAGATAACTCTGCCCAAGCATCTGACATTACGATATCAACAGGAAATTTGAGGATTTTGAATGGTGCTGTGATTTCTTCTTTAACCAATGCTTCTGGACAGTCGGGAAAGATGGAAATCACCGCTCAAGACTTGATCGAAATTGCTGGGGTCAATCCTATCGTATTAACACCCAGTGCCCTGAATACGGTGGTGCTTGGCTCTGGAAATGCCAATAGCATAGTCATTAATACCTCCAGATTAATAGTTCGAGACGGCGGAGTGGTTGGCTCTAACGCTATTGGCATCGGTTCATCAGGTAACGCGATTATTAATGCGTCACAGTCTGTTGTTGTGCAGGGAAAAGCCTTGGGATCGGTTAAAGTTAGCCGCATCGTATCTACTGCCGAGATTCTCGACCCAATAACCCAAGTAACCTTGGGATTACCTCCGATTCCCAGTGGTGATTCAGGTTCGCTCACGATTAACACTCCATCCTTACGCATCGCCGATGAAGCCTCTGTCACCGTCAAAAATGATGGGGCGGGGCGAGCGGGAGATTTGCGGATTAACGCTAATTCAATTTTCCTAGACAATCAAGGCAGTATTTTAGCCTCAACTGCTTCAGGTAATGGAGGGGATACCAGATTAAACCTGCAAGGCTCTTTACTGCTACGTCACAATAGCCTCATTTCTGCTACCGCAGCAGGTAATGGTAATGGCGGTAACTTGATAATTAACTCACCTGTGATTGTGGGAATAGAAAACAGTGACATTATTGCGAATGCGGTGCGAGGATCAGGTGGGAAGATCAACATCACTACGAAAGGTTTATTTGGACTAAAATCTCAATCTCAACTAACTCCAGAAAATGACATCACCGCAAGTTCACAATTTGGACTGAGCGGCTCTGTAAATATCAGTAACCTTACTTTTACTCCCACTGCTGGACTAATTCAACTGCCTAGTAATGTGGACGATCCGAATCAGAGAATTACCCAAGGTTGCAGAAACTATGGCAATAGCCGCTTTGTTGCTACAGGTAGAGGTGGTTTGCCTGACGATCCAAGCGATCGCCTCAATGGCTTGCATCCTTGGATAGATCTGCGAGATCCGTCTGCTTTCCGTAAGGTCACAAATTTAACGACTCCAAGCCAAGCTAAGATCAACAATGCACCGATTACGGAAGCAACTGGTTGGCGGGTCGATGCCAAAGGAACAGTGGATATCTATGCGACTAATAACGCAGAAATAGGAAGAATTGCAACCAACTGTGAAGGGTTTCCCATAATCTCAACCGAATCTCTTAAAAAAGGTAATATCCAATGAATTTTAAGCAAAAATTATTGTCATGTAGTTCCAGTTTTCTACTAGGAGGAATATTTTTACCCATAACTGTTTCTGCTCAGGGTGTCACATCGGATGGAACTTTATCCACCAAAGTCACCAGTCCAGACAATCGCAATTTCACGATTACCAATGGCAATCAACCTAATAATGGCGCAAATCTATTCCACAGTTTTAGTAATTTCTCTTTGCCTACAGGTGGTTCGGCAACTTTTGATTTAGTCAACACACCGAATATCTCGACAATTTTTAGTCGTGTGACAGGGGGAAATGTCTCTAACATTGATGGCTTGATTCAGACTACAAATAACAGTAATCCTGTGAGTTTGTTTCTGCTCAATCCTAGCGGCATTATTTTCGGTCCCAATGCCCGTTTAAATATTGGTGGTTCCTTTATTGGCACCACAGCTAGTCGTATCGAATTTGTCAATGGAACGGAATTTAGTGCCGTGGATCCCTCATCGGGGGCACCTTTATTAAGGGTAAGCGCGCCTATTGGTTTGATTTTTGGACAGCCCGCCGCCGCGATCGCCGTGCGGGGGGCTGGACATCGCATCACCTCTGGATCTTTGGGCCAGGCAGATCGCAGCAATAACCCGATCGGTTTGCAAGTGGCAGCCGGCAACACCTTGGCGCTGATCGGCGGCGCGGTGAACTTTGACGGTGGTATTGCCGAATTGAATGGCGGCGGGCATTTAGAAGTCGGCAGTGTTGGCGACGGGCAAGTCAAGCTCAATCCCACGGGACAAGGATGGGTGGGAGATTACACGGCAGTCAGGCAATTTAGTGACATTCATCTCGCCCTGCAATCGCTGCTTGATGCCAGCGGCACCAGCAGTTCGCTCCAACTACAAGGACGCAACATAGGCTTAACCGACGGCTCCGTTCTCTTACTGCAAAACCTTGGAGCACAGCCATCTCGAGGGATTACCATTGGTGCGTCCGAGTCCCTTAGTCTTACAGGAATCACCTCCGATACTAAAATCCCAAGCTTCATCCAAATCGACAATCTGGGCATCGCTCCGACTGGAGACATAAGTATCTCCGCCAGGCAATTATCCATCCACGATGGCGCGAATATCTTTAACTCGACGTTTACCCCCATAACTGGAGGTAATGTCACTCTCAAGATTGCCGATACGATCGATCTTGAAGGTTTTGCCCCAACCATTCCATCTATATCTAGTCAGATAACAACAAGTACTTCTAGTTCTGGTATGGCTGGCGATATTCGGATTGCCACCAGTAACCTGAGAATTCTGAATGGCGGCAGCATTTTGTCCTTTTCCGTAAGCTCTGGGCAAGCGGGACTGGTGCAAATTGAGGCGAAAGACCTCATCGAAATCGCCAGCAATAACCCCTTTACCGCCTTGCCGAGTTCCATTACTTCAACGGCGATTAATACAGGCGACGCGGGTAGCACGGTCATCAACACTGCCAGATTGACAATCCGAGACAGCGGTGCGCTGGGGTCGAGTACGGTTGCCAAAGGGGCCGCTGGTAGTGTGACGGTAAATGCCTCGGAGTCCGTAGAGATTAGCGGTCGCAGTGCGAATTCCATTTTGCCGGCCCGCATCGTTTCTACGGCGGAGATTCTCGATGCCGCCACGCAAGCGACTTTCAATCTTCCTGCCATTCCCACGGGTGATGCCGGTTCTCTCATCGTTAATACACCGTCACTGCGCATCACAGACGGTGCCTTTGTGACAGTCAAGAATGATGGTCCCGGCACCGCCGGAGACGTGCAAATTAACGCCAATTCGATTTTCCTCGATCGCCAGGGGAGTATTACCGCATCCACGGCTTCCGGTAATGGCGGCGATATCAAAATAAATATGCAACAACTGCTGCTGATGCGTCACACCAGCCTCATTTCCGCGACTGCTGAGGGTATCGGGAATGGTGGCAACTTGTTAATTCAAGCCCCAATCATTGTTGGTTTGGAAAACAGCGACATTATTGCCAATGCCGTCCAAGGAGCGGGTGGCAATATTGCGATCGCGACGCAGGGCTTATTTGGGTTCAAATCTCGTCCCCAATTGACACTAGAAAGCGATATTACTGCTAGTTCGCAATTTGGCTTGAGCGGTTCGGTGAATATCAGTAACCTTGCCTTCACGCCCACGACAGGATTAATCCAACTGCCTAGCAGCATAGATGATCCGAGTCAAAAAATTGCCCAAGGTTGCAGAACCTATGACAATAGCCGCTTTGTTGCTACAGGTAGAGGTGGTTTGCCTGACGATCCAAGCGATCGCCGCAGTAGCAACCAACCTTGGACAGATCTACGCGATCCCTCTACTTTCCGTAAGATCCCAAATTCAACGGCTGTAAGTCAAGCTAAGTCAAACACTCCGCCGATTGTGGAAGCTATAGGCTGGCGGATTAATGCCAAAGGAACAGTGGATATCTATGCGGCAAATAACGCAGAAATAGAACGTTCAGTAACGAACTGTGCAGGACTGTCCACCATCTCAACCAAATTTTCTAAAGGAGGTAATATCCAATGAATTTTCATCAAAGATTATTGTGGTGTGGTTCTAGTCTTCTATTAGGAGGAATGCTTTTACCGATAACCGTTTCTGCTCAGGGTGTTACATCGGATGGAACTTTATCCACCAAAGTCACTAGTCCAGACAAT
>JBILGV010000093.1:0-18621 GCA_044350865.1 Pseudanabaena sp. | reverse complement strand
GAAAAAATCGGAACCTATGTTCCCCCTGGCATTCTTGATGGTATCGGTGCATACGAACTCAACAGCACCACTGTACGTATATATGTCAACCATGAAATAGGTACGGATGCAACAGGTGCAACAATTGGCTACAAGTACAAACTTTCCAATAATACTGAACTCGCTGGTACTAGAGTTAGCTATTTTGATGTTGACAAGCGCACTTTTCAAATCGTTGATTCTGGACTTGGTTACAACAAAATAATCAATCGTGCTGGTAATGAAGTTAAGTCTTCTACCGCCTATTCTTCCACCAATGTTAACGGATTGGATTTAGCCAATAATGTTACTGGTGGCATGAGCCGTTTTTGTTCGGCTGCTTTATTTGAAGCTTCTCAATTTGGTAATGGCGTTGGTTTAACCGATCGCATTTTCTTCACTGGTGAAGAAAGTGATAATGGTACTGAGTATGCATTGGATACTGCAACCAATACATTGTATGCAGTGCCTTGGTTTGGACGTGCATCTTGGGAAAATGTTACCGAGTTGAACACAGGTCGCACCGACAAAGTAGCGTTCATGATTGGTGACGACACCAACCAAGCTCCTTTGTACCTCTATGTAGGCAACAAGAAGGGTACTTCCTTCCTCGAACGTAATGGTTTGGCTGATGGCAAACTATTTGTATGGGTTGCTGATGATCCTGCAAGTGCTACTGATGCGATCGAACGAGATGCATCTACCTTCAAAGGTAATAATGCTTCTACCAACGGCAAATTCGTGGAAATTGCTTACTACGATCCTACGAAAGCAAACACTACTGGCTATGACTTCCAAGGCTTTGCTTCTCAAGATAAGCAATTTGAACTCGCAAATGCTGTACAAGCATTCAAGTTCTCTCGTCCTGAAGATGTTGCTACTAATCCCAATGATGGCACTCAAGTTGTTTTAGCTTCTACAGGTGTAAGCAGTTTACCTGATGTGCATGGAACGACTTACAGAATCGATGTAGATTTTGTTGATTTCACTACCAACAATTTCACTGCAAAGATTGACATTTTGGTTGATGGCAATGTAGCTGGAGCAACAGGGTTAGGCTTACGCAGCCCCGACAACCTTGATTGGGCTGACGATGGCAAGATCTACATTAATGAAGATCGCGCAAATAGTCGCGCTCTGTTTGAGGGAAGTGCAACTCCTCCTCAAGAGGCTTCGATATTTAGGATCGATCCAGCGAATGCGAATCCTTCCTCGACCTTGACACGCATTGCTCAGATTGATCGCACTGGACTTCCTGCTGGTCAAACCGACCCTGTTCCAACTGATACTGGCAACTGGGAAACCTCTGGTATCCTTGATGTTTCTAAATTGTTTGGTGCAAAACCAGGTGAATTGTTTGTATTTGACGTACAAGCTCACAGCCTTCGTGATGGTTCAATCATTACTGCTACTAATCTTGACGGTAATAATGACGGAACTAAAACCAGACAAGAAAACCTTGTTGAAGGTGGTCAGCTATCCTTCTTGATCGCTCCTAATGCCAATCTAGCTCAAAACACCACTGTAGTCGCTGGTGGTACTTCAGGTGCTGACACTCTATCGGCTGGTCAAACCGCAGGTTTCGACGGTATTAACGATATTGTTTTCACTGGCGCTGGTAATGACACTGTTGAAAACAATGCACTTACTCTGGCGAGTGGCAACCGCATCGATACTGGGAGTGGGGACGACACAATTTTCGTCTCTAACAACGATCGCGCTTTTGGTGGCGATGGTAATGACAAAATTGTTGCCCAAGGCGTAAGCGGCTTCCGTGTTTCTGGCGGCGCTGGAAATGACATGTTTGAACTCGGCGGTTCCACTGGTGGACGTGCATTAGGCGGCGATGGTGCTGACACCTTCTTTGCTACTTCTGGTGGCGGTAACTTGCTATCTGGTGGTGCTGGTGCTGACATCTTCAATATTTTTGGTAGCGATGTTCTCTCTGCTGCAAATATCATTCTTGACTTCCAAACTGGTACTGACAAAATTGGAATCCTTAGTGGAATTACTTCCATTGCTGGTTTAACCTTGACAGGAAGCGACATTATCAATAAGTCAACAAATGCAACGATCGCCACTTTGACTGGTATTACCACTTCTACTTTGACTGCTGGCGACTTTATGTTTGCAAGTGCAAACTAGGAAACACGTCTAAGCCACTCTTCTCAACTATTTGAGAACAATGCATGACAATGACAAACCTGTTCAAAATTTATCTTTTAGATAGTTTTGATTGGTTTGTCTTTTTCCATATTAAAGGCTTTTGATTTACTGATTTGCAATTCTAGAAATAAAAGGACAAAAAATTAATGGAAACAATTAACGGAACTTCAGGCGATGATAATTTGCTGATTGGCTTTAATAAAACTAACGTCAAACTCTTTGGTGATGCTGGTAATGATGTTCTTGATGCTGGTGACGGTGCAGGATTTAATATTCTCGATGGCGGCGATGGCAATGATATTTTATACGGTAAAACTAGCGACCAACTCATTGGTGGTGCTGGCGATGATGAGCTAAATTCCGATGGTGCTGGCGGTAATACCTTTTCTGGCGGCGATGGCAAGGATTCCATTTTTACCGATCGCAATGATACTGCCGATGGCGGAGCGGGTGATGATGTCATCTATGCTGGAGCTAAGGGCGGTAACACTATCACAGGTGGAGATGGTAAAGATAAGTTCGTGATCACAGATACTCCTACGACTCCAAATGCGATCGCCGATTTCAATCCTAGCAGCGATTCAATTGGCATCAATTTCGGGGGCGTGGCTAAACTCAGCGATCTCACTTTCACCCAATCAGGTGCTGATGCCATCATTAGCTTGGCATCTAGCGGTATACAACTCTCGGTCGTAAAAAATACGTTGGTTAGTAATTTAAATTCAAACACAGTTAGTATAGCTAATCAAGCCCCTACCATCACAAGTGGCTCAACCGCAAGCTTCCCCGAAAATGGGACAGGAACCGTCTACACAGTTACAGCAACCGATCCCAACGAAGACATCCTCACATACAGCATCAGTGGAGCCGATGCCAACCAGTTCAACATTAACAGTAGTACTGGCGCAGTCACCTTCAAAACCTCACCCAACTTTGAATCGCCTACCGACAACGGCGCAAACAACGTCTACGACATCAATGTAATTGCCAATGATGGTTCCCTCACCAATACTAAAGCCGTAGTAATAACAGTCACCAACGTCAACGAAGCCCCTACCATCACCAGTGGTGCAACCGCCAACTTCGTCGAGAATGGAACGGGAACGGTTTATACCGTCACAGGAACCGACCCTGACGCAGGAACCGTCCTTACTTACAGTATCAGTGGAACCGATGCCAACCAGTTCAACATTAACAGTAGTACTGGCGCAGTCACCTTCAAAACCTCACCCAACTTTGAATCGCCTACCGACAACGGCGCAAACAAAGTCTATGACATCAACGTAATTGCCAGCGATAGTTCTCTCACTACTACTAAAGCCGTAGCAATAACAGTCACCAACGTCAACGAAGCCCCTACCATCACTGGTGCTACCTTTAGAATTGACGAGAATTCAGTTTTCAACACATTAATCGGTCAAGTTGTTGCTAGCGATCCCGATACTGGTGACAAGCTCACCTATGCGATCGCTAGTGGTAACACCGATATCAATGGCAATGGCAAAACTCCCTTTGCGATCGATATCAAAACGGGTGAAATTAAAGTCAACGATCCTAATGATTTGGATTTTGAAACTAACTCCATCTTCAATCTCAAAGTCAGTGTTAGCGATGATTTAAGCGCTGCATCTGAAGCCGCAGTAACAATTAATCTCAAGAATCTCGCTGATCCTGTCTCCACTAACTACGACTTCACCAACCTTCCCAAGCTTGGAACCACTTCCAAAGGTCAAGATATTCTCTTAGGCGGATTTTCGGGACTATTCTTTCAAGGAACTAATGCCACTAATGGCAACTTGAAATTTACGACCTTGACCGATCGCGGACCAAATGGCGAACCCACTGGTCAAAATCGTCCTTTCCTATTGCCAAACTTCCAACCCGAAATCGTCAGCTTTGAGCTTAATCAAACCACAGGCGCTCTATCGATTATCAAGCGCACAGGGTTGTTTAGAGCCGATGGCACAACCAAACTCACAGGTTTACCCAACCTCCAAGCAGGCGCTGGTGGTACTGCCTACACAGACGAAATCGGTGTTGATCTCGATGGAAAAGTCTTAACTAATGATCCTTTCGGCATCGATTCCGAAGGGATTGTCATTGCCGACAATGGCAACTATTGGGTCGTTGATGAATATCGCCCCGCCATTTATGAGTTCGATGTCAATGGCAAGATGCTCAACCGCTTCATTCCTAAAGGCACGGCAACTGCACCCAATCCTGATGCTGCCGCAGGAACCTTTGGAACAGAAGTATTGCCAGAAGTATATGCTCAACGTCGCGCAAATCGTGGATTTGAAGCAGTTGCTTTGGAAGGCAATAAACTTTATGCTTTCATTCAAAGTGCGATCGACAATCCTGATAATGCTGGTGATACGACTTCACGCAACTCTCGCAATTTGAGAATCCTTGAGTTTGATATTGTCACCAAGACTGTTACAGGCGAATATCTTTATCTCCTCGATAGCATCAGCGCCAGTGGTCTTTTCAGAACCGATAAGCTCGGTGATGCTGTTTCCTTGGGCAATAAAAAGTTTGCCGTAGTCGAACGGGATGATGTTTTTAACTCAGATTCCAACAAGCTGATTTATCAGATCGATTTGGCAAATGCCACGAATATCAATAATCTCACTGTCACCTTCCCAAGAGGTAAGACCGCGATTGAGCAGCTTACGGAATCTGAACTGACTGCGGCAGGAATCAAGGTTGTCACGAAGAATCTGATCGCCAATGCCGCTAAGTCTGGTTATACAGGCGTTGATAAACTCGAAGGTTTGGCTCTGGTTGATTCTAATACCTTGGCTTTGGTCAATGACAATGACTTCAATGTTAGTGGGTCATCGACTCCAGCCAGATTAGGCTTGTTGAGCTTACCCGATGCTCTTCCGATCGCCTTGAAGTTTGAGAAGAATGATTCCGATATCTTTAGTGTTGGTAGTGGCACAAAACCTAAACCCGCGCTATCGTTTACCGTCAACAGTAATGGTGCGAATCAAGTCGGTGAATTGGGCGTGTTTATCGTTGATGATGCCGATGGCAACATTGATGGCTTGGCTCCCAATGCGTCTGGCTATGCAGAAAAAGCTTTTGCAAGAGCTAAGGTAATTTTCTCGGCAATTGACAATAATCCCAACGGGTTTAATGCTAATGGATTGAGCCGCTTGTTAGAGTTCAATGATAGCGACAAGTTCCGTTTCTATGTGATCAACGACAAAACCACAACCACCAGTTCCGTTTTGGCAAACAAGTCCTTTGATAAAGTGACCTTCTCCACTTCGACCCTTCTCAATTTTAGAGAAACCAGTGGCGTTAACAAGATCACCTTTAACAATCTCGACATCACGATCTCCCCTTCTGATCAAGCTTTAGCGATCGGTACTGGCTTGCAAGACAAAACTGATGGTGAAGTGCTTGACTTGACTAAAGGCTTTGATACCACTGCCTTCTCCAAAGTTAATGCCGAATTCACCGTCAATCGTGAAGCTGCGTTTAACAATTTTGTTGGTTTCTACAAGATTGAGAATGCCAAGGGTGACATCAAAAAAGCTGATGGCTCCATCGTTTCCGTCGGTCAGTCTGGTTACATTCAAGCAGCGATCGCGGGTCAGGTATCGGGCATTGACTTGAGCGTAGCCAATCAATCCTCTGCAACCAGTACAGGGGTTTTCACGGCTGGATCTATCTTTGCACCATTTATTGTCGTTAATGGCAATCCATCCGCAATTTTGGATAGTAATCCTAATAACGACCCTGCCGTTTACTTCCCATTCTTGGGTGCAAACACCGATAAGGTGGACCATATCCGTTTACTCGGCAATAACACCTTTGGATTCGAGGATCTGCCCAGTGGTGGTGACTTTGACTACAACGACATCATCGTTAAGGTGAAACTTACTCCCGTTGCTTAACTAGAGTAAAGCCTTGCTCTTTAGGTAGTGGCAATTCATGAATTGTCACTACTTTTTTGTTTGAGAAAGTCACTTGGTGCGCGGCATGGCTATTAGCGAAAATTACAGAATTTCCTGCGAGTTGAAAATGAAGTCCTTTATTTGATTGTTTTAGATAGAAACCATTTTTGTGCTATACAGGAAATAACAGACAGAGTTTTCTAAATACATGATTATTTAATGATTGTTCTAATAAAATAATCTTTTGGGAGTGATAATGGTTGCGAAATACTTTAATCCTTATACTGATTTCGGCTTTAAGAAACTGTTCGGTGAAGAAGGCAGTAAGGATTTACTTATCGATTTTCTCAATCAACTTCTACCATTACACCATCAAATCCAACAATTAACCTTTAAAAATACTGAAAACCTGTCTGACACGATATCAGAACGCAAAGCCATTTTTGATATTTATTGCGAGAGTAGAACTGGCGATAAATTTATTGTGGAAATGCAAAAAGCAAAAATCAAGTATTTCAAAGATAGGGCTTTATTCTATTCCACATTCCCCATTCGCGAACAATCGGAAAAAGGCGACTGGAGTTTCCAATTATTACCAATCTATTTTATCGCGATCTTAGATTTTGAGTATGACGAAAATACCACATCTAATACAATATCTAAATTCAGGCGCGATGTATGTTTGAAAGACCAAGATGGCGATATTTTCTTTGAGAAATTGAACTTTAAGTTCTTGCAAATGCCGTTATTCAACAAACAAGAAGATGAATTAGTAACGCATTTCGATAAATGGATATATTTTTTAAAGAATCTAGAAAGTTTTAATCATATTCCTGCGATCTTAAATGAACCAATCTTTCAGAGAGGTTTTGAGATTGCAGAAATATCTCACTTAAATATAGAGCAGTACGAACAGTATAAAAAGAGTCTGGTGCAGTATTTAGAAGTAAAGAATGTATTTGATACAGCCTTTGAAGAGGGTGAAAAGGTTGGTATTGAGAAGGGTATTGAGCAAGGTATTGAAAAGGGAATTGAGCAGGGTATTGAAAAGGGTATTGAGAAGGTTGCGAAAGCGTTGAAAGAGCAGAATGTAGCTATAGAAATTATTGTTGAATCGACGGGTTTATCATACGAAGCTATTCAAAGAATTTGAGTGAGCTATACATGTTGTTCACTTTCGCTGAGAGTCTGTAGTTATTATATGCTGAGAAAAACTTATCCCAATCTGTCATCTAAAGCTTTGACAATTTTCGATACACTCTCATCAACAGATTCCCGATCGCTAAAGCAAGTTACATCAGGATGTAATGGAACTTCATAGGGATCGGGCGATCGCATCGAGAATTTTCTTTATCCACAGCAAAGGCGATCGCCAAGGAATCCAACAGGCAGCAAAGGATCACAATATGAGTTTTGTGCCTTAGTTTGCTCTACCGAATACTGCTGACATAAACCTAACCTTAACGTATCGCAAGATACGTCACAATTCTTAACATACTAAACACTGTTAAATTTTTTGTGAACACACTACAATTATTCGAGATATTTCTTCTAAATACCCTCATCAGCAAAGCCCAAATAGATTATGAATACTCCTTATTTTTGGCTGGACGGTCTGGTTGTACAATCTTCTGCAAACACTGATAAAGCTATATTTAGGACGTTGCAAGAGTCTCTAGCTTTAGCTAAACAAAAATTGCAAGGGTTTGCAAATGAACCAAAGTTTACCGAAAATATGGCTGTAGCTTTTGGTAAGGGGTCTAAATTTGACACTTTAAAAACGAGATGGTCAAATGGAGATTTTAGCGCTTTTCCTGCGATCAAGATTCGTAGTGCTAAAGAAATTAATGGAGCAAATGGAGCTTTTGGGGCAAATAAGATTTATCTGTCGTTGGAATTTCTGGCAAGTCATCAGGTAGATATTTGGGCAATTACTGGCGTTATTTTGGAAGAATTGGGGCATTGGGTTGATACTCAGGTTAATACTGTTGATTCAGATGGCGATGAGGGAGCAATTTTTGCGGCATTGGTTCAAGGAAGTCTATCGGCTCAAGAGTTACAACTGCTAAAGGCGGAAGATGATCGTGCGGTTGTTATTTTAGATGGGCAAAGTATTGCGATCGAGCAGCAGAATTTTACGGGTACGGCGGGTGATGACACGATTGTCGGAACTTCTGGAGATGATGTAATTGATGGATTGGAGGGCAATGATAGCCTGAGTGGTTTAGAGGGTAATGACACCATAAATAGTGGATTGGGGACTGACACGGTTAACGGGGGGGATGGGGATGACTTACTGATTGTAGATTATTCAAGTAATACCTATAGTGTCTGGCCTGGCTACAATATATCAACTTCAATTACAGATAATGGTGCAGGAAGTTACAATGGTTATTATGCCTCTCCCTATGGCTATACTACTGGTTATGTATACGATGTTGTCTATTTTTCTAACATTGAAAGGTTCAATATTACTGGCACAATCGTGGATGATTATATTACCACAGGGAATGGAAATGATTTAATTGATGGAAGAGGTGGTATTGATAACATCATTGCTGGTGGTGGTGCGGATAAAATCATCCTTGCCGATGCCATTAAACAGTACTACGATGACCTCAATACTACTACTTCGGGAACGGATGACTACGCCAACATCATCGGATTTGAAACTCACGATATCATTCAACTCGCTGGCAGTCCCACACTTTACCGTCTGAATGTTGTTAGTGGCAACACAGAATTATACTTAGATAAACCTGGCAGCGAACCCGATGAACTCATCGGCATTGTCCAAGGCGTTACTAACCTATCCCTAACCTCAGACAACTTTATCTACGTCCAACCCGTTAACCTAAACGAAGCCCCCACTGCTGTTAATTTGAATAATCAGATAACAGCGATCGCTGAAAACAGCAGCACCACAACTCGCATCAAAGTAGCCGATATTGCCATTACCGATGACGCATTGGGAACCAACAACCTCAGCGTCAGTGGAACCGATGCCAGCTTCTTTGAAATAGATGGAAACGCTCTCTATCTCAAAGCTAACACAGCACTCAATTTTGAAGCCAAAACCAGTTACAGCGTCAGTGTTAATGTCGATGACTCAACTGTTGGCAGTGCGATCGATGCGACAACCAACTTCACCCTAACCGTCACCAACGTCAACGAAGCCCCCACCGCCCTGATCCTAAGTGACATCAGCATTAACGAAAATGTTGCCATCAATAGCACTGTTGGCACATTCAGTAACACCGACCCCGATACCAGCGATGCCTTCACCTATAGCCTCGTAACTGGAACAGGCAGTACAAACAACAGCAGCTTCACCATAGTTAACAATGAACTACGGCTGAGGATTTCGCCAAACTTTGAAACCAAAGCATCCTACCTTGTCCGAGTTCGTAGTACCGATGCAGGCGGACTATTCACCGAGTCACCCTTCACCATTACGATCAACAACCTCACGAACAATGCCATCACTGGCACTATAGCCAATGAAACCTTCACAGCAACCAACGAACTTGATACCATTGATGGCGGCGGCGGCAACGACAATATCACCGCAACGGTTGTGAACCTGCAATCTGGAGAAAGCTTTGATGGTAATACAGGTGTTGACACCTTCACTCTTAGCCAAGGAAATCTTACCGATGTTGTCACCTTAGACCTCAGTCTCCCCAACCAACTCATTAGCCTTACAGGAGTCAGTGGCGTTACCCTAAGCAACTTTGAGAACATTAATATTGCAGGTTACAAAGGAAAAGGAGCGATCGCAGGTAGTAATGTAGCCAATGTCCTGACAGGTGGAGTTAGTGACGACAGCATCAATGGAGGCGATGGCAATGACATCATCAATGGTGGTGCTGGCAACGACATCCTGATTGGTGGTGCTGGTAACGACATCCTGATTGGTGGTGCTGGTGCAGACTCCTTGACAGGTGGTACTGGCAACGATGTCTACTACATTGACAATGTAGGTGACACCATCACCGAATTATCAGGAGAAGGAGCCGACACAGTTGTCAGCACCCTTGACTATAATCTGGTTGGAACCAACCTCGAAAACCTGACATTGCAAGGCACAGCGATCAACGGTACAGGTAACGAATTCAATAACAGCATCACTGGCAACGCTAGTGATAACATCCTGATTGGTGGTGCTGGTAACGATAGCCTTAACGGTGGTGCAGGGAATGACACCCTAACGGGTGATGATGGTAACGACTCCCTGAATGGAGGAACAGGAGCAGACTCCATGACAGGTGGTACAGGCAACGATGTCTACTACATTGACAATGTAGGTGACACCATCATCGAATTAACAGGAGAAGGAACCGACACAGTTGTCAGCACCCTTGACTATAATCTGGTTGGAACCAACCTCGAAAACCTGACATTGCAAGGCACAGCGATCAACGGTACAGGTAACGAATTCAATAACAGCATCACTGGCAATGCTAGTGATAACTTCCTGATTGGTGGTGCTGGTAACGATAGCCTTACAGGTAATGGCGGTAGTGATATTCTAGTTGGGGGAACTGGCAACGATACCCTTAACTTAGGACTCAATGACGGTGTTTCTGATCTTGTTCGCTATGCTTTAGGAGATGGCACAGATACTATTAACCAATTCGTCAAAGGAACTGATCTGCTTGCCTTCACAGGAACTAACTTGTTTGTTGATGTTAAAGTATCTGGTTCAAGTACCCAATTGCGACTTGGCGATGGCATTCAATCTAATGCCAACTTTGGAACAGGAACTCTACTGGCTACCATTACTGGTGTCACAGGATTCACTGCTACTGAATTAGGACTAAGTGGAACAAGTTTAGCTCCGTCTAACACGGCTACCTTCTTATTCGCTTAAGCTTGTTGCCTATTAGTAAAATTGATGGTGATCGCTTTTTTCTAAATCTGGAAGAGGCGATCGCTATCCTTTTAATCACTTATCCTCTCTCGAAATTTAATGACAATTCTCCCACAACTTCTAAACGACCATATTTACCAACGGATAGAAAAGACTCTTCTAAATAGGACTTACGCAAAAAGACTTGAAACCCTGATTTTAACGTAGGGCAATTCATGAATTGCCCCTACGTTTAGGTGTTTTGCGTAAGTCCTAAGAGTCTCCGACCGTAGAAAGTAATTCTTAAATTAATAGCTCTTTGTGAATTAGTGCTTGTTGTTTAAGTTCATGAACACGAGTCGCGATCGCCCGATCGCGATTTTCTAGAGAGTTAATCCATTGATCGGTAAGTACTTGAGCATCTTCGGGCAGACTTGCCAATTCCCATCCAGAAATGCCTAAATCTTCCATTAAATAGCTAACTTTGGGATCGTAGCTAATCGCCGAACATTGACAGCCTTCCGATGCAGCCATAATCAATCCATGTAAACGCATCGCGATCGCCAAATCCACACCGCGAAAAATCCCTTTCAGACAACGGGGATCTTTTTGAATAATTATGCGGCTTCTTTTTGGATATTTATCATTGAGAGCATCACAAATTGCTTGGGCGATCGCCTTATCTTGGGTTGGTTGAAAGGGAATCAACAGGATATCGACATCCCTTTGCGCCTGTAGGTTTTGCAAAGCGGCGGTAATCGTAGCAAGGCGACAGGAAGTTAAGTCAGGATGCGATCGCAAAATTACCGCTACACGGGTTGTCCCCAAATCAGGATAAATATTCACCTCTGTTGCCTCTAGCGCCCACACAGGATCGGGGGCAACCACACTTTCAACTTGCCAGTCAGCGAGTAACTGTGCGGATTGGCGATCGCGAACTGATACCAATGTACATCCCTGAAAAGCACGTTGCGATATCCATTTACTTAACTTGCGATTGAGCGGTCCGACTCCCTGCGCCCATGCGATCGTCTGTAAGCCCATGCCTTGAGCTAAACCCATCAGTCCCCCATAATAAATCGGATTTCTGGCACTGGTAGCATCTTGCATCAAGCTACCGCCACCCCAAATAAATAAATCTGATCGCTTAAATTCATTGATTAATGAAAATACTGAATAGCGATCGCTAGCTTCGACTCTATGTAAACTTTCGGTGGCTTTAGGATTTGCTGACAATACAAGCGGTTGGACATCATTTGGCAACATTTGCAGCAACGTGGCAAGCAAAGCTTCATCACCACCATTACCCATTCCGTAATATCCACATAAAACCGCACGGCGCATACTCAATGTCTCAAATGTTTTTCTTGATTTTTCACTAAATCTAATTGTCCCTCATCACACTACGAAACACCACGAAAAAGTTAGAGATTTTTGAGCGCGACTAATTATTCATAATCATAAATAAAATCATAAACAGCTACTGTTTTGCTAGCATTGTAAGAATAGCTACTTTTTTGTAGCAATCGGCTTACCCATCAGCCTTAACATGTCATTAAATGCTATCGCTAAATAGGATAGAGGTATCTACTGTGGTTTCTTCACCCCCAACATCATCCGATCGCATCCAAAATCTTGAAAATGCTCTTGCAACTAGCCCAGACTACGATCAAGCCTATAATAACACCACAGACAATAATACCGAACGTTCAATGATTGCCATCCTCGATTTTGGTTCGCAATATTCAGAGTTAATTGCTCGCCGTATCCGTGAGACGCAGGTTTATTCTGAAGTTTTATCCTTCCATAGTTCCGCCGAAAAATTACGCAAGCTAAACCTTAAAGGAATTATCCTGTCAGGGGGACCCGATTCCGTTTATGACGAAGATTCGCCACAATGCGATCCAGAGATCTTTAACTTGGGCATTCCCATTCTCGGAGTTTGCTATGGAATGCAACTAATGGCAAAACAACTCGGCGGCACGGTCGAGAGAGCTGATTGTGGGGAATATGGTAAAGCCGAATTGCAAATTGATGATCCCACCGATTTACTGACTAATGTTGATACGGGGATCACGATGTGGATGAGTCACGGTGACTCGGTAGTTGACTTGCCAAAAGGGTTTGAGATTTTAGCCCATACCGCTAATACGCCCTGTGCAGCGATCGCTGATCATCATCGCAAACTCTACGGTGTACAGTTCCATCCCGAAGTCGTCCATTCTAAAGGCGGCATGGCGATGATTCGCAATTTTGTCTATCACATTTGCCAATGTGAGCCTAGTTGGACGACTGAAGCCTTTATCGAAACTTCGATTCGCGAAATTCGCGCTCAGGTTGGGGATAAGAGTGTATTACTCGCACTATCGGGCGGTGTTGATTCTTCCACACTAGCCTTCTTGCTGCATAAAGCGATCGGCGATCGCCTCACCTGTATGTTCATCGATCAAGGTTTTATGCGAAAACTGGAACCAGAACGCCTCGTGAAATTATTTGAAGAGCAGTTTCACATTCATGTGGAGTACGTCAATGCCCGCGATCGCTTCCTTGAGAAAGTTAAAGGAGTGACTGAACCTGAGCATAAACGGAAGTTAATTGGCGGTGAGTTTATTAGTGTATTTGAAGAAGAATCCAGCCGTTTAGGACCATTTGATTTTCTCGCTCAAGGTACACTCTATCCCGATGTGATCGAATCGGCGGATACCAATGCCGATCCCACCACGGGTAAAAGGGTTGCAGTCAAAATCAAGAGCCATCACAATGTCGGTGGATTGCCTGATAATCTGCGCTTTACCCTAGTTGAGCCACTTCGGAAATTGTTTAAAGATGAAGTGCGGAAGGTGGGTACGGCCCTGGGACTACCCGAAGAAATTGTCAAGCGTCAGCCCTTTCCAGGTCCTGGTTTAGCGATTCGGATTATTGGTGAAATTACTAGCGATCGCCTAAATACTTTACGCGATGCCGATCTAATTGTGCGTCAAGAAGTCAATCGTTCAGGACAGTACAATAATCTCTGGCAAGCCTTTGCGGTGCTATTACCGACCGTCCGCAGTGTGGGCGTGATGGGTGACAAGCGCACCTATTCCCATCCTATCGTCTTGCGTCTCGTCACCAGTGAGGATGGCATGACGGCGGATTGGGCAAGAGTTCCCTATGAGTTGTTGGAGACTATTTCCAATCGCATTGTTAATGAGGTAAAAGGAGTGAATCGTGTGGTACTCGATATTACTTCCAAGCCCCCTGGCACTATCGAATGGGAATGATCAATTTGAGATTGATACTTTTTAATTCCATCGTTTTGCGCTGATTTAAAACCCAGATAAACTTGTGAAAGTCCCACTTTACGGCGCTTTTACAAGTTTGTTTTTTTTACAAATATATGTTTTTTGCCTGCATCGCGATCGCATCTTTAATCTCCGTGAGGGTAAATGGCGATCGCCTTGTGATGTGATTATTTGAGAAGCGATCGCTGTTTATGCGGGATGAATAGGCGATCGCCTCGAAAACAAACAGCAACTAATAAAAAACTTAATCGGCATTACATTCCAGAAAATAGGCATAAGAATGTAAATCAAAGGACTGCTTCAGACTTTCTTCCAAATATCTGGCTTGCAATTGATTTACTGGATAGCACTCAAACATCAAATTGTCTTGAGGTTCATCAAAAAGTCTCTGAAGTTCCGATAAATTTATGTTGTTCAACAATCTTTCGCCAATCAAAGCGTCACCATTCTTTTCGTACCAACGTAACACCCGAATAACAGTTTGACTTGGATTTGGATCTACTAGCTCAGATGAGTGGACTGGTTGTTTTGACTTTATTTTTCCCTTACTCATCCCAGCATCGACAATATAAAACCCTAGCGATCTCAAGAAACCGCCAACAGAATTTAGATTATTCTTTTTAGTTCTAAATTTAGTGATGGTTCAACTCTACGGTTTGGATCGGCGAATTTAAGAGGTGTACCTGTTTCAGTATGAAACTCACCTAAATGTCTACCACCTTTATCATACTTTTCTACACTACCATGTTGATAATCCCACTCGTAAATATTACCTTCAACATCCTTCCATCGCTTGCGTAACTTTCCTGTACCTCGGATAAAAGTTTTAGGTCTTACTGGTTGAGCATCAGGAAAAGCTTTTAAAGTACTTGGCGGTGAAATATAAGACATTTCAAAACTATTTCAAAAGCAATCTATGAACAGTTAAACACAATCTTTCGCCTTTACTCCACTTATTCAAATAGCAATTTAGCTAAAATCTCATAAACCAAGCAGTTGTTTGACATCATTTAAGGCGATCATCGCGGTTTTACTTTTAGCAAATAGCGATCGCCTTGTGATTATTTGAGAAGCGATCATATAGTAAAGGCAAAACAAGAATTTCCTGTAATTGCACTCATATAAATCCCCCCACAAACAAATTACCTTACTCCAAAATCTTGACAAAACCTGATGATAAGGAAATTAGATCCTCAATATCACTATCTGTAAATCCAAGAGTCTGACCAACTTGTTTGATATAGAGCTTTTCTGCTAAGTGGACTTGTCCATCCCTTGCGGCAAGTGCTACTAAGTCCATGAACAAGGCAAGGGATTCTTCAGGATTGTCCTTAAACACAGAATAATTGACAGTTAGTTTTGATTCTGATTTCATTGCTTGCAGTAAGCCAATCTTGTCAGACGAACTCAAGTTTGATTTTTCCATACAAGCACATATATACTGCACCTCTTCAATAGCAATATCCTGATCAACCTTCATCAAATTGATAAGGGAAACAATCCTGAATAAATCGAGGTTTGGCGGCGGTGGTAACTCGGCTACATCAGATGTTTGAGGATGAATTTCGGGATCTGTATATTCACTATCTACATACTCAATGGGCTGGCTAAGAATTGCGATCGCTTGTTTGCCAATAATGTGAGTCGAATAGTTTGACCATGCTGCCATTGCCGCAGCACCCACAGCAGGAAGACATTTTACCACCATTGATTTCATTAACTGCTGACTAACTTTTTTAGTAATCAACGATATCAATAGCTGCCAAACAAGGGGTGAGGCACGTTTAGCTAAAATCTTGCCACTATGCATTGTAAGGAGTTGAATACCTTTTATCCCTGCGCCAGCGATAAAAATACCTGCGAGAATTTCTGGTTTAAGTAGACTTGGCTGTTTCCCCTCTGCTCGCCCAATGTCATAAATCATCGCAATTTGATTACGAATAACAAGGATGATTTCAGGAATTGCCGCCGCAATCCCAAAAGGACCAGGTACAAGACTAGCTCCTCCAGAAATAGCTGCATTCACAGCCGCATATTTGCGAATAATCGACTCAACACTTTTTGGATCAAGTCCCTCCTGTGAATGTGTTTGAAAATATTCTGCTCGATTATTAATTACAGAACCGAAAACCCCCATCATCCTCTTGGCAAGTTCAGTTTCGATCGCATTGAGCGGGGAAGCCATAGGTTAGATAATCCAGATATTTACAGAAGATTATAGCTATAATCCAAAAAAATATCTAAAAAAAAAAGTCCCCCACGTTGCCGTGAGGGACTTTTTTAATTAACTAGCAAGCTAGATTAACCGAAAGCAGTTGAAGTTGAGGCGATCAGGAAGGCAGCATAGGTGAGGATGTAGCCAATCGTGAAGTGAGCCAAGCCAACCAAACGAGCTTGAACGATGGAAAGAGCCACAGGCTTGTCTTTCCACTGAACTAAACTTGCAAGAGGTGTGCGTTGGTGCGCCCATACAAGGGTTTCGATCAATTCTTGCCAGTAACCACGCCAAGAGATCAAGAACATGAATCCAGTTGCCCAAACTAGGTGTCCGAATAGGAACATCCAAGCCCAAACAGAAATATTGTTCATGCCATAGGGGTTATAGCCATTGATCAACTGAGCAGAGTTGAGCCATAGGTAGTCACGGAGCCAGCCCATGATGGTGACAGAGGATTCGTTGAACTGAGCAACGTTACCTTGCCATACACCGAGGTGTTTCCAATGCCAGTAGAAGGTTGTCCAACCGATGGTGTTCAACATCCAGAACATAGCGAGGTAGAAGGAATCCCATGCAGAGATATCGCAAGTACCGCCACGACCAGGACCGTCGCAAGGGAAGCTGTAGCCAAAGTCTTTTTTGTCAGGCATGAGCTTAGAACCACGAGCATCCAATGCACCTTTGACCAAGATCAAAGTAGTGGTGTGTAGTCCTAGAGCGATCGCATGGTGAACCAAGAAGTCGCCGGGTCCAATGCTTAGGAACAACGAGTTGTCTCCTGCATTGATACCAGCCAACCAACCAGGTAAGTAAGCAGCACCAGTGTTAGCAGGAATACTGCCAGCGTTGGATAGCAATACATCAAAGCCGTAGAGAGCTTTACCGTGAGCAGCTTGAATCCATTGTGCGAATACAGGCTCGATCAAGATTTGCTTTTCAGGAGTACCAAACGCTTGCATTACGTCATTGTGAACATAGATGCCAAGGGTGTGGAAGCCCAAGAAAAGAGATACCCAGCTAAGGTGAGAAATGATTGCTTCTTTATGCTCAAGCATACGAGCAAGCACGTTGTCCTTGTTAGCTTCAGGATCGTAGTCACGAACGAAGAAGATCGCACCGTGAGCAAATGCACCGACCATCAAGAAACCAGCAATATATTGGTGATGAGTATATAGAGCAGCTTGAGTGGTGAAATCCTTAGCGATGAACGCATAGGAAGGCATCGAGTACATGTGCTGAGCAACCAACGATGTGATTACGCCCAAAGAAGCAAGAGCCAAACCAAGTTGGAAGTGCAAGGAGTTGTTGATTGTGTCATACAAGCCCTTGTGTCCAGCGCCCAATGCACCACCAAAGGGAGTGCCTTTAGGAGGATTGTGTGCAGCCAAGATTTCTTTGATGCTGTGACCGATACCAAAGTTAGTACGGTACATGTGCCCAGCAATGATGAACAATACAGCGATCGCCAAGTGGTGGTGCGCGATGTCAGTCATCCAAAGAGACTCAGTTTGAGGATGGAAACCACCAAGGAAGGTCAGGATAGCAGTACCAGCACCTTGAGATGTACCAAACACATGACCAGCAGTATCAGGATTCTGAGCATATACGCCCCAGTTACCTGTGAAGAAAGGCGCAAGCCCTGCTGGATGAGGAGGAACGCTCAAGAAGTTGTCCCAACCGACATGAATACCGCGAGATTCAGGAATCGCAACGTGAACCATGTGACCAGTCCAAGCCAAAGAGCTAGCTCCGAACAAACCTGCCAAGTGGTGGTTTAGACGAGATTCAGCATTCTTGAACCAAGAAAGGCTAGGACGGAAGCTGGGCTGAAGATGTAACCAACCAGCAAATAGCAAGATGGCTGCAAATACTAGCATCCAGATAGCGCCAGTAAATAGTTCGGAGTTGGTACGCATACCGATGGTGTACCACCAGTGGTAAACACCCGAATAAGCGATGTTTACGGGGCCAGCAGCATCAGTTTGTGTGAATGCTTCAACAGCCGCCTTACCGAAGTGAGGGTCCCAAATCGCATGGGCGATCGGACGTGTGGTGAGAGGATTTTGAATCCATTGCTCGAAGTTACCCTGCCACGCTACGTGAAACAGGTTGCCAGATGTCCACAGGAAGATGATTGCCAAATGTCCGAAGTGTGAAGCAAAAATCTTTTGGTAA
>JBILGV010000017.1:0-53341 GCA_044350865.1 Pseudanabaena sp. | reverse complement strand
TGCCTGCAAACTGGACTTGGGAGAGTTTGACGAAGCGCTAGTCCTGATTCAGCCGTATATAGACAATATTGATCGGTACAAGTGTACAAATCACCCACGCATTCAGCAATGGTTCACTGTTTATCCACAATTAGCTCGATCTTTCATACTAGCTATGAAACTTGAGCATGATGCTTCGGTAGCATTGATTGAAGAGACTTATGAGGTTATTACAAATAGTTCATTATATATGTCTGACAGTTCAAAATGCTGTGCTTGCCTGTATTTTGGATTTATATGCGTCATGAATAAAAGATTCGATCAAGCTCTGAAAATATACAACACAGCTTTGCAATTTAGTCATGCAACTAGTAACAAACCTCTAGAAGGTAAGACCATGAGAAGAATTGTAGTAATATATCGAAATATAGGAGATCTACCTAAGGCGAAGGAGTTCTGTTTACAAGCGAAGGATATGTTGATAAAGATAGAATCAAAGTTAGATCTGGCTAAGGTATTAGTAGAAGAAGCTCTGATTGCCCGTCAGATGCAGGTGCTTGGTTATGATAATAATTTTGAAACGGCGATCGGGCTTTTTACAGAATTGAGTGCGCCAAGACTTATTCAAAAAGTGCGCGGACTGATGGCATCATTGTAGTCATCACTGTAAATTTTGGCGATCGCGCAGTAACTTAATTTTGTCGCGCAAAGCCGCAGCTTGCTCAAATTCTTGCTTCTTAGCAGCATCTTTCATTTCTTTTTCCAACTCTCCAATTAACGTGGGAATATCATCAAGGGGAATCTCTTGTGCCTTGTTGACGACATATTCAAGCTGACGTTCGTTGAGGCGGCGTGATACTGAGAGAAAGTCTAAGATGGAATTACCTTCAATCGATTTAACAATTGAGGTTGGCGTGATCTGATTATCTTGGTTATACTTGGTTTGAATACGGCGGCGGCGTTCGGTTTCTGTGATTGCTTTTTCCATGCTATTCGTCATGCGATCAGCATACATAATCACCTGTCCCGCGATATTTCGGGCGGCTCTACCGATGGTTTGAATAAGCGATCGCTCAGCCCTTAAAAATCCTTCTTTATCAGCATCGAGAATTGCCACAAGGGAAACTTCAGGTAAATCTAAACCTTCCCGCAGTAAATTTACACCGATCAATACATCAAAAGTGCCACGCCGCAGATCTTGAAGAATTTCAATTCGTTCAATCGATTTAATGTCAGAATGGAGATAGCGCACCGCCACATTCCGTTCTTGAAAATAAGTAGTCAAATCCTCTGCCATTTTCTTAGTCAGGGTTGTGATTAATACCCGTTCTTTCTGCTTCACTCGCAATTGAATCTCATGATAGAGATCATCAACCTGTCCCTCAGTGGGACGCACAAAGATCTCTGGATCGACTACACCTGTAGGTCTGATAATCTGTTCAACCACCTGCTCGGAAACTTCCATTTCCCAATCTCCAGGAGTTGCCGAAACAAAAATACATTGCTTCACCATTTCCCAGAATTCATCAGCCTTTAATGGTCGATTGTCCGCCGCACTAGGTAAGCGGAATCCATGATCGATTAATGTCATCTTACGAGCGCGATCGCCATTGTACATACCCCTAATTTGGGGAATAGAAACATGGGACTCATCGACTATTAACAACCAATCATCCTTGGGGAAATAATCTACCAAACAGGCTGGCGATTCTCCTGCTTCTCGCCCTGCCAAATGCCGCGAATAGTTCTCTACACCATTACAGAAACCGACTTCTTGCAACAGTTCCAAATCATACTTAGTCCTCTGTTCTAGACGTTGAGCCTCAAGTAACTTTCCTGCCTTGGTTAATTCTTCTAACCGCTCTTCTAATTCTTGTTTAATATCGGCACAGGCAATTTCTAAGCGATCGGTTGGTGTGACAAAGTGCCTTGCAGGATAGATATTTAGTGCATCCATTTTTTGCAAAGTTTCACCTGTCACAGGATCGACATAACTAATGGCTTCTATTTCATCGCCAAAAAACTGTACGCGAATTGTGCGATCTTCGTAGGCGGGACCGATTTCTAAAATATCGCCTTTGACCCGAAATTTACCGCGTCCCATTTCAATATCGTTGCGCTCGTACTGAACATTGGTTAACGCTTTTAATAGTTCTCTTTGGTCATATTCTACGCCCACTGCTAAGGGAATCGAAGCTTTAAGATATTCCTCTGGAATCCCTAAACCATAGATGCAGCTTACAGACGCGACGACAATGACATCTTTGCGCTCGAATAGCGATCGCGTTGCCGAATGACGCAACATATCAATTTCATCGTTAATGGAAGCAGTCTTCTCAATGTAAGTATCGGTAACGGGAATATAGGCTTCTGGCTGATAGTAATCGTAATAACTAATAAAATATTCAACGGCATTATTGGGAAAGAATTCGCGCAATTCATTACAAAGCTGCGCCGCTAAGGTCTTGTTATGAGCTAATACTAGTGTCGGCTTTTGGTATTGGGCGATCGCATTGGCGACAGTCATGGTTTTACCAGTCCCTGTTGCACCTAAGAGAGTCTGATAACGCAGTCCTTTATTTAATCCATCGAATAATTTGGCGATCGCTTTTGGTTGATCGGCGGTGGGTTGCCAAGGGGTTTGGATATCAAACAGGGGCATGGGTTTAAAACTTAAGAAATGAGGTTTTTAGAATGTAGATAATCAAGTTCTATTTAGGGATTACGCAAAGGGACTTGAAACCGTGATTCTAACGTAGGGGCAATTCATGAATTGCCCCTACGGTTGTTTATTGTGCGTAAGTCCTACTATTGTAACGCAATTAAATTAGCCCTAAAGCCGCTAGCTGAGCTTGCGCTTTTTGCAAAGATTCCCGCCACTCGCGATCGCTAATACTATCAGCAACGATTCCTGCGCCCACCTGTCCCCAAATGTGATCACCTGTTTTGAGAAGAGTGCGAATGAGAATATTCAAATCCATGTTACCTCGCCGATCTATATAACCACAGGAACCATAAAACAAACTACGGCGTTGTGGTTCTAGCTTTTCCACAATTTCCATACAGCGCACTTTCGGACAGCCCGTAATCGTTCCCCCAGGGAAGGTAGCGCGAATCAAATCAACTAGGGTGCGATCGCTGCGTAATGTGCCGATGACGTTACTCACCAGATGCATCACATGGCTGTAACGCTCAATTACCAATAATTCATCAACTTCCACCGTTCCCCATTCACAGACTCGTCCCAGATCATTCCGTTCCAAATCCACAAGCATAATATGTTCCGCTTGCTCTTTCGTACAGGCGAGTAATTCCTGCTCAAATGCTTGATCTTCTTGTTCAGTTTTGCCGCGTGGTCTTGTACCTGCGATCGGACGAGTTTCGATATGGCGATCGCGCAGACTGACGAGACGCTCAGGGGAAACACTAATCACTTCCCCCCAAGTTGTGCGCCAGTAACTAGCAAAGGGGGAGGGATTAATTTTTTGTAAATGTTTATATAATTGCCATCCATCCTCTGCCCAAGGATAGCCGTACCGCATCGAGAGATTCGCCTGAAAAATATCACCCTCATAAATATGTTTTTTCGCAGTTTCCACCATTGCTTCGTAGCCTTGTTGTTCTGGAGAATAGGTTGGAGCAGATTGGGAATCACTACGGTTATCAAAGAAAAGGGGCTTAAGCCCCTTGTTTAGGAGAATGTTGAGCCGATCGCTTAATTCTTGAAGTTCATGGCGATCGCTGGCGGCTAGCCAGACCTCTTGAGTGTGATGATCAAGTATTGCAAAACTTGACGGCTCATACCAGAAGGCTACAGGAAAGGGCAAATTATCAGGTTTGGTATAGGGCAGGCGCTCAATTTCCCATGCGAGGTCATAACCCAACCAGCCCAAATAGCCACCTGTGAAAGGCAAATGATCAGGTAAATTTTGATCGCTTGGAATAGACTGCATTTGCGATCGCAAGTTTTCCAAACATGGCAAAATCTCGCCCACCACAGGAGTCCAAATCTGGCGCGGCTTACCTGCGGCGATCGAATAACGGGCTAGTTTTGAAGGCGCGATCACTGGACTTTCGAGCAGAACTGTAGTTGGCTCGTCAGCATAGAGGGCTTCCCACAGATCCGCCCCTGTCATGTTGATCGGTAGCGATCGCTGAAGCCACAACCAATTAAGCATAGAAAGATTAAATAATTCTGTACGGTCTTATTATCCGTCTTATTATAGAGTTGTCGCACTTTTAGCTATAAGTAGCCGTATGAATCGCAGTGTATTTATCGGAATTATGATCATTCTTGGGTTAATGGTACTCGCAAGTTCATTGCCTAATAAGTACTATGGTGCAAATGATCGCAAATTTATCATTATTACCATTGCCACCTGTATTGTCTCAGCGATCGGCTTAGTTGCCTTTTTTAGTATTCCACTGTTAACAGGAAATACATTTTAAAGAGGGCGCTTTGCGCCCTCTCCCAGAAAGCTTAATATTTTGCCATATTTGGCTCGATCGCATAGGCATAGGCATCGATACCACCGCCAATATTTTTAACATTGGTAAATCCTTGATTAACCAACCACTGGCACATTTGTCCAGAACGCATTCCATGATGGCATAGCACCAAGGTTTCCACATGGGGATCAAACTTGGTGTGAAAATCCACGCCCCATTGGTCATACTCACTCAAAGGCAAGATCTCAAAGCCCTCAATCGCGGCTATTTCGACTTCATCCCGTTCGCGGACATCAATCAGTTGTAAATTTTGGCGTTGTAAATTTGGGATTTGTGAATCTTGGCACGAACTCGCTAAACGTTCGGCGAGTTCTTGGACAGTAATTTGTATGATAGACATGGGTGCGGAATATCTCTATGGTATGCGTAAAACCTATCACAAACCCTTAATCCCGACCAGATCAATGAGCCAGCCCATCGAAGAACTATTACGAGATCTCAAAAGTGAGAGTGAATATATTCGCGATCGCGCCACGGACGGGCTGTGGGAAATGTGGTTTATGCAAAAGGGAATGCAGGGTTTACAGGTTTTGCGCCAAAGCCAAATGATGGCTGATAGTGGCAATATTCGGCAAGCCGAGTTGCTCCTGACGCAGGTGATTCATGCTCAGCCTGATTTTGTGGAGGCTTGGAATCGCCGCGCTGTGTTGTTTTATATGCAGGGTGATTACAAGCGATCGATCAAAGATTGTCAAAAGGCGATCGCTCTAAATCCCTATCATTTTGGCGCAGTACATGGCTTGGGTTTAGGATATGCAGCGATCGGTAATTATCGTGAGGCGATCGCCGCTTTTCGGATGGCGTTGGAAATCCAACCCTATTCGCTCACCAATCAAAAATTAATTCTGGAATGTACAGCGATGCTTAATTAATGAGCATTTATCAATCATAAAAAATTAATAAAAGTCTATGGTTCCCACCATTGTCCATTCCAGACTTTTCTGCACCACTAAGGCGATCGCCTCAACAAGTACGACAACCAGCAAGCGATCGCCCCAACAGATTTTATTCGATTCGAGCATTCAGCCATTTTTGGAATGATTTCTGACTCTCTCCTGAAGGTTGACCTAAAATCAAATTTTTAGTGCTGATATCTTCATCTAGTTTCTCCCAATGAATTCCTTCGCCTTGACCAATGGTAAGGTGATTGATTTTGCTAAATCATGAAATTGTCGTTACATCTGCATAGCCTATAATTTTCGTATCCATAGTCACTAAAGGGCAATCATAAACTTTAGCTGTAGCTGTGATAATTTGATCGGCAGGATCGCGATGAAAATTGACTAACTGGGTCGAAGCAATAGCAATCTGAGGTGTGAGATCGCCATGTACCCACCAAATCCAGATATGCGTGTCTAATATGATCATGCCATGACTTCCCAATCAGAAAGAGCTACAGGTTGCATAGGATCGATATATTCGATAGGTAAACCGCGCAAAGGATAATTTTTGATGGTAGATGATTTGTGATTAGCTAAGCCAAAGACTTGCAATAGTCTCAATGTCTTTTCTAGCTCAGTTTCAGACATTTTATCAAGCTCATCAATTAGCAATTCTTTGACTGTCATGACTTAATTACCTCTTGTTTTAAGTTGGTTAAGTGGTCGATCGCTTTTATTCGACTATTTTACAACCAGTACAAGATAAAAATTCTTGCTAAGACGGGAAAACGCGGAAAAACACAGCTATAGTCTTGGGGTTTTAACATGTTCATTACTTAATTATAAAAAGTATTAGCGATCGCCTTTACAACCATGACAATCAACACCCGATCGCCTTTAGAAATACTACAACCGATCGCCTTTACAAGTGCGACAACCAACAAGTGATCGCCTCAATTATCACTAAAAACTAATCACCAATATTAATCTTCAAGATTAAGCGATCGCCTTTACAAGTATGACAACCAACAAGCGATCGCCTTTAGAAATACGACAACCGATCGCCTTTACAAATATGACAACCAACAAGCGATCGCCAATATTAATCTCCAAATTTAAGCGATCGCCTTTACAAGTAAGACAACCAACAAGCGATCGCTATCAAATCCCAAAAACACTACTTGCCTACTGATCACTAAATCAATGTAAAAGAAAATCGCTTTTTGAAATATGTGGTTTTATATTGAACGCGATAGATTGCTTCTATACTCTTTTAGAATAAATGTTAAAATGACCGCATTCACTAAAATATACATTCAACATCGGATGCATTATATTTATAAAAAAGCATCTGAACATCGTTTTTATTTTGATCCCAAGCAAAATCATTGCCTTCATCCAAGAAAAATACTCCTGTGTCTAGTCCTTCTGCTAACATCTCTAACATGCAAGTAAGGCTATTAAAGGCTAGAACTATATCCATTACTCCTCCTCCAGCATATAAATCAACTATCACCGAAGATTCGCTGATTCCTTCAGATATCAATGTACAATAATAATTCTTTTCTAGGTGAAAAAAAGGGAAGATATATTTTCCGTCGAATTTGCACCCATCATCTCCAATGTCATCACTTCCAATCTCTATGATGGCTAAACATGTTTCTACGACTTCTTGAAGTGGTTGGTAATGTAAGTGAAAATTCCACATCCATCTCCAATACTCTTCATTCGTTCCATTTCTCCATTGATATAGTTGATAGATATCTTCGGACAAACAACCTGGAATTACCTCGCAAATAGAATCAATCTCCTGCCTACTTAGTCCAGGAAGAAACGATTCAGCATAAATGGGTTGGTTTGCGATCATCCAACTCATGATTCTATCAAGCGATGCAATCAAAGACATGATCTTCTCCTTGTTATACAAAAGGTGGACTTGGGTTTCCAGTAAATTTATGTAGCTTAAGGTTTCTATCAATGCAGTCTATCTAGCAGAATGTTTGAGCCTTAGAATAACGCCCTGTTATTAAATTAGTAGAATGAATGGACAGCTAATTAATAATAAAGCGATAAAAACAAACTTTACAGCAAAATATAGTTAAAGACTAATATCGTTAACGGATATATGTTGTAACTAAATACCATCCTTCATTTAGTCATTAACACTTTACTACACAATCAAACAGTGATCGCCTTTACAAATATGAAAATCAACAAAATAAATTTAGGACTCATCTTGCATAAAAGGCTTCTCATGAGCAGGTTTGATGCTACGCCAAATGTAATCACTGTAGTCTTTTCCATCTAATAGAGAGAACAGAATACTGTGATTTTGGCAAGTTAAGAAATGTTTGGCTAGTTCCTTACGATCGCTACGATCCACAACTGCCACAATCCGCTCAAAATCAGACTTTGCGGCATCTTCAATTTGTTGATATTGAGCAATTAGAGAATCTTTAGTTTCCTTCACCCAATTGTAAAACTCATCGGGAACCCGTTCCAAAATATCCTCAAAGGCAGTTTTATCCCGCAACATTTCCCAAATCACTTTGCTGGTGACTTGAGTTAGGACTCGATGCAACTTCACATAATCCGCAAATTTGAATTTAAGCCGCAATCCACTCGCAAAGCGGATCACAAAACCTTCTTGATTCTGCTCATTGAGAAGGGCGATCGTCTCTAGATCTTTCAATCCATCATATTTCTTAGCGATCGGAAAACCTAAATTGGCAAATGATTCTAAGGGGCGTTCTAATCCCGAAGCGGTTTCAATTACTGCTAGCAATACTAGAGCTTGATATTCGCCATAATCCACAACAATCCGATTAGAAGGATAGATAATCTCAAACAAATAAGTTAGCGATCGCTCTAGCAATGGAATCGCTTGACTATAAAGTGAGTTGAGAATCTCATTAGCTTTAATTGCTTGATCGGAGCCAAAGCTACCCCTAGACGCAATATAGGGCTGATCCTGATACCAATACAAAATTCCTAACGAACCATCGAGTTTTTCATAAACATCAAAGGGTTCGGCGGGTAAGGCTTCTTTATGTTCTTGTAAATTAAAAAATTTCGCTAAAGGTCGTGCGGAGATCGCGCCATCTCGATCCAGAATTAAGCCGCGACATTGCATCGTTTCAGGAGTCCAGAGGCGATCATACTGTGTTTTCGCAGTGTAGTTATAGATAAAGAGTTCACCACTAGCATGGGGGCGCTTGGTGATATATCCTTCAGCGATTAATTGATCGATTTTCTCAAGGTTGATTGTACTCATTATAATTATGTGAAACGCTTCAAAACTGAATTAGCCATAAATTTGTCGTCTTTGAGGTTCATTTTGATAAAATCGGTATTAACTACTTAATATTTCCGTAAAGTTGATGAGGTAATCATTTCATGTTAATCAATGTTCGAGAAAAATTACATCAGCAAATTGACAATTTACCAGATAGTATCATCGAAATAATTGAAAAATTCACACAAGCCTTAATCGCTAAGCAAGAAATTTCAGAATACTGTGATTGGGAATCTGGTCAATGGCAGGAATTTTCACTAGCGGAATTTTTTAGCGAAGATGATGAAATAGAGTATTTTCTAGAAGATGCTAGGGAAATTTATAAATCATGAAGGCGGGAGATATCATTTTAGTACGCTTTCCTCAAGCTGATTTACAGGTGGGAAAACTCCGTCCAGCATTGGTGATTGCGATCGCACCAAGTCGTCATTCTGATCTATTACTTGCTTTGGTTTCATCTCGCCTATATCAAGCCATTCCAGAATTTGATGAGATCATTGCAATATCTGATGATGATTATCCACAAACAGGGCTAAAAGTTACATCTGTAATTCGATTAAGCAGATTAGCAACCGTTGAAGCATCGGTCATTAGTGCTTGTCTTGGAAATATTTCACCCGAAAGACTGAATCATATTAAAAGTCGGTTGACTGATTGGCTAAATAGATAATCTTCACAATTAATTTGCGCTGCTCAATTCCAAATCTTGGCTTTTCAGGCTTTTGTGATGTTGTATGCGATCGCTGAATTCATTTAAGCAGAAGGGACTTTAGATCCATTTTCGCCTCCGTCATTGATATATAATCAGGGCAAACAACTAGAAATCCCACAAATTTAGAGAGAAATTTAGAATTATGACTGTGGCGATCGCATCAAATCCTCCCAACATCTCCCTAAGAGTCCTAATAGTTGAAGACGATCCGCTAATCCAACTTGGGTTAGAGCAGTCACTCGCCCAACAGCCCAATATTACCGTAGTTGGCATCGCCGAGGATGGTTATATCGGCGTAAAAATGGCTCAGGAATTAACCCCTGATATCATTGTCATGGATATTGGCTTGCCGAGACTGGATGGAATTTCGGCAACGCTAAAAATCAAGGCGATCTTACCGAATATTCACATTGTCATGCTTAGCTCCCATACCGATGACAATGAAATTATTGCCGCGCTCTCTAGTGGAGCCGATGCTTACTGTGTTAAAGGCACAAGTACCGACAGTCTTTTAGCCGCCTTTGCTGCTGCCAAGGATGGTGCGACCTATCTCGATCCTAAAATTGCGCGTAAGGTGATGGATCATTTAAAACCGCCAACGCAAGCAGATATCGCATCACAAAACACATCACATTTATCACAACGGGAATTAGAAGTTTTAAAATTAATTGTTGAGGGCAAAAGCAATCCTGAAATTGCCAAAGTGCTTTATCTCAGCCCCAATACCATCAAAACCCATGTACGTGGCATCATGAATAAGTTATCGGTTGACGATCGCGTTCAAGCGGCTGTGGTAGCTTTGCGATCGGGCTTAGTAAATTAAACTACTCTCTAAAAATCATGAAACCAATTGTCAGTCTTCTCCATACCTCTAGTTACGAAATTACATCGCTGATGCAGTCCCTAGAAGCCGTGCTTGCACCCCTAGGCGGTATGTCTAGTATTGTCAAAAAAGGCGATCGCGTCCTTCTTAAGCCCAACCTATTAACTGGTTCTCGACCCACCAAGGAATGTACGACTCGCCCAGAATTAGTCTACTGTGTCGCCAAAATGGTCATCGATGCTGGTGGTAAACCATTTTTAGGCGATAGCCCTGCTTTTGGTAGTGCCAAGGGGATTGCTAAAGCTAATGGTTTGCTACCTCTTGCCGAAGAATTAGGGCTGCCAATTGTGGAATTTCACGGCAAGCGTTATGAAACTGAAGGCGAAGGCGAACTGCAAAACCTGCGACTCAGCAAAGAAGCGATGGATGCGGATGTGGTGATTAATCTACCGAAAGTAAAATCCCATATGCAATTGACCCTCACCCTTGGCGTGAAAAATCTCTTTGGTTGTGTCCCTGGCAAAATGAAAGCTTGGTGGCACATGGAGGCGGGTAAGGATGTGGAAAGATTTGCTCAAATGTTGATTGAAACAGCGCGAACAATTAATCCTGAACTGACAATCCTTGATGGCATCATTGGACATGAAGGCAATGGTCCTAGCGCTGGCGAACCCAAAGAATTAGGGGTTTTGGCAGCAGCTTGTGATGTATTTGCCCTCGATCGCGTTATGGTAGAGATTCTTGGTGTCAAACCTCTTGATGTGCCAACAGTTGCCGCCGCTATTAAGTCAGGGCTATGCAGCGATCTTAGTGCCATTGAGATTGTTGGCGATCCGATCGCCAAATTACAAAGCCAAGATTGGAAATTACCAGCAACGATGATGCCGATCGACTTTGGAATGCCCAGAGTTTTAAAATCCACCTTTAAACATCTCTATATCAAGTTCATCAAGGAACCGCTTAGTACCTATGCCCGTATTTAAAAGTCCGCCGCTAATTTTAGTGGTCGAAGATGCCCCTGATAATCAAGTTCTGGTGGAGCAGGTGTTTCAAGATTCAGGCTATCGGGTTACTTGCATCCAAGATGGACAAGCGGCTCTGGATTGGCTGGAAACTAATCACCCCGATCTGATTTTGTTGGATCTGTCCTTGCCAGAAATCGATGGCTGGGAAGTGGCTCGACAACTTAAAGCTAGCGATCGCACAGCCAAGATTCCGATTATTGCGGTCACGGCTCATGCGATGAAGGGTGATAAAGAAGTAGCGATCGCCGCAGGATGTGATGATTATCTGACAAAGCCTTTAGACATCGATTTGCTAGAAGCCTGTGTCAAGCAATGGTTAGCCCAGTCAGTCAAGGAAATCGCGCCAATAGCAGAAGAGAAAAACCAATGACACAGACCATTGCTCGTAAATCCTTACACAAATCCCTATATGAGTCGGACTTTTTGTTATGGACTCAAGACACCATAGCCAAGCTAAAGGCTAAAGATTTCGAGCATCTGGACTTAGAAAACCTGTTGGAGGAGATCGAGGCGTTGGGTAATTCGTACCGTGACGAGCTAGAAAGTCGTTTAGAAGTCTTGATTGAGCATTGCCTGAAACGACTTTATGTAGATATGCCTCAAGAATTTAGCGGATGGGAACGTACCATCAGAGAGCAACGCCGACGACTAAAACGTAGATTGCAAAAAACTCCTAGCCTAAAATCTGTATGGGACGAGTTCTCGTTAGAGGCTTTTGAGTTTGCTCTGGAAACAGTTCATGACGATTATCCACAGTATCAATTTCCTGATACATGGCAATTTGGGTACGATATCGACACGATGCTTGATGTTGATTTTTGGAGTTAATTTCTGGGAGTAGCGATCGCTGATAAACAGACGAATAAAATCAAAGCAATCAGAAATAACGGCTTATACTAAAGTATGGTTTACACTGAATAAATCTTAATCTATCAAATTTAAATTTATCAAATTTTAGGAAACTGTTTTATGTCTGGTCGCGTTGGAGTAATGCTATTAAATTTAGGCGGTCCTGAAAAGTTAGAAGATGTCTATCTCTTTTTGTATAACTTATTCGCCGATCCAGAAATTATTCGCCTGCCAATTCCGTTTTTACAAAAACCGATCGCTTCATTAATTGCCGCAAGTCGCGCTCCGATCAGCCAAGAAAATTATCGCCTGATTGGTGGTGGTTCGCCTTTGTTGCAACTGACTAGAGAACAGGGTGAAAATATTGAAAACGTCTTGCAACGTAATGGAATTGATGCAAAGGTCTATGTTGCCATGCGCTACTGGTATCCCTACACCGAAGATGCGATCGCCCAAATCAAACGGGATGGAATCACTCGCCTTGTAGTACTACCGCTATATCCACAATATTCCATTAGTACTAGTGGTTCTAGTATTAAGAAACTGGAACAGATTTGGGAAAATGATCCGCAACTGCAAGCGATCGAGAAGATCACAATCAAGTCATGGTATGGACGCAGTGGCTACATTCACGCCATGAATGAACTGATCGATGCAAAATTACAATCCTTTGCAGAACCTGAAAATGTGCATATTTTCTTCAGCGCTCATGGTGTGCCAGTGAAATATGTCACAGAATATGGCGATCCCTATCAATCAGAAATGGAAAACTGTGTTGATGGCCTCATGAAAGCTTTACGCCGTGATTATCATCGCTACAATGCTCATACCTTAGCTTACCAAAGTCGTGTGGGTCCTGTGGAATGGCTCCAGCCCTATACTGAGGGCGCAATTCAGAGTCTGGCTAAGCGTGGGATTAACGATCTATTAGTCGTTCCCATTAGCTTTGTTTCGGAACATATTGAGACATTGCAAGAGATTGATATTGAATATCGCGAAGTAGCAGAAGCCGCAGGTATTCATCATTTTGATCGCGTTCCTGCTCTCAATAGTCATCCAATCTTTATCAACGATCTCGCAGAATTAGTAATGGAATCTCTCGGTAAACCTGAGATTGCAGCCATCCCTGTCTAAGTTAAAGCTGACGCAAAAATAAGTTTAAAACCCATATTTCTATCGCAGGGGCAGTTCATGGATTGCCTCTACGATGTGCCAGTTTGCTATATGATGCCAACGTAGCTTTTTTTAGTTTTAGTAGTTGCTATGAGTATTTCTGGCAAGCGAGGGATGTTTTCACACATCCCTCTGCAATGGGTGATCTTTGTGCCGTTTGTGGTGCAAATTGTGGGGGCAGTGTGGCTGGTAGGTTATTTTTCTGATCGCAGTGGGCAAGAGTCAATTCATAAAGTCGCTGGTAGATTGCAGAATGAAATTAATATTCGTGTTACCGAAAAAATAACAACCTACCTGCAAACTATTGATCAAATAAACAAGAACAACATTAGCGCTCTACGTCGGGGAACTTGGCGATTTGATGATTTTTCAAGTCAAGAGCGACAGGCTTGGGAACAAATGCAGCTTAGTTCTTTGTCACCAATGACGGTTATTGGGTTTGGGACAGCATCAGGGGGACATCGGGCTGTAGAAAGACTGAAGGATGGAAAATTTGTGATTCGGGCTATTGAGAATGGTGGAGGTAGCTACATGCTCTTTACCACTAATCCTGATGGTTCTCCCAATCAAGGCACACAAACTGGGATTAACTTTGATGCTCGTCAGCGTCCTTGGTATCAGGTCGCCGTAAATGCCCAAAAAGCAGCTTGGACGCATGTATATCCGCACATCCACACGGGAGAACTGTTGATCGCTCTGGCTGAGCCAGTCTATGAAACTAAGGAAGGGAAATTCTTAGGTGTTATCTATGGAAGTCGCACCCTTGAAGAGATATGTCGTTTTTTACAAACCATTGATATTGGATCGGGGGCAATCTTTATCATGGAACGCGATGGCACATTGGTCGCAAATTCAGGAGCGCAAAAACCATATCAGCTTTCTCAAAATACCAAATCTCAGTTATTAATAAAAGCGATTGATAGCTCAAAACCTTCAATCAGTATTACTGCAAAATACTTACGCGATCGCCTTCGGGATTTACAAAACACCCAGAAATCTCAACAATTTGATTTTATGATCAATGGCGATCGCCAACTTGTGCAAACAGTACCAATTCGCGATCAAAATGGTCTGGATTGGGTAATTGTGGTAGTGATTCCTGAATCTGATTTTATGGCGGAAATTCAGGCAAATAGAATCTGCACAATTGTATTATGTGGACTTACCTTAATTGTGGCGACATGGGTTAGTCTGCTCACCACCCGTTGGATTACCTCTCCGATTTTGCGATTGAGTCTTGCCAGTAAAGCGATCGCAAAGAGAGATTGGCAAGAAGTTGTATTTGAAGATAGTGAGATTGCGGAAGTAAAAAATTTGACGGAATCTTTTCGGCAGATGACGAAAGATCTTCAGTCGGCAGATATCCTATTTTTGAACTATGAGCAAGATTTAAAACGACAAGTTGCTGAAAAAACAACCGCCCTAAGCGAAGCTCAACGCATTGCGCGTATGAGTAGTTGGGAGTTTGATGTAGCAACTGGAGAAAGTACTTGGTCAGAGCAACAATTCCGTATTCTGGGATTCGATCCTAATGAGCCACTACCGAATTATGTAAATTTTTTCGACATTCTACCGTTAGAGGAGCGCCCTAAGCTTCAAGAAATAGTAAAAGAGGCGATCGTCAATGGTACTCCCTATGAAGTTGAGCATGGCATTATCCGTCCCGATGGTTCAATATGCCATATTGTTAGTCGAGGGGAGGCAGTTCGCGATGAACAAGGCAACATATTTAAACTAGTTGGTACGATTACGGATATTAGCGATCGCAAACAAGTTGAAATTGCTTTACAGCAAAGTGAAGCTCAACTTCGCAATTTATTTGCGGGGATGACGGATTATATTTTTGTGCTAAACAAGGAAGGAAGATATCTTGAAGTTGCGCCGACTCAAGCAAATATTGAAAGCAATAGTATCAGTAAGCTCGATCAGACTTTGCACGAACATTTCCCAAAAACTACTGCCGATTATTTTTTAGAAACAATCCAACAAGTTATCGAGACTCAGAAAAGCTGCAAGATAGAATACCAATTAGAACTTGAATCTAAAACTCTTTGGTTCTCAACAATTGTGTCAGCCCTAGATCGGGAATCGGTTCTTTGGGTAGCTCGGAACATTAGCGATTACAAACAAGCCGAACTAGAACTAATCCAAGCCAAGCAAAAAGCCGAATCTGCTAATAAAGCCAAGAGTGAATTTTTAGCCAACATGAGTCACGAAATCCGCACACCGATGAATGGCGTGTTGGGCATGGCGCAACTGCTAGAAATAACAAATCTAGATAAAGAACAAAGGGATTTTGTGCAGACGATTAAGGAAAGCGGTAAGGCGCTCTTGAGCATTATCAATGACATTCTTGATTTTTCAAAAATTGAATCAGGGCTGTTAGAACTTGAAGAAAAAGTATTTGTTTTGGAAGATACGGTAATCGCCGTCATTAAATTGATGGAAAACCTCGCGATTGCTAAGCAAATCACTCTCAAATATGCGATCGCCCCCGATGTTCCTGATACACTCATTGGCGATCACGCTCGTTTGCGCCAAATCCTGTTAAATCTGGTGGGCAATGCCATTAAATTTACACCACACGGACTGGTGATGATTACGATCAATGGTGAATTTAAGTCGATTACCAACAAATATGAACTAAAGTTTGCGATCGCTGATACAGGTATTGGGCTTCAAAAAGAGCAAATCGATAAACTATTTCAAGCCTTCACCCAAGCTGACACCTCCATTAGTCGCAAATATGGTGGCACTGGACTCGGTTTAGCAATTAGTAAACGTCTTGTCGAGTTGATGGGCGGCACAATTTGGGTAGAGAGTTTTGGAAACATTGGCGGTCATCCACCTGCAAACTGGACATCATCTGGTCAAGCAGATGATCAAGGCTCAATATTTCATTTTGTGATCGGGGTATCCATTCCTGCCTCCAAGACTAAAACAATCAAACAATCTCAAGATCCTTCTTCTCTAAACCAAAACTTAATCGATCCTCAATTAGCCACCACTTATCCTTTACGGATTTTGTTAGTAGAAGACAATCCCGTCAATCAAATGTATGCCAGACTATTGTTCAAAAGACTGGGGTATATAATCGAAATGGCAGAAAATGGATTTGATGCTGTACAGGTGACAGAAAACAAGCCCTACGATCTGATCTTGATGGATGTACAAATGCCGAAAATGGATGGATTGACTGCGACAAAATTAATTAGATCCCATCCGCTCAATTCTCAAACCCAGATTGTCGCCATGACTGCTGATGCCATGCCCGAAGATCGCCAAGCTTGTTTCGATGCTGGCATGGATGATTACATCAGCAAACCCTTTATTTTGTCAGACATTATTCAGTTACTGTCTAGCATAAAAATGTAAAAAAGAGAGTTGCAGTACTTCGTGCCATGATCCCTTAAATTATGATTATCAGCTAGAACTAACTACAAATTATGACTAATCATGCAGATCATGCAGACGTTTATACCCTTGCCCAATGGCTAGCAGGTGATCATAGCAATTGGGAACAGGCGATCGCTAATCCACCATTTTTTGCTCATATTCGCGTTGGCATTCGCGCTTTGCCCAAACCTGTTAATGAAGATGGAGTCTGGTTATTTCTTGAGCAAGCCTATGACTACGAGTTAAATCACCCCTACCGCACCGCCATTTTAAATGTGGTTTATCAAAACGATCGCATTGAAATGATCAACTACCGCCTCAAAAATGCCGAAACTTTTTTTGGTGCTAGTCGCGATCGCGATCGGCTGATGTCCATTGATGCCGAAGCGATCGTGCGTCTTGATGGCTGTACTCAATGGGTGGAACGCACCGATGCCCATACCTTTAAAGGTGGTGTCGAACCTGGCAAAAAATGTTGCATCAATCGTAAAGGCGTAGACACCTATCTCAGCATTGAGTTTGAAGTCACCGAAAACACATACAGCAGTCTCGATCGCGGATATGACGTAGTTACCGATGAGCGCGTATGGGGATCGATCGCAGGCGCATTTGAATTTACAAAAAAAGTCAGTTTTGGCAATGAAATTTCGCCATAATCTATTCCTATAGGTATAATAGGTTCCTGACAAATTAGAATTTCCGACATTTAGGTGTTGTTAAATCAACATCTAAGTATAGAAAATCTAATATTTAGCGGCTAACTTATGAAGATGTTCAACATCATCACAAAATTCTTATTTATAGAGGAATTTATAGGGAAAAGTTTAAACTTGTCGCTTTGAGATATTTTTAGACTTTTCTGTAGGGTTTAAGTTAGCGCACAGCGCTGTAACTAGTATGAGCATTAAAGGTGTAATTTGAAAGTCCTCGTGGTTGGCAGTGGCGGTAGAGAACACGCCCTAGCTTGGAAACTGTTGCAATCTCCCAATATTGATCGAGTTTTTTGCATTCCAGGAAATGGCGGTACGGCAACCATGCCCAATTGTCAAAATGTTTCTCTAAGTGTCGATGACTTTGAGGGAATGTTGCGGTTTGCCCAAGTTCAAGGGGTTGGTTTTACTATAGTTGGGCCAGAATTGCCACTAGCCCTTGGCATTGTCGATTATTTCCAAGCGGCGGAGTCACCTATTTTTGGTCCCACCAAAGAAGGCGCACAGATCGAAGCCAGTAAGTCTTGGGCAAAAAAGCTTATGCATGAGGCAAATATCCCCACAGCGGCTAGTGCTGACTTCCAAGATCTCGAATCTGCTCAAGCCTATGTGCAGTCCCAAGGCGCACCAATTGTGATTAAAGCCGATGGCTTGGCTAGTGGCAAAGGTGTAACTGTAGCCATGACCATTGCCGAAGCTTTAGAAGCGCTCGAGCGTATATTTGCAGGACAATTTGGCTCCGCAGGTGAGACTGTGGTGATCGAAGAATTTATGACAGGGCAGGAAGTGTCGGTGCTTGCCTTAACCGATGGCAAAACTATCCGCGCCCTTGTGCCTGCTCAAGATCACAAGCGTCTCGGTGATGGTGATACTGGTCCAAACACAGGCGGTATGGGAGCCTACGCCCCCGCCCCGATCGCTACGCCTGAGCTAATGGCTAAAGTCCAGTCTCAAGTTTTAGAACCTGCGATCGCTGCACTTCGGGAGAGAGGCATTGATTATCGTGGCTGTCTTTATGCTGGGTTAATGATCACACCCGAAGGTATACCGAAGGTAGTCGAGTTTAATTGTCGATTGGGCGATCCTGAAACTCAAGCGGTTTTACCATTATTGGAAACTAATCTTGATGATCTGCTGTTAGCCTGTATCGAAGGTAGACTCGGCAATTTTCCACCCCTGAAATGGAAAAAACAATCATCGGTATGTGTAGTCATGGCGGCGGGCGGCTATCCCGATAAGGTCGAGATTGGTCAGTTTGTGACAGGTATCGGTAAATCTGAGGATGTTGGGGCTTTTGTGTTTCAATCGGGAACTAAGCTGAAAAATAATGCCCTAGTCACCAATGGTGGGCGCGTTTTGGGGGTAACGGCTCTCGGTGAGGATATTCGCAGTGCGATCGCCAATGTTTATACCGCCGTTGAATTTATTGCCTACGATGGCATGTATTACCGCAAGGACATTGCGAGTAAAGCGTAATAAACATAGTAGGGTCAATTCATGAATTGACCCTACTATGTTTATACTTTGCTAAGATTGACCGTAATGGTCAATTTTAATGAGGGATCAGTATTGGATTCATGAATCTGTTGCAGATAATGATCGATCGTTCGATCAATTTGGCGATCCATCGTGCGATCGCCGATTGGCTCAGTCAAAATCCGCGAGAGTAATTGAAACAGCTTCGATGCGCCATTACTGATTTCCTGACTGAATGACCCTGTAAATGAATCAGTGACAACAGGAAAATTTATCGGCGCGGAAGTTGATTGAACCACGCCATTACTGGTGGAGTTGCTAACTTGTAGCGATCTCTGAAGATGACGGCGCAAAATCACTTGGAGATTATTTTTAGTAACGCGATCGCCAAAAGCATCCGATAGTAATTGCCACAATTTGTAACCAACATCGCGAATATAAGCCGCATCATAGCCGACGTTTTCAGCAATGTCTGAATAGGTTTTACCCTCCCAAGTCTGCCGAAAAATAGCCTCTTGAATGGTACTCAGGCTTTTATTTCCCAAAACAGAATCCACGATATTGAGTGCGTCTTCAATAGTCATCGTTTTCCTCACATTTCACTAAATCATTGGATATTTATATCCATCAATCCATTTGAAGTTAGCACAGTTTATTTAAACTTTTTATGTAGGGATTTTGTATAGGTGTAAACCTGAAAAACATTGATTAGCAAGGTTTTCAAGGATTATTATATTTTCAAATTGAGCATTAACTTGTTTTTAACGATAAAAATTCTGCTATTTCATGACAACAATTCAGGCATTAACAAACAAGTTATGGGAACAGAAAAAGTCATATCTTTTTTTCCAACATTTTCTGACAAAAATCAATATAGCAATTTTAAAAGTCGTGAGTCGCACCGCAGGGTGCGAGATTCACGGATATATTAGGTGTCAGCGCACGAACCGCCTGTCATGCGAAATTCGTCAACTTGCGCCCATGTATCTTGATTGAGCGCCCAAAGACCCGTAAATACATAGTAAGTTCCACTTTGCTGCGGACGAAATACCGCTTTTAGTTCTTTGTAGCTTGCCATTGCCCCAAATTTAATTTCCGCTACGGGCTTTTGCTGAGCATTGCGAAAACCAAAATAACCATCGCTGAGATTACCTGATGTACGTACCCTTGCCGTCACTGTGTAAGTACTGCCTGCGGTTAATTTTACAGGTTGACGAATTCCATTCCAACCCTTACTATTCCGAATCCAAGCATTATTGCGACCAGTGAGGCTTAACCCTTTATTAAGATCTATCCCCGCCTGCCCTTCCCGAAACCAAGGTTTCAATACTGAGCCAGTGGTTTGTTGTTCAAATCCGCCATCATCCAAAGGAGATGCACAGGAGGCATGAACTGAAGTCGGTGTTAACAGTGTTAACACCAAAGAAGTTATAGAGGCGATCGCGATCAATTCCGTTGACAGGGAAAATTTTCCCTTATTAATTTCGCTAGTTTTCATAGAAATTACAAAAGCAATATATTGCTATAGCTGTATTGAGATAAATGTTGACCGTTACTTTCTTTACTATTTACTATTTTCAAAAAAAAAGGCTAAAATTACATAATCTGAGTTGATTGTATAATCTCAGTTAAACTTTACCGTTACGTTTTCACAATAAACATTCATGAATTAACACATTATGTCTACACCCACATCACAAGAGTCTCAAGTTGCTCACGATCGCATTATCTTTTTTGACACCACACTGCGCGATGGCGAACAGTCTCCAGGCGCAACCCTTAACGTGGAGCAGAAACTGCTAATCGCTCAGCAACTGGCTCGACTTGGTGTAGACATCATCGAGGCTGGGTTTCCCTTTGCCAGTAAGGGCGATTTTCATGCAGTCCAACAAATTGCGAAGCTTGTCGGCACGGAAACTGGCCCTACGATTTGTGGTTTAGCAAGGGCGACCAAAAATGATATTGAAGCCGCCGCCGAAGCCGTCAAACCTGCGGCAAAGGGTCGCATTCACACCTTTTTAGCTACTTCCGATATTCATTTAGAATACAAACTTCGTAAAACTCGCGCTGAGGTTTTAGCGATCGTGCCAGAAATGGTTGCCTACGCTAGATCCAAAGTTGCTGATGTCGAGTTTTCACCTGAAGATGCAGGACGCTCCGATCCTGAATTTCTCTATCAAGTCTTAGAAGCCGCGATCGCCGCAGGTGCATCGACAGTCAATATTCCCGACACCGTAGGCTATTTGACTCCCGCCGAGTTTGGAGCCTTAATCAAAGGTATCAAAGAGAATGTGCCGAATATTGATCGCGCCATTATCTCGGTTCACGGTCACAATGACTTGGGCTTAGCCGTAGCCAACTTCCTTGAAGCTGCCAAAAATGGAGCGCGTCAAATGGAATGCACGATTAATGGTATTGGCGAACGCGCTGGCAATGCGGCTCTGGAAGAGTTGGTGATGGCTCTCCATGTCCGCCGAGCCTACTTCAATAGCTTCCTCGGTCGTCCTGCCGAATCCACTGCCCCCCTCTGCAACATTGACACCAAGCAGATTTACAAGACTTCGCGCCTTGTCTCCAATCTCACAGGAATGTTGGTGCAACCAAATAAAGCGATCGTCGGTGCGAATGCCTTTGCCCATGAATCAGGTATCCATCAGGACGGTGTGTTGAAAAATCGTCTCACCTACGAAATCATGGACGCGCAATCTATCGGCTTGACCGATAACTTGATTGTCCTTGGTAAGCTTTCGGGACGCAATGCCTTGAGTTCCCGTTTAAGAGAACTTGGCTTTGAACTTTCTGAACAAGAGCTTAATGCTGCCTTTGTGCGCTTTAAGGAACTTGCCGATAAGAAGCGTGAAATTAGCGATCGCGATTTAGAGGCGATCGTCAATGATGAAATTCGTCACGCGCCTGAAGCCTTCAGACTCGATCATGTCCAAGTAAGTTGTGGCGATCGCGCTATTCCCACAGCGACAGTCACCATCGTCATGCCTGATGGTTCCGAAATCACCGATGCTTCTGTTGGCACTGGTCCAGTGGACGCAATTTACAAAGCGATTAATCGGATTGTGCAGGTTCCCAATCAATTGATTGAGTATTCTGTGCAGTCTGTCACCGCAGGTATCGATGCCCTCGGCGAAGTCACAATTCGCCTCAAGCATCCTGATGCAGGTACGCTCTCTGGTCATTCGGCAAATACTGATGTAATTGTTGCCTCAGCACGAGCCTATATTAGTGCTTTGAACAAGCTCCATTTCTCGCTTCAGACACCTAGCACGAAGATAAGCGATCGCGACAAACTCAAAAAAGAAGCTGCCTTGTAAATTCTATAAACAGAAAAGCCGTACATAATGTACGGCTTTTCTGTTACTAAATTATTTGGTTGAAATAATCACTAATATGAGTTAAAAGTAGCGGTATGAACTACAATCTATATAGCTTTCATGCTTTGGAGACAAAATCTAATGAGAGTTGAAAGTATTACCATTAAGAATATTAAGTGTTTTAAAGAGCAGGAAATAAGTTTTAAAATCGATCAAAAAGTCCGTAGTGACAGAGCAAAGTCATATTCTTGGATAACTCTACTTGGAGAAAATGGAGTCGGCAAAAGTACAATCCTTCAGGCGTTGGGATTGCTTCTTGCAGGACCTGAAGCCGCTAAGGAATTGCTACCTCGTCCTACTGGTTGGGTTCGTGACCCGAAATTGCTAGGTAAACTTACTGCGATTTTTCATAAAGAAGACGGAGATATTGGAATATTTGGTGAAGGTAAGCAACAAAAAATATTTTCTTTGTCCTATTTTGTTACTGGTTCTATAGCTGTTGAGGTTGGAAAGCAAACATATACTGAGCCTTCACTAGTTGAAGATTCTACAAAAACAAAAACGTTAAGTCGGCTCCGAACAAATGCTTTTGCATCTAATAGCAAGGGTTGGTTCGCAGTGGGGTATGGTGCTTTTCGCAGATTAACAAGAGAAGAAAAGAGAGTTTTTCCAAGTCTTAGTTCACCAAAGCGCTCTAGTAATTTTTTCACTCAATTTAATGAAGATACCCCGCTAGATTCCTTTGAACAATGGATGGTTTATTTAGATTATCGTCTTGCGAAGGAACCAAATGATATAGATGTACAAAGAATGAAGCAGGTGGGAGAAGATGCGATCCTAAAATTGCTTCCAGGTGATGTGAAAATTGCTGGAGTGACCAAAGAGGGGATGATTGAATTTTTAGTAGATGAGCGAAAAGTACCAACTATCGGTTTGTCAGATGGATTTCGCAGCGTTATTGCCTTAGCTGGCGACTTGATCTGGCGATTGCTTCAGGCATTTCCTGATGTAGATGATCCAACAAAAGCATCTGGTGTAGTCTTAATTGATGAGTTAGATATTCATTTACATCCATCTTGGCAAAGAGAAATAGCTGGGTGGCTACAGCAGGTTTTTCCTAATCTTCAGTTTTTTGTAGCGACACATAGTCCTCTGGTTGCGGCTGGTGCTGGTCAAGATGCACTAACTTTGCGTTTAGATATAGTGGATGGTCAGGTAAAAATTTTATCAATTCCTTACACAGACTTAGCAGCCGATGTAGATCGCACACTTAGAAGTCCAGCTTTTGGTCTTGAATCAACTTACTCGCCGCCAACTGAAAAAAAGATCGAACGTTATCACGAACTCAATAGAAAAAATGGGAGTTTAGCCGAAGAAGAAGAAAAGTCTGAATATAAACGACTTCAGTTGTTCATGAAAGATGTTCAACCATTTGGAGAGCGTCCAGATCCTAATAGCCTTGAATCTCGAATTAATGCTTTTTTGGAGGAACATTTGTCTTGATCCCAGTAGTAAGAAGCCCTATTCCTAAAGCATTACAAAGAAATTGTGCTAGGTGGTTAGATAAGCTTCAGCAACAACAGCTTGAGCTTCAATTACTTAGAAATGATCCCAATGCAACAGTCGCTCAGATCAAGGGAGCTAAGAACAAAGTTGATAACGCACAGAGCAAATATAGTCATACTGACGTTAAAGATGCTTTGGAGGAAATGTTTCACAAAAAATGCGCTTATTGTCAGAGCGACATCAGCGCTGTGACTTATGGACAGATCGAGCATTTTCGCCCTAAAAGTGAATATCCTGATTTAACATTTGAATGGACTAATCTCCTTTTTTCCTGTGATTTATGTAACGATGCAGGTCATAAAGGCGTAAAGTTTCCACTTGATATAAATGGGAATCCTTTACTAATAGATCCTACTGATGGCATAACCGATCCAAATACGCATCTTGACTTTGCTTGGGATGCGATCGCTGGTATGGCAAGTGTTTATGGTCGTGACGATCGCGGCAAAACTGTTGAAACTATCTTTGACCTCAATGGTATGAAAGGGCGCAAAGGACTGGTAGAGCGTCGTAGCAATCATGTTAAAAGACTCTTTGCCTTACTTCGCCTTGCTCAGCAAGGTGACAAAGAAGCAATTGCTTTACTCCGCGAATCTTGTGATGCTGGTGCGGAATATAGTGCTTTTGCGATCGCTCATATTCAACCACATCTGCCTGAATCCTGAATTTTATTGAAAGATGAGCGACATTATTACTGCTTGAAGCCTCAATAGACTGTATAAAAAATATGCCCCGAACTTGCTTAGTTTATCAATTCGATCGCCCTATTCCCTATCTCACGGCTTGGGAATGGCAAAAACAACTAGTTGAGGAGCGTAAACAAGCAAGACATGGAGGACAAGATCTACCTGATGTATTGCTACTGGTTGAGCATCCTGCGGTTTATACATTAGGACAGGGTTCGAGTCTAGAATTTTTAAAATTTAGTCTAGAAGATGCTGGTATCGAATGTCATCGTATTGAACGGGGCGGCGAAGTAACTCACCATGCGATCGGGCAGTTAGTAGCCTACCCCATTCTCAATCTCGATCGCTATCAACGCGATTTGCATTGGTACTTGAGACAACTTGAAGAGGTGATTATTCAGGGTTTGGCTAAATTTGGTGTGACTTCTCAACGCATTCAAGGGTTAACAGGTGTGTGGATCGATGTTGATGGAGAAAATCAAAAACTTGCTCCAAAAAAAATTGCTCAAGTCGGAATCAAAGTTAGTCAATGGATCACTATGCATGGATTTGCATTAAACATAAATATGGACTTATCAGGATTTGAGCGAATTGTTCCCTGTGGTATTAGTGATTGCCAAGTTTGTAATCTCAATCAGTTTTTGCCTGATACTGGGCTGGAAAATCAAAATAAAAATTTATTTATAGAAGTCAGAAAAGCGATCGCACAGACCTTTGCCAACATCTTTGATTTAGAATTACTTGTCAAGACGAACGACATACCATTGCCATCGACCGCGATCGCCACAATCGAGATCGCAAGCAGTTTTAACTAAACGCGCTACCTGTTGATTAATATCATCAAGATTTTGTAAATCATAGGGCAGCGCATCTTGGATACCACTCAATAAATCATGCAAAATTTGTTCTAATTCTGGCTGAGTGACAAACTGCTCTTGCATATCTGGAGGCAGCACTACATAAGTGTCTTCGTAGTACATCATGCTGCTTGGCATATATTTGGGTTTCTCAGCTAGTAAAAATTTAATAAATTTAATCAAGCAAAAGCCTTGCATTGCGCCGCCTCTACTCGGCTAAAATTTTAGCATGACAAATGATTTACCTTTTGACCAACCAGAATTACCGATCGCCAATTCCCTTAAGCAAAAAGTAGAAGCGGTTTTGTACTTAAAGGGGCAACCAATGAATTTGGCGGCGATCGCGGCGGCTTTGGGTTGTGAAATTGAGGATGCGGAAATGGGACTAATCGATCTAATTTCTGAATACGCCCATCGTGATAGCGCCTTAGAAATAGTAGAAACTGATGTGGGATTTTCGTTGCGACTGCGCTCAGAGTTTGAGGATCTAGTAAACAAATTAATTCCTGTGGATTTAGGGCGCGGTGCTTTGCGAACTCTGGCGGCGATCGCCCTCAAAAAAAATATTCTTCAGTCCGAACTCATCGAGCTACGCGGCGCGGGAGCCTATCAACATGTGCAAGAGTTAGTCGAGCAAGGCTTTGTCAAAAAGAAACGTCAAGCCGATGGAGGGCGATCGTCGGTTTTGCAAGTCACAGCAAAATTTCACCAATACTTTGAAATTGATGATTTGACCAAGTTGATTTAACGTGGGGTAAGTAAAATAAGGCGGCGCAAAGCGCCGCCCTTATCTAGATTGCGGCTAGCAAAGCCTCTCCCATAGCAATACAGCCCAATCTTTCGCAACCATCAGCCATAATGTCACCTGTACGTTTGCCAGAATCAAGCACTTTATTCACCGCGAATTCGATCGCATCGGCAGCATCTCCCTCATTAAAGGCATAGCGCAACATCATCGCTGCACTGAGAACTTGAGCCAAGGGATTAGCGAGATCTTTGCCAGCAATATCGGGAGCCGAACCATGTACAGGTTCAAACACCCCAGGTTTACCCGCCGCACCAAGACTTGCCGATGGCAACATACCGATGCTACCCGTCAACATTGCCGCCGCGTCAGAGAGAATGTCACCAAAGAGATTGCTGGTAAGAATGACATCAAACTGTTTGGGATTGCGAATGATCTGCATGGCGGCGTTATCCACATACATGTGCGATAGTTTCACATCAAGGTATTCTTGGGAAATACTGGTCACGCGATCGCGCCATAGTTGGGACACTTCCAACACATTTGACTTATCAACAGAACAAACTTGACCGCGACGTTTTTGAGCAGCCTCAAAGCCAACTTTAGCAATGCGATCTATTTCAGTTTCCGTATAGACCATCGTATTAAACCCACGTCGTACACCATTTTCATCGGTGACAATACCTTTAGGCTTACCAAAATAAATCCCACCCGTGAGTTCCCGCACCACCAAAATATCAACACCTTCGACAACTTCCCGTTTCAGGGTAGATGCATCGATTAACTGAGGCAAAATTTGAGCAGGACGTAAGTTTGCAAATAAGCCCATGCCACCACGCAAACCGAGTAACGCTTGTTCAGGGCGGAGATTAGATGGCATATTGTCCCATTTTTCACCACCGACCGCAGCGAGCAGAACCGCGTCACTACCTTGGCAGAGTTGCAAAGTTTCATCGGGTAAGGGGTGTCCTGTCGCATCAATCGCTGCACCACCAACTAGCGCCGTCTCGAAGGCAAAACTAATCCCAAATTTAGGGGCGATCGCTTGTAGTACCGCCACGGCGACCTTCATGATTTCGGGACCAATACCATCACCTGGTAGCAGCGTAACCTTATAATTTTTAGACATTACAAAATCAAGTATTTATAGAGAGAGATTTTCTAAAATAGCATTTAAGCTTCAACATCTTAAAACTAAGAAAATAGCTAAGAAAATTAAGGGAATTATGACAACCAGCAAAATTTATTTACAGGGCGTAAGAGCCTATGGATATATAGGATATTTACCTGAAGAAAATGTATTAGGGCAATGGTTTGAGGTCGATGCAACCTTATGGGTTGACCTTGAGAAATCAATCTATAGCGATGATCTTGAGGATACAGTTAACTATATTTCTTGCATTAGCAAAATCGAAAATCTCATTCAAACTGAAAAATATAAGTTGATCGAGCGTTTAGCTCGGGCGATCGCTGACAGCATTCTCGAAGATCCGAAGATCTCGCAAATTGAATTGCGCGTGATTAAGCATCCCCCTATTCCCAATTTTCAAGGCTCCGTTGCTGTGGAAATTACGCGATCGCGTCCTACGGAAACAGTCGTAGCCCCAAAAGAAACCCTTTCTAACGCAAAATTACCTGCAAAATCAGAGAGTCTTGTTACAAAAACTTCGCCAGTTTCTACAATTTCTACTTCATCCGAAGAAGCCAAAATTATTAGCATCCACACTGATGGGGCTTGTTCTAAAAATCCAGGCCTTGGGGGATGGGGCGTAGTCATTCACTTTTCCGATGGCAGTACGAAAGAACTCGGCGGTGGTATTCGCGAGACCACTAACAATCAAATGGAACTCCAAGGAGCGATCGCAGCTTTAGAATTTCTCTCTACTCACAAACAGTCAACACCTGTGGATCTTTATACTGATAGTAAATATGTGCTTGATGGCATTACCAAATGGATTAAAGGTTGGAAAAAGAATGGTTGGAAGACTAAAGATAATAAACCAGTCAAAAATCAAGAATTTTGGCAACAACTCGATCCACTCAATACTTCTAATATCCGATGGCATTGGGTAGAGGGACATTCGGGCGATCCTGATAATGAGCGTTGTGATGCGATCGCCCGTAGTTACACCGCCAAATACGCTTAAATGTAAACTTTGATTACCTCAAGAAGTCACCTAATAATTTCCCAAACAATTGTATGAGTTCAGCCAGTTTCCAGTCACTATCAAACTTTATCTGGTCTGTTGCTGACCTGTTGCGTGGTCCTTATCGTCCACCACAGTATGAGCGGGTGATGTTGCCGATGACGGTGTTGCGGCGCTTTGACTCGGTGTTAGAGGCAAGCAAGCCGCAGGTATTGAAGAAATATGCTCAGCTTCAGGCTAGTGGCAAGATTACCAATGTGGACTCAACCCTGAACTTTATTGCTAAGGATAAAAATGGCGAATCCTTGGGTTTTCATAACCATAGTCCCCTTGATTTTCAGATTTTGAAAGGTGATCCTGATAATGTGGGGCGGCATTTGCAGGATTATATTAATGGATTTTCAGAGAATATTCGCAAGATTTTCGATCGCTTTGAGTTTGATAAAGAAATCGAAAAAATGGAGGAGTCAAATCGGCTCTATCTAGTAGTGGCTAAGTTTGCGGAGATGGATCTGCATCCCGATCGCGTGGACAATATCACGATGGGGCTGGTGTTTGAGGATTTGATTCGGCGGTTTAATGAGGCGGCGAATGAGACGGCGGGGGATCACTTTACGCCCCGTGAGGTGATTCAGCTTATGGTGAATTTGTTGATGGAGCCTGATGGCGATATTCTGACGGGTGGTAGTCCGATCGTGACGGTGTGCGATCCTGCCTGTGGTACGGGTGGGATGTTAGCGGAGGCGCAAAACTGGATTTTGGCACATAACCAAAAGGCGATCTTGAAGGTCTTCGGGCAGGATTACAATCCGCGATCGTTTGCAGTGGCGGCTTCGGATTTGTTGATTAAGGGGCATAAGGATAGTCGGATTGAGTTTGGCAATACGCTGACTGCGCCGCCATTTGCGGAAATCGAGGGTTTTGATTATTTGCTGGCTAATCCGCCGTTTGGGGTAGACTGGAAAGCGGAACAGAAGGAGATTAGTCGTTGGAAGGATTTCAATGGTTATGGTGGGAAGTTGCCACGGGTGAATGATGGGGCGTTGTTGTTTTTGATTTATATGCTGTCAAAGCGGCAGGAGTATTTGCCGTCGGAGGATCTGCAACAAAATAAGCGCGGCTCACGGATTGCGATCGTGTTTAATGGTTCGCCGTTGTTTACGGGTGGTGCGGGTTCGGGTGAGAGTGATATTCGCCGTTGGATTATCGAAAATGATTGGCTTGAGGCGATCGTGGCTTTGCCTGAGCAGATGTTTTATAACACTGGCATCGGTACGTTTATTTGGGTGGTGACGAACCGCAAGACTGAGCAACGCAAGGGCAAAATCCAATTAATTGATAGTCGGGACAGATGGCAACCGATGAAGCGCAGTTTGGGGGATAAGCGTCGCTATTTGGATAGTGCGATTATTGAGACGCTGACCCGCGAGCATGGGGAGTTTGGGGAGTGTGAGACTTCTAAGATTTTTGATAATGCGGATTTTGGCTATCGCAGGATTACTGTAGAGCGTCCGTTGCGGTTGCGGTTTGAAATTACGGATGAGGCGAAGGAGGTTTTCTTGAATGCTTTTCCTGAGCTTTACGATCCGATTGTTGAGATGGAGCAGGAGTTGGGGGATGAGCCTTATTTGGATTGGAATGAGGTTTGGGTAAAGGTGCTGCGTGTTTTTAAGGATTGTGAGGTGGGTTGGACTGCTGGGGCTAAGGGTGGTAAGCAAAAGCAGTTTTTCCGTAGTTGTTTTACGGTTGTCGATCCTGATGCTGCGCCAGTGATTGCGACGACGGGGGCGAAGGGGTTAGTTACTGTGGCGGATTTCCCTAGTTATTCTCAGTCAGAGTTAGATGGGGTGTTTGGGGTGTTTAAGAGATCCCCCCTAGCCCCCCTTGTAAAGGGGGGAAAAGAATCACAAGTTTCGCTTTCTAAGGGAGGGAAGAGTCAAGTCCCCCTTACTAAGGGGGATTTAGGGGGATCTTCCGTCACCTATGAACCCGATCCGAGTCTGCGGGATAATGAGAATGTGCCATTAAAGGAGGATATTGTGTCGTTCTTTTTGCGAGAGGTGCGTCCCTATGTGGGTGATGCTTGGATTAATGCTGATCGCAAGTTGTGCGATGAGATTGACGGTGCGATCGGGAAGGTTGGCTATGAGATTAATTTTAATCGAGAGTTTTTTAAGTATCAGGCTCCGAGGGATTTGAAAGTCATTGATTCTGAGTTGGCAGAAGTTGAAAATAGAATTTTAGAGATGCTTAGGGAGGTAACAACTTGATTACTGTGAATTATGCTCAAAGACGATTAAGATTCCTTTTTGATACAAAGTCAGGATCTACTCCAAAAAGTGGTGTTGAGGCATATTGGGACGGCGACATCAATTGGATCACACCTGAAGATTTAGGTAAACTTGAAGGTAGAGAAGTATATACAACCAGACGAAAGATATCCGAAGAAGGTTACAACAACAGTGGTGTTAGTGTGGTTCCTGCTGGATCACTTGTGTTGTCAAAACGTGCGCCTATTGGTCAGACTGCTATATTGAGAGTAGATGCTACTTGTAATCAAGGCTGCTTTCTTCTTACTCCACAAGAAGGAGTAGAAGAGCGTTTTTATTATTACTGTCTATTAGCTCAACGTCCTGCAATAGAGATATTGGGTAGAGGCTCCACATTCATGGAGCTATCTACAGATGATTTTCGCTCAATTCATCTTCCATTCCCATCACAATCTGAGCAACTGTTAATTGCTGATTACCTCGATCGCGAAACCACACAAATAGACAACCTCATCGCCGCCAAAGAGCAAATGCTCACCCTGCTAGAAGAAAAACGCGAAGCCCTAATCAGCCATGCCGTTACTCGCGGACTTGATCCTAATGTTTCTTTTAAGCGATCGGGACTAGACTGGCTAGGAGATATTCCACAACATTGGAATATTGAAAGAGCAAAAAACCTGTTTTCAGTTCGAGATGAAAGATCGGACAGTGGCGATGAAGAATTACTTTCTGTTTCTCATATCACGGGCGTTACATCTCGCGCCGATAAACAAGTGTATATGTTCAAAGCTGAAGACATGACAGGCTATAAACGATGCACAAAGGGAGATTTTGTTACAAATACACTGTGGGGATGGATGGGCGCAATGGGAGTAAGTCCCCTTGATGGTATCGTCAGCCCTGATTATCATGTCTACATTTTTAAAGGCGATCTACTGCCTGAATTTATGGAGTTACTTTGTCGTTCTAAACCTTTCGTCGCTGAAGTTGTACGCTGGTCTAAAGGTGTTTGGTCATCACGTTTACGCATCTATCCAGAGAATTTCTTTGAAATCCGATTTCCAGTCCCGCCAAAATCAGAACAGCTAGAGCTTATCGACAAAGTTGCTAAAGAAGACGAGAAGAACAAAGAGTTAAAAAATGCTCTCACTGACTCGATCGCCCTTCTCAAAGAACGACGCTCTGCCCTTATCACCGCCGCAGTCACAGGACAAATCAACATACAAGAAATGAGCAAACACTCACAAAACGAGGTATCTCAATGAAAATTAATCGGATAGAGATCAAAAACTTCAAAAAATTTGCCGACTATGCCCTTGATTTGCACCCACAATTTACCTTGCTAGTAGGTGATAACGGTACAGGCAAAACCTCAATTCTCGATGCCTTAGCGATCGCCGCAGGGGTTTGGCTCGTCAACTCCCCCGATACCACTCTCAACAATAGCCGCCGCAACATCCTCACCTCAGAAATCCGCTTAGAAGCGATCGCTAATGATACGATCACCCAATTCATTGAACGCAAACCCACCCAAATTAAAGCGATCGGCTCAATCAACGAGCAACCTCTGCAATGGTTACGACAAATTAAAACGAGCGGTTCTCGAACTTCCAACACCGAAGCTCAAAAAGCCCTAGACATTATCTCTAGACTATTTCGACAAGTGGAAGCAGGCGAAAAAATCTGGCTACCTGTTATGGCTTACTACGGAGCAGGGCGATCGTGGCTACCCTCCAATCAACGCGACCCAAAAGCTCTAACCATCACCAACCCATCTCGCCGTTGGGATGCCTTTTATGATTGCTTTGAAGAACGGATCAGAATCGCTGATCTACATACTTGGTTTCAAAAAGAAGCGATCGCTGCTGTAAATCGTCAAGGCAAAATGCGCCCCAGCTACGAAGTTGTAAAACTCGCTATTCTGCGCTGTATTCCCAATGCTGAGAACATCTGGTATGACCCAGAGCGATCGCAAATTGTTATTTCTATCCAAAATAATCCCCAACCTTTTAGTAATCTGAGTGCAGGGCAGAAAATGATGGTAGCCCTTGTCGCCGATCTCGCCATCAAGATTGTTACTCAGAACGCTGCTTTTTTACCCAAAGAAGAAATAGATACAGAAAATCAAGCGCTACCCCAAATCTTGCAGCAAACATCAGGGTTAGTCCTAATTGATGAAATTGATGTGCATCTGCATCCCAAATGGCAACGTCAAGTAGTCGATGATCTCAAAACAACTTTTCCCTCAATTCAGTTTGTTTGCTCTACCCATTCACCGTTTATTATCCAAGCGATCGAGCAAGGTGAGCTGAGAATTCTCGATCTTGGACTTGAGGATACTCGGTTTTTGGAATATGCCAATCAATCAATTGAAGACATTGCCGAAGATATTCAGTCAGTCGAAGTACCCCAACAAAGCTTAAAAGCCCATGAACTAGCTAGAGCCACAGAGGAATATTTTGATCTGCTTCAAAACCCAGAGACTGTAGAATCTGAAGAACTTTCAGATGCAGAAATAAATTATCGCCTCGCTGCTGCACCTTTTTCCAACAATCCTGGATTAAGTGCTTTTCTCAAACTGGAGGCAATGGCAAAAAAACAGGAGAGGAGTAGCCATGAGACCCGTTGAACGTGGCACAGCACCTCGAACTTACTCTAAATATGGCGATGCTATTGGAGATCTAGAGGAAAGATTAGGAACCTATTGCAGCTACTGTGAACGCAGACTACCTGCAAGCCTAGCAGTTGAGCATGTTGTACCGAAAGATTTGCACCCAGAGTTAAAAACAGAATGGACTAATTTTTTATTGGGTTGTGCTAACTGCAATTCTGTCAAAGGAGACCAACCCGTAGAAGTCGATAACTTTCTCTGGTGCGATCGCGATAATACTTTTCTGGCTTTTGCTTATTCCAAAGGTGGATTTGTTCAATTAGCAGACAATCTGAATGAAGTACAGAAAGATAAAGCACAAGCATTATTAGATTTAGTTGGATTGCAACGTCATAAAGCATCAGGTTGGAGCAGACCAGCACCAAGGGATAAGCGTTGTCAAGATCGTGAATTGGCTTGGTCTTCAGCAGAGAGTTGTAGAAATAATTTTGAAATCTTAGGGCAAACCAATGAAGTTAAAGAACTTGTCTTAGAAGTTGCCAAATACTGTGGGTTTTTTTCAGTATGGATGAATGTATTCAGTGATTACCCAGATGTAAAAAGAGAATTAATCAAAATATTTACAGGTACAGCAACATCATGTTTTGACGCAGATGGAAAACCGATAAACCGTCCAAATTCAATCATCTAGAAAATATCCTAAAAATATTCTTATGGCAACTAAATCTACATCTGAACAAGCCTTTGAAAATGCGATCGCCGATGTTCTATTAGCATCTGGATATCATCGTCATTTCTCACAGGAATTTGACCGCGAAAATGCCATTTTCCCAGATGAGGTACTTGCCTTTATCCAATTTACCCAACCCAAAGTCTGGGAGAAATTAGAGATTGCTCATGGTGACAAAACAGGCGATCGCGTTATCTCCGCCCTATGCAAATGGATGGACACCAATGGCTCCCTCAGTACCCTACGACATGGTTTCAAATGTTATGGCAAAACCCTCCGCATTGCCTTTTTCAAACCAGCACACGGACTCAACCCAGAACTAGAAGCCCGTTACGCCGCCAACATTTTAGGATTCACCCGACAACTTCATTTCAGCCCTAAAAATCAACAATCTCTCGATGTCACTCTCAGTATTAACGGCATACCATTAATCACCCTAGAACTCAAAAACCCTCTCAGCAATCAAACCGTAGCCGATGCGATCGCCCAATATCGTAGCGATCGCGATCCACGCGAAAAAATATTTGATTTCAAAAAGCGCACATTAGTTCATTTTGCAGTCGATACCGAAGAAGTCCACATGACCACTCGGCTAGCAGGGACTTCCACCTATTTTTTGCCATTTAACCAAGGCAGAGATGGCGGTACAGGCAACCCAGCCGATCCCAATGGGCGCAACTATCGCACCGCCTACCTATGGGAAGAAGTCCTCCAACCTGATAGCTTGCTAGATTTGCTCTCCCGTTTTCTCCACCTTCAAGAAGAAGAAAAACTCACCGATGAAGGCAAAAAGGTCAAAAAAGAAACGATGATCTTCCCCCGCTATCATCAACTAAAAGCCGTGCGCGATCTCGTTAAATCCGCCGCCACCGAAGGCACAGGACACAACTATCTCATCGAACATTCCGCAGGCAGTGGCAAAAGTAACACCATTGGCTGGTTAGCCCATCGCCTCTCATCGCTCCATGATGCTCATGATAAGCGCGTCTTTGATAGCGTCATTGTCGTCACCGATCGCCTTGTCCTCGATCAACAATTACAAAACACCATCTATCAATTCGATCACCGTCAAGGCGTAGTCCAGAAAATCGAAGAAGATTCGCGCCAACTAGCCGAAGCCCTAGAAAATGCTGTCCCCATTATCATCACCACCCTTCAGAAATTCCCTTTTGTCGCTCAACAACTAGCTAAACTATCTGAGGCGCGAGGTGAAGCAACTAAAAGCCGATTACCCACGCGCAAATGTGCCGTCATTATCGATGAAGCGCACAGTTCCCAATCTGGTGAAACTGCTACCAAACTGAAAGAGGTACTTGGCGGCGAAGAGTTACACCAAAAAGCCCAAGAACTTGCCGCAGAAGAAGGCGAATCAAACTTAGAAGCCCTATATCGCAGTATGGTCAAGCGCGGCAATCAGCCCAATATTAGCTTTTTTGCGTTCACCGCCACTCCCAAACATAAAACCCTAAAAATCTTTGGGCGCGATGGCGCACCCTTTAGTAAATACACCATGCGTCAGGCGATCGAAGAGGGCTTTATTCTTGATGTCCTCAAAAACTACATCACTTACAAAACCTACTATCGACTGCTAAAAGCTTGTGAAGAAGATCCCAATGTTGAACGCAAAAAAGCCGCCAAAGCCCTAAGTCGTTATATGCGTCTTCATCCCCATAATATTTCTCAAAAAACGGAAATTATGGTAGAGCATTTTCAAAATTACAGCCGCCATAAAATTGGTGGTCGAGCAAAAGCTATGGTAGTTACAGGCTCACGTTTAGAAGCAGTTCGCTATAAACAAGCCTTCGATAAATTAATCAAAGAAAAAGGCTATGCCATCAAAAGCTTAGTTGCCTTCTCTGGAACCGTAGTTGACGATCAAATTCCCGAAAAGACCTATACCGAGCCAGAAATGAATGGTGGTATTCGGGAGAAAGATTTACCCGAAGAATTTGCCACTAGAGACTTTCAAGTGCTGCTAGTTGCTGATAAATATCAAACTGGCTTCGATCAACCTTTGCTACACACAATGTATGTGGATAAGAAACTTGGAGGTATACAGGCTGTCCAAACCCTATCTCGACTCAACCGTACTCATCCTCTCAAAAAAGAAACTTTTATTCTCGATTTTGTCAACGATCCTGAAGAAATTCAAAAAGCATTTAAAGTCTATTTTGACGGGGCAACTATGGGCGAAGAAGTCGATCCCGATCGCTTGTATCAAATTCAAAATGAGCTAAATGAGGCGGCAATTTATTTACACCCAGAGATTAACCAGTTCTGCGAAATATTTTTTGCACCAAAAAAACTTCAAAGCCAAGCCGATCACAAAATCATGAATGCAGCGATCGACAAAGCTGTTATTCGCTTTCAGGATTTGCTCAAAAATCAAGAGGACGAAGCTGAATTGTGGCGCGGTAAAGTACAGGCTTTCTGTAACCTTTACGCATTCCTAAGTCAAGTCATCCCCTATCAAGACAGTGACTTAGAGAAGCTATACACCTATCTCAAACACTTAGCCCTGAAATTACCAAAAAGAACATCAAGTTCAGGCTATCAGTTTGATGATGAAGTTCAACTTGCCTACTATCGGCTCCAAAAGATTAGCGAAGGCTGCATCAGCTTAAATGAAAGTTATGCCGCAAAACTTGATGGACCAAAAGAAGTTGGCAGTGGCAAGGTTAGAGAAAGTGATGTTCCCCTCTCCCGTCTGATCGATCTGATTAACGAAAGATTTGGAGAAGAGCTAAATGAAGCTGATCAGTTGTTCTTTGACCAGATTACTGAAGTTGCCGCCCAAGTCGATGCGATCGCCCAAGCCGCCCAAGCTAATCCCATCGATAAATTTCAACTTGTTTTTAGCCAAGTACTAGAGTCACTCTTTATCGAGCGTATGGAATTAAATGAAGACCTTTTTGCCCGTTACATGAATGATCCCGAATTCAAAGAGTTAGTATCTCAATGGTTAGGACAACAAGTTTATTCGCGAATCCCAAAAACTATTTCTTATAAACCTAAAAAAAAGGTTGCTAAAAAAACATAACTAATATACTTATGAAAATAATCCACACTATAGTTTTAGTTTTAGCCATAAGGACGTGGATATGGCTTGAGCATCGGTGAAGCACGATAAACAGGAAAAATCTGTACAGTCTGCCCACCGCGCTTAAGCGGAACATCAGCAATTTTTTCTAGAGACTGAAAGTAACCTTTATATTTATCCAATGGTTGCGGATAGCGATCGTCCTTTAAAAATAGTTCTGAAGTAATGTAAATCGAAGTCTTACCAACAAAATCTTCCGCCTTACTCCAATAGGCAAACCCACGCAAATCTTCATCAAAGCAAGTCACCTTTTTTCCTAAAGGCTCGATCGCCATGCCGACTTGACCCGCCACAAAAAAGCTATTACTAAATACAAAATCTGCTTTCTCTAACTCCGCCTTGAGCATTGGTGAATCAACAAAGGCTTGACGTAACTGCACAATATCGATCATTTGTGTCGATGGATCATCCTTTGATTCCCAAACCCCACCCGCGATCGCGGCATCGCCACCCTTCTGGACAATCCCCAGATGCACATGTAATAAGCCCACAATCAACAAAGGTAAAATCACCATTCCCGAACCCCAGAGCCAATTACGAATATATTTAGGTCGATGTAATTGGATCTGAGCCGCCCTTTCGCCCAGCAAAAGTGTTGCACCAAAAAACCCTGGCATATGCCATGAGGGGAGAATTTGGATAAATCCGCCCATAAATGTAAAGCCAAAGAAAATCGGCATGGACAGACAAGCAATCAATAACTGTTTACTGCGATATAAACTTTTGGCAAGTGCTTCCTCACCATCAATTTTAAGATTACGATCTTGCCATAATGCTCCCACGGTGCGAAAACTTGTCCACCAAATCGGAATTCCAAAAGTAGGGAAAAGATAACCGAGCGCCACTAAAATCGTTACTAGCAGACGCTCTAGGTTGTAACCCTCTGATGGGATAGCCCGATTACCTTGGAATCGAAACGAGGCGAATTCATGCTGATAATTCCAAAATAAGACGGGCGATATGGCGATCGCAAATAAAGCCAGTGATGCTAATGTCCAAGGAGAGTACAATGCGGCTCGGTGATGGGAACTGAGTAAGCAAAATAAAATTAGTCCGCCACCAAGCAATGCACCATGATATTTACCTAAAAAAGCTAATCCAACTAGTAAGCCAATGATGGCAAGACGATAGGTAGGTTGATAGGCTCGGCTTTGCTCTGACGGAAAAAACTCGATCGCCGCCACATATATACAAGCTGCCCAAAAGAACATCAAAGCGTTATCAGGCAGAGTGAGAATACCAAAGGCGATCTGAAAAATTGGAATTGTTGTAAAAATCCCTAAAGTTAAAGTCGCGGTGCGATCGCCAAATAATCTTCTACTCGCTAAGTAGGTGTATAGCAATGTGCCTGTGTAAAGCAAAACACCACCAATCCGAATTGTAAATGGTGTAACGGCTCCCGTCAGCCAAACCCCAATTCCTGTCGTCAGCGCAACTAGCGGCGGATGATCGAAATAGCTCCAGTTGAGGTTTTGGGTATAGAGATAGTAATAAGCTTCATCGAAGCCTGTATTCAGAAAGAAAGCACACGTAACTCTAAACACAAAACCCCAGAACAATATCGCGATCGCCCACTTATGAATTTTCACATTAGATTCCTAATTAACACGCCAGAATAAATATAGCTTTTTGAAGATGGATCTTGAAAATAAGTATTTTGCCCTTTCCTCTAAAACAATAGGCTTTATAAAGTGAATAATTAGGTGGCGACAAAGCCATTTCTCTGATTAGCACTTTGCATCCAAAGCATTGTCTATAGGCACTTATCGGTACTTTTTGGGGGACATAATTGGTTACTCAGAAAAAAATTTATTTTTTGCTTGTCAAAAATGCACAGTGTGTTATGATTAGATTCGCGAGTTAAGGGCTTGTAGCTCAGTGGACTAGAGCACGTGGCTACGGACCACGGTGTCGGGGGTTCGAATCCCTCCTGGCCCGTTTAAAACAAAAAAGCAGCGCTATGCTCTGCTTTTTTTGTTGGAATATCAAAAACAAATAGAAAAGCTATGATGAGCGCTGTTTTCTCATTAAATAGGTTTATCTCGCGATCGCTTGCTCAAAATAATAAAAAGCAGCGCATCGCGCTGTTTTTTATTTAGTTTTAAATTTTCCTTCGATCGCTTGATCGACTTGAGCAGGATTAACAATCCAATAACTAAACCGAAACTCATTTGCCTCACTGGGGCGACCTTTAAGGCTATTAGTCTCAATTTGCTCGGGCTTTAAGCTAACGCTAAAAGTAGCGATCGCCACCATCTCATCAAAACTAAGACTGGAATCGATATGTTTTTGCATAACCCCTATGATTTCAGGGAAGCGAAATACAACCGCAGGATTAGAAATCTTGCTCTTGATCGCTTTCAAGATAATTTGTTGGCGTTGAACGCGACCGATATCCCCTTCTTCATCATGACGAAATCTCGCAAAACCCTCAGCTTGCTCACCATTGAGAGTTTGTTTTCCCGCATAGAGATCAATATTCAGCTTTTGAGTTTTGTCCACATATTTCATGCGTTTTGGTACATTCACCTCAACCCCACCGAGGGCATCCACCAAAGCCGATAATCCAGAAGTGTCCAATCGCACATAGCGATCTATCTGCACACCGTTCAGTTTATCGGAGACAACCTCTTGGGCAAGAGTCGCGCCACCATAGACATTAGCGGCATTAATCTTGGTTACACCATAGTTGGGGATTGGCACTTGGGTATCGCGAGGAATTGAGAGTATATTCACTGTGCGATCGCTAGGATCGACCCGAATCAGTAACATACTATCGCTGCGCCCGTTAAAAGAGGCGGGTGAACCCATCGGTGCATCCAGTACCCGATCCACACCCATTACTAAAATTTGATAGGGACGCTCTAATTTACGTCCTAAGCCTTCCATGAGGACTTCTTCAGGTTTGCGTCCCGTCAACAACCCACCCCAGTCTAGAGAATTAATCGGAACAATTCGACTTAAAGCGGCTCCACCACCGATCGAAAGCAATAGGAAAAAAGTAAAACTTATTTTTGCAAAAGGTATACGCTTATCTTTGCGAATGGGAGTCGCTGTATCTACTTGCATTGGCTCTGGTGAAGTGTTAGGTAAATCAGCCTGAATTTCCTTGGTTGACCGAACTTTAGATGCGGTAATCGGGCTATTGGTCACACGCGACTCCATAATTCTATAATGCTCTCAAACAACATATACCGCAACTCAACAACTCTATGCAAGCTGTAATTATTGCTGGTGGCAAAGGAACTAGACTCAGACCCTTAACCTATGGCTGTCCTAAGCCAATGCTGCCTTTGGTTGATCGCCCATTTTTAGAATGGATGATTAATCGTTGTCGTGAAGCTAGTGTGTGCGATATTTTGCTGAACGTGCAGTATCAAGCGCGACAAGTGATCGATTATTTCGGGGACGGCGATCGCTTTGGGGTGAAAATTCGTTATATCGAAGAATCAACACCCTTGGATACCGCAGGCGCAATTAAGCTTGCCGAGCCATATTTCACGGGTGAGTCATTGATTGTTTTCAATGCTGATATTCTTACCAGTTTAGACTTGTTAGGGTTAATAAAGTTTCATAAGGAAACTAAAGCCGATGCGACTTTGACTTTGACAAGGGTTGATGATATTAAGCCCTTTGGCTTAGTCGAGATTAACGCTGATAATCAAGTACAGGCTTTTCGGGAGAAACCGAATCCAGAGCAAGCAGTGGAGTTTCTTGCTCAAGGTATCGATACGATCAATGCGGGAACCTATGTTTTAGAACCAAAAATTTTCGATATTTATCCCATTGGTGAGCCGTTAAGCTTTGAGCGCAAAGTATTCCCCAATGTCTTAGAACGCGGACTAAAGATGATGGGGTTCGTATCAGAAGGATACTGGATGGATATGGGAACGCCTGAAAAGTATTACCAAGCTCAAATCGATGTTTTGGAAGGAAAGGTTGCCTATGATTTTGGCGATCGCATTACTCAAATTCGGAATGGAATTTGGGTGGATAAATCGGCGGTGATTGCGGAGGGCGCTGTTTTAGATGCGCCTTGTTTTATCGGTGCATCAGCTTCCATTGGTAAAGATGCTCATATTCCATCACAAACTTTAATTGGTGCAAATTCGCTGGTTAATAAGGCGATCGCATCAGGAATGTATGCAGCAGGAACGATGTTGGTTTAAACATCCGTATTTAAAAATGCATTTAAGAGTGCGTAAGGGCAATTCATGAATTGCCCCTACCCATGACTATTAAAAGAAATCAGCCGTGATCTTTACTACAGCAGTGCAACTGGAATTAGGTGCAAGCACTGTCAAAAATTCTTTTGTATTCAGAGAATTACGGGTCGCACTCCAAGGCTCTAGACAATAGAAGTCCTTACCCTTGACTGTCCAAAATACGAGATAGGTGTAGAAATCATCGTAATCGATCGCAATTTTTAGATTGCGGCTATTGTCGATAATTGAAGTTGAGCGATCGCTAAGCTTCCCAAATACCGCATCAATCTCATCTTGATCAAAATCAAATGTGCCATCAAAAGCAAAATTTTCCTTGGTGCGATTATCTTGATAACTGCTAGAAGGAATATTAGCTACGATTTGATTTTTGTCGCCACATAGAAAATAGGGATGGAAGCCTGAAGAAAAAGGCATTGGTGTCGCGGAGAGATTTTTGTACTCTTGACGAATCTCTAACGTATTACCTTGGAGAGAATAGGTGAAAGCCAAATGGAAGTCAAAGGGATAGACAGCCTTAGTTTCTGCATTGCTAACTAGCTCAACAGTCACACTTGCCGCACCATCATTGTTTTGGGCAGTAGCAGTCCAAGGCAACTCACGCGCAAATCCATGCTGTTTGATTTGATAATCCTTTCCATCGACATTATATGTATTGTCAGGCAAATTACCACAGAGAGGAAATAGAATTGGATTACCACCTCTAACGCTCAAATCAGGATGGGTAAAGCGCTCTGTATCAAGATAGAAAACCTCTTGACCATTGATTTTCCAGCTAGTAACAATGCCACCACGTTCGGGAACAACTTCTATTTGAGAACCACTACTGTCATCAGACAAAGTATAGGTATTGTATTGCTTCTGCTCGGAAGAGACTTTGTACATAGATTTTGCCTTGGCTTGCCTTAATTTATTTGGTGCGGTTTCGTACTTTTGCAGAATTAATTATACAGCGCTTTGCGCTAAAACCAAATCCAGAGAAAAGTTCAAAAGTGCCGCGAAGCCCTCACCCCTAGCCCCTCTCCAGCAGGAGAGGGGGAACAGGAAAATAATTAAATCTTACTCCGCTTCGCATTGCAGGAGAGGGGGAGGGTATTAGAATCTTTGACCGTAGAAAGTATTTCTTGAATGGTTTCTACGGTAAGCTACAAAATTATCTATTTCTAATTTTAATTTCTATTTTTGGTTGTGCAGGTTGAGTTGGTGTTGGTGTTGGAACAGGGGGAACAGGTGGTGTTCCCGATGGTGGGGAAACTAAGGGCGAAGGTGATGGTGAAGCTAAGGGCGAAACTAATGGCGAAGCTGATACACTGGGAGTAGCCTTATCCTTCAAACCCAATTTTATTTGATAGGGAAGTGGCTCAGCACTCGGAATCCCTCTAAGTTGGACGGTATAAGCGCCATCTACAGTAATTGGCAGATCGGCGATCGCTACATTAGCAGCATTTGGCAAAGCGATCGCTTGGGGATTCAATACTGTCATTAACACTCCATTACCCGTAATCGCAGCACTGAGTACTTGTCCAGACTTGGCTTGAATTATATAGGTATGTACTGCACTTCCCGATATCTTATTAGGAATTGTCAATGACTCCTTGTTTGCTTCTAGTGCGATCGGCTGATTAATTGACTCACCAGAGACTGTGGCTGTAGGGGTGGGATTAACTTCAGGCGTGAGCGGTTTAGGAACATTAGCGATCGGCGGATTATTGACAATGATCGGTGTTTGATTATTTCGCACCATCGATGGAACAGCAAAAGCGGCAATTACAGCCACTACAGCCAATAGACCACCAAATAGAAATAGAATTCCTGAGTTAGAGGTAGCAGGTGCAGATGCAGGAATAGATCGGCGGGTTGCTTCACGTTCAGCTTTGGACATAGCCGCCGCATTAGCCGTCACGTTAGCTGTCACAAGCCCACTTGTACTAGTTAAAACTGTTGATCTGACGATTTTACTGGTAGTGGCTTGACGCTCAACTTCAGTCATGGTTGCAAAGGTGGTAAGTCCTTGATTGACCTCACGCACAGACTGATAACGCTGTGTGTAGTGATAACGCACCATGCGTGTAAGTACCATAGCTAAACCATTACTGACTCTAGCTTTGTCGCGCCAAACTAACTCACCTGTGGCGGGATCGGTGGGTAAATCGGTGGGACTATATCCTGTGAGAGCCTTAATCGCCACCATACCCAATGAATAAATATCACTACTGTAGTTTGGTCGTCCTGCACATTGCTCACTCGACATATAACCAGGTGTACCAATGCTAACCGTAAATCGCGATTCCCCCTTTTCATCGGCAGTCAGTTTGGTATTCGCATCTTGCATCGCCTTGACTGCCCCGAAATCAATCAGCACAATTTTGCGGTCTTTTTTACGCCGAATCAAATTGTCAGGCTTGATATCACGGTGAATCACACCTTCGGAATGCACGAATTCCAACACTTGGAGAACATCTTTCAAGATTTGGATTACTTCCACTTCATCAAGTTGTTTGTCTCGAACGGGTTGAGCAATATCCTGAGCAATGTTTTGGAGTTCCTCAAGTTGACGATCTTCAGGTTGATTGTCTAATTCGGATGGTTCAGGGAAAGGAGCTTGCATTTCAGAGTGGAGCGATCGCCCTTCGACAAATTCTTGCACCAAAAAAAACTGTTTGTCTTCTTCAAAATAGGCTAGCAACTGGGGAATTTGATCATGGCTACCCAATTTTTCTAAAGTTTCCGCTTCAGTATTAAATAAGCGCCTTGCTTCACGAATAAAGTTGGGATCGTCGCTGGCGGGTTTGAGTTGCTTTACCACGCAAGGGGGAGAGCCAGGGCGACGCATATCCCTTGCGATAAATGTATGCCCAAATCCTCCCGCACCAATCTGCTTGATTAGTTTGTAACGTCCATCCAGTACTTTGGCTGCCACGGCGATCGCCCCTCTAGTTATCGGCTGTAGAAATTATTGTAAGTTACATCAGATCAAAGAACGAGTCTTTTCCTAGATGAGCGCCATAGGTTTGCACTAATTTTTTGAGATCGTTAGAACTATCTAGCGGAATCCAATCATCGATAGAACCACGAAAACACCATCTTTCGACAGTAAAACTCCTTGATTCGATATCATCTAAGACAAACTGCATCATTGGACTGTAAGTGAGTCCGAAGTCTAACGAATCCCTCTTTCTAAAAAAATCTGGAACATTAGGAAATGTCATAATCTCCATTAAATTATCAACATTTTGATCGCAAAGGTAGACAATAATGTTTTTGCCTTTGACATCAAGAATGAAATAGCTGGGTTTAAGATATTTTTGGAGCCAAAATTTGACTGTCTCAATCTCTTCGGGGAAAACAATTTGCACAGGAATTTTTCGTAAAAACACCTGAGCGTTTGGATTCTCGTAGATTTCATAACCATCGGGAATAGAATCAACTAAGGTTCCTTCTGTTTTCATCGAAAAGAAATACTTTGGCTTTCCAGTTTTGGTCTTGCCTTCGTGTAAATAGTAAGTCTTTCTGCGTCGATTTATGTATTCAATCATGATTCACCAAGCCTTGCTTCAAGTTCTATAATCCGCTTTTCCAGTTTCCGAACTGTGTGTAATAAATCAGGAAGCTGACGCTCCGCGATAACAATGCGTTTCCAATCTTTTTCAGGAACCACAGGATAGCCCATCATCGTCACGCCTGCGGGTACATTACTAGGAATTCCCGATTTTGCGCCAATAATTGCGCCATCGCCAATGTGAATATGATTAGCCGCGCCGACCTGTCCTGCCATCACCACATGATGCCCAAGCGTCACACCACCCGCCAAGCCAACTTGTGAGGCAAGTACCGAATGCGCTCCTACTTCCACGCCATGACCGATCTGAACAAAGTTATCGAGTTTTGCGCCTTTGTGAATGATCGTCACACCTACCGCAGGACGATCCACGGCGCAGGAACAACCAAGTTCGACATTATCTTCAATAATCACATGACCAATTTGCGGCACTTTGTACCAAGTTCCATTCGGTGCTAACTCAAAGCCAAAGCCATCGCCACCAAGGACAGTGTTGGGGTGCAAAATGCAATTAGTGCCGATCGCTGTGCGATCGCTAATCACACAACCAGCATGAATAGTCGTATTCGCGCCAATTTCAACATCGTTGTAGATAGTGACATGGGGATAAATCGTGACATTATCACCAATTTTGACGCGATCGCTAATTACCACATAGGGGGCGATCGCCACATTTTTACCTAGTTGTACACCTTCACCTAAAATCGCTGTGGGATGAATCCCAACTGGTGGCGTGGGTGGTTGATAAAACTTTTCGAGAACCTTGGCAAAAAGAATGCGTGGGTTGGCTGTACGAATGCAGGGTAATGTCGATGGTGTTTTCAGATCGAGGATGACAGCGCTGGCGGCGGTATCCTTGAGATGGGCGACAAATTTAGAAGAGGAAACAAAGGTAATTTCGCCAGATTGCGCCTTATCGATCGCCGCCACACCTATAATTACGGGATCATCACCATTGGACTCAAATTGGCAATCGGGCAATGAGGCGACGAGCTCAGCCGCAAGTTCGGAGAGTTTGAAAGAAATTTTAGCTGTTTCTGTTTGAGTCATGAGCTAGATGATTTTTTCGAGTAATGGCGATCGCCTAAAGCATAGCCATCATAGCTTGTCTCTCGTTACTTGTCTTGCTCTTACTAACGGTTTTCAAATGTAGTGGCAATTCATGAATTGCCACTACATTTTGCGGTATTAAACTTCGGGTGGGTTGAGCCTTGCCATCACCCATGTTACATAAGTCCCAATCGGACTCCATAGCAAATAGGGTATTAGCAGCCATCCTGCTAAGCTAGAAATTTGCCAAACTTGAGCCGTCAAGATTACGCCAAACACAAAACCGATCGCGCCTGCGATCGCCCCTGCTCTAACATTTCGCAATCGAGTTAAAACGGGAGTGTAGGCTAAAATCGTGATTTCGACAACAGCATAACCGCCCATCAGCAACCATGTATTCATCATGTTGGGCTGTGCTTCCCATAGGACGGCGGCGGAAGTAATGCCGCAAATAAAAATTGATATCCAAATAAAGGGAATTGCGCCCTCAAAGGTCAACCATCGGGGGCGGCGCAACTGCATAAACCATTTGTAATCGGCAGGAAACAATTTGTTTAGAGCCAAGCCAATTAGAAATGAAATGATCGCGATCGCTAACCAAGTGAGTATCATGATTGTTTCTGAATGATCGGCAAGTATACCCTTATCGGCTTATTTCTAGAGGGCGATCCCAGATTGTGTAACAAATTGTTAAAATAATCTATATATTAAAGTCTCAACCTGAGCTTACAAAAATCCTATGTCCACGCCAAAATCAGACCCAGAATCAGACTTTGAGTTAGATCGTTATGATATTGAGGCGATCGCCAAATATTACCGTAATCAACCTTTGCGGGTCTGGTGGCGGTGTGTAGTGATTTTTGTGCCGCTTATTTGGCTAGTTTTGAGATTGCGCCTCAGTGCGAAATCCTCAGCCACAGAATTAAAAAAATTAGCGATCGAATCGCGCAAACTATTAACTCGTCTCGGTCCCGCCTTTATCAAAATCGGTCAAGCCCTCTCCACCCGCCCCGATATTGTCCCGCCCATATTTATGGACGAACTTGCCGAATTGCAAGATCAACTGCCGCCATTTCCTAATGAAATTGCATTTCAGTTTATTCGCGATGCCTTAGGAGCCGATCCTTCGGAAGTTTATGCGGAAATATCTGATAATCCGATCGCGGCTGCTTCCCTCGGACAAGTATATAAAGGCAAGCTCAAAACTGGTGAACTGGTGGCGATTAAAGTGCAGCGCCCTGACATTGCCGAAGGTATCGCCCTCGATATGTATATTTTGCGTGGCATTGCCACATGGCTCAAAAAGACTTTTAAATTTGTCCGTACCAATCTCGCTGCTATTCTTGATGAATTTGCCAATCGGATTTTTGAAGAAATGGACTATACCTTTGAAGGTCAGAATGCCGAGAAATTCGCTAAGTATTATGGGGGATTAGACGGAATTTATGTTCCCAAGATCTATTGGGACTATACCGCGAAGCGGGTGCTAACAATGGAATGGATTGAAGGGCTGAAATTGACTAATATAGAAGGAGTCAAACAAGCAGGATTTGATAGTCGGCATATTATTGAGGTTGGTGTGCAATGCTCCTTGCGACAATTGCTGGACTATGGCTATTTCCACGCCGATCCTCACCCTGGAAATTTGTTGGTAATGGAAGATGGTCGCCTTGCTTATCTTGATTTTGGGATGATGAGCGAAGTTTCGGCAGATCAGCGATTTGGACTAATTGAAGCGATCGTGCATCTAGTTAATCGTGATTTTGCCGCCCTATCTAAAGACTATGTTCGTTTGGGATTTTTGAGCGAAGATATTGACTTTGAGGGAATTGTCCCTGCGCTATCCAATGTATTTAATCCGCCTGAAGGTCAAAGCTTGACCCAAATGGACTTTAAAGACATGACCGATCAACTTTCGCAGATCATGTATGACTATCCTTTCCAAGTTCCTGCATATTATGCGCTGATCATCCGATCGCTAGTTACATTAGAGGGCATAGCCTTCAGTGTTGATCCTAAGTTCAAAGTACTGGCGGTCGCCTATCCCTATGTCGCAAACCGATTGCTCAATGATTCGGCTCCAGAATTGCGGATGGCACTCAAGGATTTACTATTCCGTGATGGTGAATTTCGCTGGAATCGTCTCGAAAATTTATTAAGTAATGCTCAAACTAATCCCGACTACGACTTGAGTGGAACTCTGGACAAGGGGCTTGATTTCTTACTTTCCGATCGCAGTGAATTTATGCATGATCGGATTATCGATGAAATTGTTAAGGGCATTGAGACGGAAACCAGTAAGCGCTTACCTGAACGCATCAAGACATCATTCATCGGAAATATGGTTTCTGACGCAAAAGAAAAAGAAGCGATCGCGACATCAGAAACTCCTTCCAGTTTGAGTTCGATCGCCAAGCTATGGTCAATCTTGCAGCGAGATCAAGCGATCGCTCCTAATGATATTCTGCCCTTAGCCACACGCATTCTCACCAAACGCGAGACGTTTACCCTTGGGCGCGATGTTGTATCTAAACTGGCTCAGCGATCGCTAGTGAGAGTTGTGCGTGGTGTATTACTTCGCGATGAGAAGAAGTATCAAGATGACAAAAATCAAGATTTAGGTAAGGAGCATAATCTTGAGGGTAATTTTTCTACTAGTTCTAAGCCTAATTCCACAAGGGAAGAGAGAGAATTAGTTGGTGCTGGCGGATCTGGGTTAAGGCGATCGGTCAATGGTCGCAGTTGGTAATAAACGTTGAGAAACAGGCGCAAAGCGCCTGCTTCTTATGGATATAATTGTAGGCAAAAAACATGGCTAATATCAGTGGTACTTGGCTTGGCACTTACTGGCAAAATGGCGAGCAAACCCGCTTTGAGGCAACCTTTGTCCAAAGTGGTAATGCTATCTATGGCAATATTTTAGACAACGGCAATCTTGGTGAAGCAACAATTCAAGGTGAGGTTGTGGGACGCAATATTAGTTTCGTTAAAAGTTATATTTCCAACCAAAAACTTGCCTCTGTCAACTACAAAGGGACGATCGCTGAAGATGGAGATTCCATGTCTGGACAGTGGGATTTTTTAGGAAGATTTGGTTTTGAGGAATGGGAAGCCCATCGAGATAATCAAAGTCTGGAATCTGAGTTAAGCAAATATTTAACCAATCGCGTACCTGTCGGAGCCAAATAAAAAATTGCTCCCTGCTATAACCCGAACTAAACCCGAACTCATGTTATTTAAGGTTTAGGCAGCTTTTGCTTGACTTTGGAGATGATACCACTAGCGATCGCGCCAGCCATGACGATACCTAAAACAGGCTGAATCAATGGTTCCCATAGTTGTCGCCATAGTTCCAAACCAAGATTAATTTTGAGTGTCTCACCACCGAGAGCTACCAGCAGCCATGCAAAAAAGAAAAAGACTAAAAACAAATTGAACATCAAAAATTTATTTGTCCAACGTCCGATGGTTTCCATAGTTTGTTAAAAAGTTATAAAGTGAACAATTAATGGTGTTCGATAATACCAAGCACCATTAAGCAAACGGGGCAGCGTTGCCGCCACCCCGATCGCTTATATCGTTTTTATTTTATGGAATGCAAAATCTCAATTTACATAATGCAATTGAAAATTTGTGTAAGTTTTTATAAGTTCTTTTATTAATTTTTAATTTAATTCAAACCTATTTAAAACTTACTTAAACCCGACAGCAGCTTGCCAGACAAAAGCAAGTAGCAAGAAAAATACGGGAATAACGGGAAGAACATTTACCAGTGGATCGAAAATTCTATACGCTTCTGGTAACGTTGCGAGTACTAAACAAAGTTGCATGAAAAACAGACCTCCTTCAAGAGCTAAGATGAATTTTAGCACGTCAAAGAAGACATTCTTTAGGTTTATATATGACGACCCCCAATTTTAAGATGACAGGCTTTAGCGCCATCGATTTTGTATATTTTTTTATATCTATTTTGAAAAAATCCTTTAAAACTTTCTGGAAAACTGCTCAAGTTACAGCTTTATCGCTGCTACTCTGCCTCTGTACCTTTGCATTAAGTACTCCAGCTTGGGCAAATGTACAGATAAAGCTGACTAATGTTATCTATGAGCCATGTACAGGCGATGCTGGCAAAAACATGGTGCTGGGTGGTGGCATCATGTCGGCAAAATGTTACATGATCAAGGGTGAGGCGAATAACTCATCGGGCAAAGTGGTTTACAATGCCGACATTTTTGGGCGCATTTATGATGCTAATGGCAATGATGCAATGCCTGAACGCGCACGATTGGGTGCAGTTGAGCAGATTCCTGCGGGGAAAAGTGATTTTGAAATTATGGTAGCTATTCCTGCCGAACAACCCGAACCGTTGGAACTTAAGCAATTTAAGGCTTCAGGGTTTGCTGGCAAGGTTAGACGTTGAATACAGCGCAAAGCGCTGCCATTTCTTTACTTGGTTTTGATTAGAATGTATAGATATAGCGCTTTACAAATGCCTCTTATACAAAAAACATAAAAAATGTAGGGGCAATTCATGAATTGTCCTTACATTTTTTTGTATTAGGTTCAACTGCAAAACACTGTATGACAAAATCTAAGTTTAAAGTTCTCTGAAGTAATATCAAAAATATGGCTGTTAAAGTTTTAATCCCTACCCCACTTCAAACACTGACCAATAACCAAGCCACCATAGAATGTGATGGTAAATCCGTTCAAGAAATTATTGATGCTTTAGAAAAGCAGTTCAAAGGTTTTAAAGGTCGCATTTGTGATGAAAAAGGTGTTCTACGCCGCTTTGTTAATTTTTATGTCAACAGCGAAGATATTCGCTTTTTGCAAGGAGCCGCCACTGTGCTGAAAGACGGCGATGAGGTAAGTATCATCCCCGCGATCGCAGGAGGCTAAATTCCAGAAAGGCGGTGCGCTGCGCCGCCTTTCTAGCTAGATAAATATTTCAGCAACGAGTTGAAATAGCCAAATTAGTGACTGCTTTCTAGGATCTGCATCAATTCTGCCTTTGTCGCCCCATCTTTGCAGCCATTTTCCTAAGCCGCCCATTGAGTCACCCATCCATACACCGACCTGATTAAGTATTTGTTGTGGTCCAACACCTGTCAGGACTTGGATTGTGAAAATAACGGCGACTATTAAAAATGCGGTTTTGAAACTAGCCTTGATGACGCTGAGCAACCACCATAAGAGCAGTAACGAGACTATTAATGCGCCGATTACTAGGGGTAAGTTCATAGAGTTTATTTATAAAGTTTATTTCAATCTCATCTCCAAATCTATTAAATTGTGACACGATATCCAGATCTCCATCAAGTTAGACTCGATATTTCAGAAATAGAGTTCGATCGCCTCTGGTTATTTTTGTCTGAGGATGAGCGATCGCGGGCTGATCGCTTTAAGCGAGAATATCTTAGACGAAATTTTGTGGCGGCGCGGGGGAATTTACGCGCATTGTTGGCGAAAAGATTGGGATGTCTAGCTCAAGAAATTCAGTTTAGCTATGCCGATCGCGGTAAGCCGTATATTCAGGATTGCGATATTCATTTTAATCTCGCCCATTCGCAAGATCTAGCAATCTATGCAATTTGTAGCGATCGCGAGGTGGGTATTGATTTGGAATATATCAATCCTGAATGTGATTTTGAGGGTATTGCGCGGCGCTATTTTTTGCGATCGGAACAACAAATTATTGAAAAATTACAAAATGAAAATTTAGATTTAGCTAGACGGGCTTTCTATCGAGCATGGACTCTAAAAGAAGCTTATGGTAAAGCCACAGGGCAAGGGATTGCGAATATTCTTGATCTGGTTGACGTTTCGCAATTATTAGAAGGATCTGCTGATAAAACTTTGCCAATTGGTGACTGGACAATCAAATTACTTGCCAGTGAATTGCACAGTAAATTAGATAGAGAATTGGATATAGATGTTAATTATGCCGCAGCTTTATGCATTGCTAGCTAAACGCAAAATTTTTCCTGCTAACATCGCCGCCCCAAAGCCATTATCAATATTGACCACCCCAACACCTGTGGCACAGGAATTGAGCATAGTTAATAACGGCGCAAGCCCATTAAAACTCGCTCCATAACCAATGCTGGTGGGTACAGCGACAATTGGACAATTCGCCAAACCTGCCACCACACTCGCCAGCGCCCCTTCCATCCCTGCCACTACGATGATTACTTCCGCATCCGCGATTAAGTCTTGATGACTCAATAAGCGATGGATACCCGCCACACCCACATCCCAAAGGCGTTTAACTTTAAATCCACATAGCTCACCTGTAACGGCTGCTTCTTCGGCGATTGGTAAATCCGCAGTTCCTGCGGTGATGATCGTAATCGTGCCTTGTTTTTTCATGGTTGATTCACCAAGACAGCAAATCTGGGCGATCGGGAAATAGCGTAAACCGCGCAAAGATGGCTGAATTTGTTGGTAAACTGTTGCGGAAATTTTGGTTGCCATTACCAAAGGATTTTTGGACTCCATCACGCGCATGATCTGCACAATTTGTTCAGGAGTTTTGCCAATTCCAAAAATTACTTCAGGAAATCCTGTCCGCAAAGTGCGATGGTGATCAATTTTGGCAAAATCTCCCACTGATTCGTAATGCAGGTATTTCAACTCTTCTAAAGCACTTTCTGGGCTAAGCTCCCCCGTTGCAACTGTTTCTAACAGCCGCCTTAAATTATCTTGCATGGAAATTAAGTTCGTCTACACAACACCCATCGTAACTCCATTGGCGATTCTTCAAATCTAAATAAATCTCTGCCCTTTGCCCAATTCTCAAACCAACCCGTAGGCGGCCAGTCTTCAGGGGCTAAATGTGAATGCTCATATTCAAAAACTGACTCGTTAGAAATTATTTCCAATGGCAGGTTTGCAAAGGCTAGCTCTAAATCTTGGTTGGTAAATAGCGATGACCAGACTACTTCCGAAAATTCTCGTGCGATCGCGTTGGGCTGATAACTATCATTAGCAACAAATAAATTGAATAAAAACAATCCTCCATGACAGAGAGATTTACTAACTTTTTCCAGTAGAACCCGAATTTGCTCAACATTACGAAAATGGGAAGCGACCACTTCCGCGCAAACAATCAAGTTATAGGTATCAGCCTGTAAATCCAGTTGCGGATCTAAAATATCTCCCTCGATCGCCTTAACATTCAATCCCTGAGCTAATGCGTCTTTTTTTAACTGTTGGACAAGCGCTGGGGCTAGTTCTAATGCTTCAGCTTGGCAACCTAGTTTGGCTAGGGGTAAAGTATTTCGTCCAGTACCTGCACCGATATCAAGGGTTTTTAGTTGAGATAGATCTCCTAATTGCGCGATCGTATCCATCACTTTCGCATCGGGTTGTTTGCCAAATAAAGGCGGAGTTCTGGTATCGACCCAGCTTTGATACTGCTCAGCGATCGATGTTAGGGAATAAGCAATGTTGTAGTTAACGCCAGTATTCGGAGAAGTCGCAGACTCATATTTGATCACAATTTTTGATAATGGTGAATGCTTAAATCCAGCAACTAAATTTGGGTAGCAACTTAAGGCGGGACAGCTTATAGGGTAAGCTTTTTAGGTTTTGGAGTTTTGAGAGATCTTCTTGGTAAAGGCAGGGGTCTCATGCGAGGG
>JBILGV010000198.1:0-18712 GCA_044350865.1 Pseudanabaena sp. | reverse complement strand
TAGAAGATCCTCATCATGCTTCTAATTAGCCGAAAGATTAAGGGCAATAAATTGCCTCGCTCGTTTCCCTCTCAGCGCTAAAGCACTGAGTTTCCCACTTACCGTATTATTTCTATGATGAAATTGCTTTACTGTTTGAACGGGACAAAGATACAGGCAGGGATTTTGAACTGTGAATTATCTAATCGATACCTGTGTAATGTCTGAGTTTGTTAATTAGTTCCCGTATTTTGCCTATAAACAATGATGTTCTAGATAATTGGGCAAAAATTTGTGCAAAAGCAGAATTAAACGGAAAAAAGTTGGCAGTGATGGATAGTTTGATTGCAGCAACGGCACATCATCATAAATTAATTCTAGTTACCAGAAATGTTGATGATTTTAAAATGACACCAATTAAAATCATCAATCCGTATCTGTAAACATAAAAACTAAGCTTTAGATTCCGATTTAAAACTTAATTCAGTACCGTTGAGCAAGCGCTCAATATTTGAACGGTGTAGCCAAATCACGAATGCACAGCCCACGGTTACAAAACCTGAATAAATAACATTTGTTTGCAATGTCCACATCAAAATGGGCGCGATCGCAGCAGCAGCGATTGAACTAATCGAAACCGTGCGCCAGATTGCCATCGTTGCTAACCAAAAACTAAGAGCCGCGATCGCCACAACCCAATTCAACACAAACAAAATTCCCACGCCTGTAGCGACCGACTTGCCACCCTTAAAACCCAACCAAACTGGGCGACTGTGACCAATTAAAGCGAGCATCCCTGCTCCGATCACAAATATTGATAAGTTGGCAATATTAGTAGTTCCAACACCCAAAGCAGTTTGCAACCAATTCGCTTGCTGCATCAAATAAATAGCGATCGCCCCCTTCGCAAAATCGATCGCAAAAACGCTAATCCCTGCAAATTTGCCAACATTGCGCCAGACATTTGTGGCTCCCGTCGAGCCAGATCCATGCTCACGAATATCAATCCCAGCCAACCGTCCGACTAAGTAACCTGTAGGGAAAGAACCCAAGAGATAGGCGATCGCCAGTAAGAAATAGGGAAACCACATAATCTGCATTAAAAATCTGGATTTGAAAAATTGTTATTAGATAAATTTTAAGGCTCGCTAGCGAGCCTTAAAATTTATTTGGATTTGTTTAGTCAATAGAGATCGATTGAGGACCATCTTTAGCACTATTGCTAGTAGCAGTGCTAGTGGTAGGCGTAGCCCCTTGCTTTTCTAGCCAACCCTTTAGAGGATCTTGCCCAAGATCGAGCTTAAGAAAGCCCGAAACGAGTCCACCAAAAAATGCAACGGGTTGCCCTAAGAACTCATTGAGAATCGGTTTTAGCTCGTCCATAAATGCAGGGATATAGGTTTATTTTGGTAATGTTAAGAGAAGCAACATAAATGGCTGCATCTCCTAAATATATAGCGAAAACTTTGACACTCCTCAGCCTGAAGGTATGAGGATTCTTGGACTCACTATCGCCTGTAGGACAAGTCCTAACATGGTCTTACTTAGTGATACCTAGTCTTTCAACTAGCTTCTCAAGCGTGAATTTCCGTATGCCCTGCGGTATTGCTATATCGTAATATGAAGCCGTGTTAGAAGTACGGGGTTTAAACCCAATTTTCCGATAATTTATTCGCTATCTGGTAATTTCTAGCCATATGATAGTTAAATCGATCAATGCATTCTCATAAATTTTCTAAGGAATTTTGTGAGGATGGCTAATCTAGAGAAAATTTTCGATGACCACGCTAAACCCATCTACTCTTCGTCGCCTCAAAAAGCTCAAGCAATCAAATGCTGTTTGGGAGGGCGATCGCCGTGCCTTACCAGCCAAGATTCGCCAAACCCAAGAGAGTTCCAATATTATTCCGCTTCATGCCCCAGACGGGGAAACTAAACCACACTGTATTTTGTGGGTAGATGGCTCCTTAGGAATGGTGCGTGCTATGGATGTAGTTGATTCAGGCGTGGGCAAAGAAGCTTTTGTCCGTGCTTTGCTACAGGCGATCGAGCATCCCCAGAGTCCTTCATTGCCATCTCTGCCTCAAAAGATATTGTTGTGCGATCGCGAGCTTCAGTTTTATTTGCGCGGTGTTTTGCAAGATCTCGGAATTTCGGTCGAATATGTTGAGCGTCTGCCCTTAATCGATGAAATTTTTTCACATATTTTAGAGAGCTTTACCGAAAATCCGCCGATTGTGCCAGAGCGATTTGCGGCGGATCTCAAGCATCAGTCAGAACAGTTGTGGCGTAATGCCCCTTGGAATACCCTATGGGATCATCAAGTGATTTCGATCAAGCTGAATAAGTGGGATCTGGAAACCGTATATGCAATCGTCATGGGCAAAATGGGCTTGGAGCAGGGCGTAATTTTTTACCGCACGCAGGATTCATTAGTCAAATTTCGGCAAAGGATTGTCTCAGGTGACACTGAGGATGAGATCGAGGAGACTTTTTTACATCAAGACTGTCTGTTCAATCTGTTTGAAAATCCTGAAGCGGACATGGAAGATGAGTTACCCCCATTTCCATTTCGCGCCAAAATGCGTGCTATAGGCGCTGCACCTGCCCCGATCAAGCCAATCTATGGCGCTTTGCATCCCCTTGAAGGTGGTCGCCCCTATTTGTACGATGAAGAAGCGATCGCTCTGACAGTGGCACTAGAAGCTCTAAATAAGTTTTGGGAGCAGAACCATAAGCGTTTGCAAGCAAATTTTGGCAAGCTATCTGGCACTTACACAATTTATGCCCCAAATTTAGACAGTGATAGTGATGTAAAAGAAAAGATCAAGATTGTGGTCAATACCATGCCCGATCTAGCGGAAGAACTACATCAACTGGTCGACGATGACTATGACGATGATGACGATGATGCTCCTGTAATTTGTGAAGGGCTTTGGCCAGAAAATGCTGTAATTAATATGCTGACCTTGCCCCACAGCCAAGTCGATCTGCTGCGTAAAACAACTGCTCATCATCAGCTTTTGGATAAAATCCCAGCCCTTATTGCTAATCCAAAAGGTGAGGGTTTTCCTTCCATCCTGATTCAAACTTCAAAGGTTAAAGCGTTGGAGATCATCGATAAAATCGATAGTTTTGATGGCATCAAGGGAATTTGTTTTAATCCTGCTGAAGATATTCTTGGCAACGCCTGTTTCCTTGGCTTGATGGTGATGAAGAATGAAGACATCCATCTATTCGGGGAATTTGACAAGGAAACTGTTAATGGTGATCATTTCAAACGTTGGCATCAAAGGACGAAGAATAGCAAGGGTCATGCTTGTGTTGTCGTTGCGATGGGTGCTACTGGCGCAACACGCGGCAAACCTGCTGCTCACCATATACTCGGATATTACGAAGTGCCTCTAATCAGTGACAAAGAGTTAGGACTTGGTAAATTACGCGCCGAACCTGCCTTTGATTTTGATTTTTAATCACAAATGGAACAAGGGGCTTAAGGTGGAACAACTAATATGCAAATCATCTATCGCATCCTTGATGCTAATCTCGATCGCGCTCGTGAGGCAGTCCGCACTATTGAAGAATGGTGTCGGTTTGGTTTGGAAGATCTCGATCTATGCGATCGCTGTAAACAAATGCGACAAGAACTCGCCCAATGGCATCGTGAGGAGTTTCGCCGCGCTCGTAATACACCCGACGATCCTGCCACGGGTTTAAGTCATGCCAATGAAGTTAATCGCCCTGATGTGCAGTCTGTCTTGAGAGCGAATATGGGGCGCTTGCAAGAGGCGCTTCGGGTGTTAGAGGAGTATGGCAAAGTCGTTGATCGCGATTTCGCTGAGGCGATGAAACAAATGCGTTATCAAGTTTATACCCTTGAAAGCCAATTGTTAACATATGAGATTGACCATGAAATTACCAAGACTAGTAATATTGGTGAACTTCGCCGCCAAAAACTGCGATCGGCAAGCCTTTATTTAGTAACCATGCCCGTGGATAATATTGTCTCTGTGGTTGAGTCAGCATTACAAGGCGGCGTACAAATTGTGCAGTATCGCCAAAAAGAAGGGGAAGATGGAACCCGCTTCGCGATCGCTCAACAACTTTGTGATATTTGTCATCAATACGAAGCCTTATTTTTGGTAAACGATCGCGTTGATATAGCGATCGCCGTTGGAGCAGATGGAATTCATGTCGGACAGACGGATTTACCTGTATCAGTAGTAAGGCAAATTCTCAATGCAAATGGTGGTGACGCTTCGGAATATATCATCGGACAGTCAACCACTAATCCACAAGAACTAGAGATTGCGCTCAATAATCAAGTCGATTATGTCGGAGTTGGTCCCGTCCATGCCACACCCACGAAGCCGAATAAAGCTGCCTCAGGTTATGAATATGTGCAGTATGCAGCCGAGAATATCAATATTCCTTGGTTTGCGATCGGCGGTATCGATGAACATAATTTAGGAGCAGCGATCGCCGCAGGTGCAGAACGTGTCGCCGTAGTGAGAGCCTTGATGAAAGCAGACCCTCCCGATCTAATTGCTCAACAAATGCGATCGCTTTTGTCAGGCTGTAGCGACTAACACCTTAAGAGGTTTTTGCTATTTATTTGCTATTTAACAATCGCCAATATAGTTCTCCCCGTTGTCTGCTGACTCCACAAGACGCAAGGGTTTATATAAATAGGCAAAAAAGGTCGTAATCAAAGAAAATAAGCCCATGAGGACAAACATCAAGCCAAAGCCGCGCCCCTGACCAACCCCAATGATTTGTCCCACACTATTAGCTAAGACTCCATCGGTTGCCATGACGGGTTCAAAAAATCTGTCAGCTAACGCGCCAGAGGTGAGGTAAGCAAGCGGTAGAAACCCCTGTACGACCGCACCACGAAAAGCAAATACTCTCCCCTGTATTTCGGGCGGAACTTTTTTTTGATAAATTACTTGAATTGAACCATTGACAATGGGAATAATAAAAAATATTAAAAAATTAGCGATCGTAAATACAATCGGTGAGGCTGTCAGTCCTGCCAAGACATAGAACAAACCCAAAAAAAACATCGATACAAATATGGTGTTGATTTGCCGATCGCTACTGCCCCAGATGCTCATCACAACACTACCAACCAACAGCCCCACACTCGCCAAGGAGTAGATTGTTCCTAGAGCCTGTGTGGAAGCGAAGGAGAGAACTAGCGGTGTAGTGAGAACTTCAGCACTACCAATGAGGAAATTGGTAATGGCAATAAACATGACCAGTCCCAGTAATCCAGTGTTTTCCTTTAAATAGTTCCAGCCAAAGCTCATTTGTTGCCAGAAGGAATTGGCACTAGCATCGTGATCTTCTGATGGTTGGATCTCAGGAAATTTAACAACTAACAAGCAAATTAGGGCAAAGGTTAAAGTCAATAAATCAATTACGACAATTCCCGTAAACTGCACTGTGACTAATAGAGCCGTCGCTAAGGCTGGAGAGAGGATTTCAGCGATCGCCAATCGGATCTGGGTCATCGAACTCGCACGAGCTAGTTGTTCTTGGGGAACTAGTAATGTGGTAGCCGAGGAATAGGCTAGTCCCTGAAAAACATTGAAACTGGCACTAACGGCGCTCACAAAGCACAGACTCCAAATCTCTAAGTGATTCCCCACAAATAACCAAGCAATCAGCAAAGTACATAGTCCTGCACAAAAATCACTAACTATCATGATCCAACGCCGACTCCAGCGATCGACAAATACTCCTGCGATCGGTGAAATGAGAATGGTGGGTAATGTGGTGGCGAGAATCAGGAATGTAAATTGTGCTGTGGAATTGGTATGTTGATACACCCAGACACTCAAAGCAAAATTCGTCATCCGTGAGCCAACTAACGAAAAAACCTGCCCGATCCAGATCAAGATAAAATTTGCCATGCTGGGGGCGATCGCTGAGGCAGGAGGATCTGCTTTTAAAGCAAGAGATGGTGTTTCTGGCATATTCGTTTTGACTAGATAAATTTAGCTTGATAGACTGCTGGTTGGATTTTGAATAATTTGCTCAAGCATTCTCGGATAATCGCTAAACAAAAGTTCAACGGTTTCATCGGTGAATAACTCCTGACTGCACAAGGCTTTAATTTCTATAGTTGGTTTATTTACTGAAGGTGAAGAAATATAAATCTCCACGGGAACTTCTTCATCCCACAGGCTGAGATCGCGTTCAATGGATACAAAATCCACATCTAACAGCCAGTTAGAGAAATTTTGTGGCGGTAGCCAAGTGATAGAGGCTAGGATATCTAGGGGGTGTTTACCTTTTGTTTGATTTTTGGCTTGATCAATAACTGTTTGAGAGGCAATTTCTTTATTGTTGATTGCTTCTGTGAGGGTTTCTTGGACTTGTTCTAAAAAGGTCAGCGCGGTTTGCTCAGAAGAGATATGCGATCGCAAGATGACATCATTGATGAAGCAACCAAGCATTTTTTCACTATTGACGCTACTACGATTCCCAACTGTTGTCATGACTAAAATCTCGTTCCTATGGGTGTACTTAAACAAAAGTATTTTCAGCGTCGCCAGAATGATCACAAAAGTAGTGACTTTTAGCGAACGACTGAGGGCTTCGATGGAGGTCACAAGATTCACTGGTAAAACGATAGAATAAAAGAGTGTATTTGTAATTTTGTTAGGCAGATCTAGTGGATGGTTAGATATAACATCTGTAGGGGAAGATATAGGGGAATTAAGCGCCAGTTTGTGTAGCCAATAGGTAAGCTGCTGCTGGATTACGCTTTCATGAAAGTGTTGTCGTTGCCAGAGGGTGAAATCTGCGTACTGAACAGGCAGTTCAGGGAGAGGGGAAGGTAAGCCATTAGTAAAAGCCCCATAGAGTACTCTCAATTCTTCCAATAAGAGCCCAAGTGACCAGCCATCGGTGATGATATGGTGAATATTCAGGATCAACCAATGTTCTTGTGGCGCTAATCGTAGTAGCATTGTTTTGATCAGGGGGACTGAACTGAGATCAAAAGGCTGCTGATATTCCAACGCCGCTAGTCTTTGCGCTTCAGATGTTCGCTCTGACAAAGGTAAGTTTTGTAAGTCAATAATCGTCAATGGGAGCGTCAGGGATGGACTAATCACTTGCACGGGTTGCCCTTCTACGATGACAAAAGATGTCCGCAATATTTCATGACGGCGAATAATTTCATTGAACGCAGATTCCAATACAGTATTTGAGAGAGAGCCAGAGAAACGTAAAACGAAAAAGCTATTGTAAGCACAACTTTCGGGAGCCAATTGTTGTAAATGCCATATAGATTCCTGAGCAAAGGAGAGGGGAATCGGTTTATCTCTTCCTTGCACGACCAGAGGTGGCAAATTCTCGGCTACCTCATCCGTTGAGTTCTGTTTCTCTGCGTTCATTGGTCGAGCCGTAATTACTTGGCTAAGTTCAGCGATGGTGGGGGCTGCAAATAGAGACCGCAGGGGAATTGCGATCGCCAATTTTTCTTGAATGTGCGAAATCAGGGATGTGGCAAGGAGCGAATGCCCCCCCAGTTCAAAGAAGTCATCATGGATGCTGATTTGCTCTCGATGCAGCACTGCACACCAGATTTTAACCAACTGCTCCTCTAGCCAAGTGCGTGGGGGCGCAAGAGTTGCTTCTGAACTTGTTGGTTCTGGTTTTGGTAAATTCTTTCGATCTACTTTACCATTAGAATTTAGGGGTAAAGCTTTGAGTATCACAAAAGCCGCAGGAATCATGTATGTAGGTAGGCTTTTTTTCAAAAATTGACGTAACTCTCTACTTGTCAATCTTTCTGTTTTACTCGCAATATAAGCGACTATATATTTACCGCCCTTTGACGCATCTTCTAAAGCCATTACTAAGGCTTGCCGAACTTGAGGATGCTGCCCTAAGATCGTCTCAATTTCGGCTAATTCAATCCGAAAACCACGAATTTTAACTTGAAAATCAATCCGCCCTACAAATTCAATATTGCCATCGGGTAAATAGCGTACTAGGTCCCCAGTTTTATAGAGCTTTTCATTATTAACTTGATTATTAAAGGGGTGATCAATGAATTGCACAGATGTGAGATCGGGCTGGTGTAAATATCCCACGGACAAACCTGCCCCACCTAGATAGAGTTCGCCAACTACACCAACTGGCACGGGCTGAAGATGGCGATCTAGAATATAAGTTTGGGTGTTGGCGATCGCCCGACCAATGGGGACTGTTTCGGTTACTAATTTTGTAATTGGATACCAAGTTGATAGGCTTGTATTTTCTGCTGGGCCATAGAGATTTAATAGATTCTGGGGCATACCTGTTTCTAGTAGTTGCTTAACTCTACTTGGTTCTACAGCTTCTCCACCAAACAACAAATATCTCAAACCTGAAAATGCTCGCGGGATCTCTTGCACCATTTGATTAAATAAGGCGGTGGTCAGAAATAAAATTGTAATTCCCTTTATTTTTAAGTTGTGCAGTAGTTCTGATGGTGAAAGAACTATTTCTCGTTTGAGAATCACTAACTTAGCCCCATTCAGTAATGCACCCCAAATTTCTAAAGTCGCCGCATCGAAAGAAATGTTAGAGGATTGAGCAATGATATCTGTAGTTTGGAAGCTGATGTAGTTCGTATTCAGCACTAGCCGAACTACTCCTCGGTGACAAATCATTACTCCCTTCGGTTGCCCTGTGGAACCAGATGTGTATATAACATGAGCCAGATGATTTAGCTCCGTGTGACATTTTGGATTTTGCCAACTCTCCGCACCAATTTTGGCGGTCATTTCAGAACAAATTTTTGTCCAGTCTCTATCCAAACAAACTTCTTGAACATTGCTAAAATGATGACCCATTAGCTTTTGTTCTGTCATTTGTTCGATCAATAGCAGAAGGACTTGAGCATTTCTTAGTATTAATCCTATGCGATCGCTCGGATAGCTAGAATCTAATGTTAAATAAGCGCCACCAGCTTTGAGAACTCCTAACATGGCAACAATGACCAAAGGCGATCGCTCTAGGCATATACCCACCAAGCTTTCTTGCATGACTCCCAAACTTTGGAGATAATGCGCCAGTTGATTTGCGCGATGATTCAGTTCTCGATAGGTAAGCTGTTGCTGCTCATAGACGATCGCGATCGCATCAGGGTTACGCTCGACCTGTTCCTCAAACAATTGCTGAATCGATTTTTGCGGATAATCGGTTTGGGTACGATTCCATTCCACTAAGATCTGCTGCCGTTGCGATGCTGTTAATAGGGGGAGATAGCCAATTTTTTCTTCAGGGCGATCGGCAATTGCCTCCACCAAGCTCTGGAAACTCTCGACCATCCTTGCAATGGTTTCAGGCGCAAATACATTAGCATTATATTCAAAGGCTCCTCTCAGCTTTTGATCTATCTCCTGCATTGACAGAGTTAGATCAAAAGTTGCCCCCGCCGTCCCTCTTACCAATTCTAGGGGCGTGACTTGTAAATCCTGTAACTCCAGCTTTGAGAGTGGAGAATTTTGCAATACAAACATTACTTGAAATAGAGGACTATGGCTAAGACTGCGCTGCGGTTGCAAAATTTCCACCAGTTGATCAAAGGAAACATCTTGGTGAGCATAGGCGGCAAGCGCCATCTCTCGCACCTGTTGCAATAGTTCTAGAAATGTAGGATTGCCTTCTAAACTCGTGCGTAGAACCAAAGTATTCACAAAAAAGCCGATCAAAGGCTCCAAAGCAACTCGATTGCGGTTACTGATGGGAGAACCAATGACAATATCTTCCTGTCCACTATAACGAGAAAGTAAAACCGCAAAGGCGGCAAGAAGGGTCATAAATAGAGAAGAACCCGATCGCTGGCTGAGGTGCTTGAGTCGATGGGTAAGCTGGGTATCAAATTGAAATTGCTGGAGATGCCCTCGAAAAGTTTGAACAGCCCCACGCGATCGCTCTGTAGGTAATTTGATCGCAGTCGGAATATCGGCTAATTGCTGTTTCCAATAATCAATTTGATCATCAATTTGAGTTGGTTGATGTTGGCGTAATAACCTTTGCCAATGGGCATAGTCGGCATATTGAATGACTAGATCTGGTAATGGTGAAGTTAAACCTTTTACCAAAGCCGAATAGATTACCGATAGCTCTTGAAGAAAGTTCGCGGCTGACCATGCATCGGCAATAATATGGTGCATGACGATGATTAAATTATGGGTTTCCGTTCTCAATTTCAGCAATACCACTCGTAATAGTGATGATTCTGTTAAGGCAAAGGGGCGCTGAGATTCTTGATCGATCAAGTATTGAGCTTTAGTATTTTGAATATCTTCAGCAAATGCTTGCAAATCTATTACAGGCAAAGTGGATCGCAATTTATTGGGCAATTTATCGGCAATGCATTGAACAGGTTGACCATCGATATTTTCAAAGCGAGTACGCAGGGTTTCATGACGGTTAATCATGGTAGCGATCGCCTGTTCGAGAATTGTAAAATTAAGGTTTCCTTGCAGTTTGAAAGCCCTGACGATGTTATAAGCAGGATTAGCACCTTCCATTTGATCGAGAAACCAAAAGCGCTGCTGTATTGGGGAAAGAGGTAGATTTTGATTGCGAGAAACGGGGACTAAATCCGTGGAAGTGTTTTGAGAATCGGCAGGAATTTGTTCGCTAGTTTCGCTAATTTGTTGATCAATTTGTTTGCTAAGAATGGCGATCGTGGGTGCGGCAAATAGACTGGCAATGGATAATTCTATGGATAACGCTTCACGCAATCTCGATATCACTAAACTGGCTAAGAGCGAATGTCCACCCAATTCTAAAAAATTATCATGAAGCCCAATTTTGGGAATTCCTAAAACCTCTGACCAGATCTTCGTCATGATTTTCTGTGTGGGTGTCTGAGGGGCAACAAATTCTCTTTGGATTGCCGAAATGTCAGGCTCAGGTAAACGATTGCGATCTAGCTTGCCATTGGGTAAAACTGGCAATTTTTCCATGATTACTAGGGTATGGGGAACCATGTAATCTGGAAGTTTATTGGCTAGAAAATTGCGTAGTTCTCCTAAATTAGTATCTAAATCAACATCTAAATCAGCGTCACGATCTTGAACGACAATATAGGCTACGAGCCTTTGTCCGCCTAAACCATCATCTTTAGCTGCAACCGCCGCTTCGTGAATCAGTGGATAAAGTTTAATGACTGCCTCAATTTCTTCCAGTTCTACCCGCATCCCCCGAATATTTACTTGGAAATCAATCCGACCTAAAATTTCTAAATTGCGATCGCTATTTAATCTCGCCACATCTCCCGTTTTAAACAATTTTTGCTGAGGATTAAAAGGATTAGAAATAAATTTCTCAGCATTGGCAGCAAGTCGATGTAAATAGCCCCGTGCTAAGGTTGCACCCGCAATATGCACTTCCCCCGATTCACCAATCTGCACAGGTTCCAGATGTTCGTTGAGGATATACACCTGCTGTATATCTGTTAAGGGATGCCCAACGGGAACATAACCATCTTCTAGATCATGGGTTTCAGGAATAGCATAAAATCCATGTCCGATGCTTTCCGTTTGTCCAAGAATATTCAAAAATTGAATGGGATTTTGGGAAGATCGTTTGAGATGAAATAGGCGGCGTAGTTTCTGAATGAGTTGATAGGGCAGTAATTCACCACCAAACACAATCATGCGTAATTTACTTGCGCTTAGAGCCTCTGTATATTTGCGATCGTATTTGCGATCTAAACTTTCTAAAGCAATTAATCCATAGCGCCATACCGAAGGTACACCATCAGAAATAGTTACCCCCCGTTGTTCAATTAATGTAAATAGGTCTAGGGGCGATCGCGTTTGCTCGCGGGTGGCAAGGATACTGGTCGCGCCTTGAGATAGGGGCAGAAATAATTGTCGAACCGAGGCGGTAAATGAGAAGGATGCTGTGTGGAGATAAATGTCTTGGTTGTGAATGGGTAATATTTTAGCGATCGCTTGCAAATAGTGCGTCACACTTGCATGGGGCATCTGAACCCCTTTAGGCTTGCCTGTAGAACCAGATGTATAGATTAAATAGGCAAGATTTTGGGAGGTAGTTGCACCAACCGAATTCCCAAGATTATGCTGTGCGATTTCTCTCCAATCTCGATCAAGGCAAATGACTTTAGTATTCTCTAAAATATTTTCTGAGGTATTTCTGGTGAAAAAGTCAATCCATTGTTGTTCTGTAACCACAAATTGCAATTGGGTATCCGCAAGCATAAAATCAATCCGTTCCTTGGGATAGGAGGGATCGATGGGTACATAAGCACCACCTGCTTTGAGAATGCCCAGAATACCAACGATCAGATCAAGCGATCGCTCCGCACATATCCCCACCATTACCTCTGCGCCGACACCAATACTTTGTAGATAATTCCCCACTTGATTCGCTTTTTCATTCAGTTCTCGATAGGTCAATTGCTGATTCTCAAATACGACCGCCAAGGCTTCGGGCGATTTTGCGACTTGAGCTTCAAATAAATGATGAATGCATGGAGATATTTCGTTACTTGATATTTTGTTGCCTGATGTTTCGCTATTATTCATTGTCACATTCCTGATTTGTCGAGATCTGATTGTTCGAGATTTGATGTTCTGAGAATAGCTTGGTATAGCCTTGCCAAACAGCCTTAAAGGGTTGTAAAAGCAAATTAGTTGTAGTGTTATACATTTGTGATTCACCATTAGCTAAACCAAAGCTAATTTTTTCATGCCCTATTGGTATGTATAAAGTGCCAAAAATCCAGTCCCAAAAGGACAAAATATAACCAAAATTTTTGTCATAATGTTTAGAATCAACACTGTGATGAATGTGATGTTGAGCAGGACTCATGACAATATGGCTGATTCTAGAGGGATAGTTGAGCCAAATATGAGAATGCCGTAAGTTAGAACCAGTTAAATAAAATAGAAAAAGTTCACAACTAACCCCGTAAATTAAGATTTGAGATACTTGATTCCCAAATAGATAAACCCAGATTCCTGTGGCAAAACCAAGCATGAGCGTATTGATTAGCAGCGATAGCCCTAAGTCGATGGGATGCCCCCGATAAATAGTCAGAGGTGTTAATACTTCCGCAGAATGATGTACCTTATGGAATTCCCAAAAAAGCGAGTTTCTATGGGCTAGGTAATGATAGCAATAATAGGCAAAGTCACTCACCAAAGCTAGAAAAACACTTAAGATAACATAGTCATACCAATGGGGATGGGCGATCGCAAAAGGCGCATTTGTATGCGTGATTTTTGTCAAATAATCACAAGTGATATCCGCAAGATTGGGAAGAGAAGATATTGCTGGTATTAACAATAATATATTTAAGAGAGAAGCGGCAAAGTAATACTTATACTCGGTGATTGCCGATGGATGTAAATAAATCTCTTTGGGAAAGAGATATTGAAGTAGATTTTGCTGTTGTGTCTTATCCTTTCCATCCAGCATATATACAAGCAAGGCGATCGCCAAGGCTCCCAATATGTATAGCCAGTAAATTTCTGACGAAGGAAGAAACGGTATTCTCAAGGGATACAAAATATGCATCGCCTCTAACTGTGTCAGCATAACATCCTATAAAATACGTTAAAGGCAGAAGTTAGTATTAAGAAAATTTAACCCACCCTTGGATACATTTCTATCTTAACCCAAGTTGCTACCTATTTTAGATTGCTATTTAACGATCGCCGATATAGTTCTGCCTGACTGGGGGATGACAGCATTCCCAAATGTCGGTGTGGGATCTAAGCCTGTAATCAGTCGAAAATGGACAGGCGAGAGATTCGGCGCGATCGCTTTGTTTTCCCATGACTTCAAAAGTACGTGCGATCGCTCTAAAAATGTAACACCCCGAACGAGAGGCGTGATTCGCCAACTTTGGATCAAGATTTCCACAAGCGCTAATTCAATCTGTGGCGGTGCGTAGGCTTGGAGTAAATCTTCTAAATATTCATAAAAATCTTCATCGTCATCACCATCTAACTGATAGCTATCGACGATGTACTTTACTCGTTGGCGACTAATTTGTTCCCATATTTCCATAACTCCCTCGGCTTGAAGGTAAAAGTATAGTAGTTTTTCTTAGTAGGGGTAATTCATGAATTACCCCTACTAAGTTGGACAGATGCACTTTTGTTAGACAATACATTATTATGATAATTAGATAGTAATCAATATAATTACACAAGAAAGGTTCTAAGACAACAAAATGATCCCTCAGAAATTAAGATTAAAAAATTTCTTGAGCTATCAACAATTAGCCTTGGATTTTAGTGGGCTACATGTTGCTTGTATTTGTGGTGCAAATGGGGCGGGAAAGTCTTCATTATTAGAGGCGATTTGTTGGGCGATTTGGGGTGAAAGCCGTGCTGCTAGCGAAGATGATGTGATCTATGTTGGCTCTAAAGAGACTCAAGTGGACTTTACATTTATCGCGGGTGGGGAAGTTTATCGCGTGATTAGAACCCGATCGCGCAATAGTTCGACCTCCTTAGAATTTCAGGTGCAGAGTGAAGGTAAATTTAAATCCCTGACTGAGCGCAAGGTAAGAGCCACACAGCAGACGATCATTTCCCATCTGAAGATGGATTATGAGACTTTTGTGAATTCAGCATATTTGCGTCAAGGTCGTGCTGATGAATTTATGCTGAAACGTCCGAGCGATCGCAAGCAAATTCTTGCCGATATGTTGTCGCTGTCGCAGTATGACGAACTATCGGAACGGGCGAAGGATATTGCTCGGACTAGTAAGGCAGAATCGGCGGTTTTAGAGAATTTATTGGCGCATTTACGCGAGCAAATTATTGCAGGTGAAGCAATCGCTCCACAGTTAGAGACTTTGCGATCGCAGCTAATAGATTTGCAAGCATGGGAAAGTCGCGATCGCGCTAAATTACAAACAGTAGAAGATTTACAAAAGCAATATACAAGCGTCTCGCAGCAATTAACTTGGCAACAACAGCAGCATAATTCGATTACAGGTAATCTCTCTCAAAGTTCTCGACAACTGGCTAATCAAAGCAAACAATTACAACAGCTAGAGGGCTACCTTTCACAGCGATCATCTATTTTGCAAGACCACGATCGCTATCAATCCCTATCAAGTCAGGAATCAGAGCTAGAGCGTAAATTTCAGAAATATCAACAACTGAGCGATCGCCGTGGGGAATTTAGCCATAAACTCGCCAGTTTGCAAAGTGAACTCAAGGCGCAATTACGCGCATACCAGGCGCAGTTAGAATCTTTAAAACAACAGGAAAATGATTTACAAGGTATTCTCAATCGCGCTACGGAAATTGAAGCAGCGATCGCGGAGTTACACAAAGCAAGAGCGGTTTTGCAAGAATTCGATCGCCTACATGGTCAGTCTACGCCCCTAATCCATCGCCATCAAGTTCTCAAACATCAGTTAGAGCGCGAACAAACTAAACTCTCGGCAAAGTTGGATGAATTGGTTGCCAAAAGAGAACAATTACATTTACAAGTCCAGAAGCACGATCAATTGCTCAATCATGCTCAGGAGCTAGATCGCCAAATTGTATCATTGCAAAAAAAACAAGTTTATCAACAGCGCGTTCACGAGAAAGGCTTGGAACGCCGTGATTTTTTGGAACGGTTAAAAACTCGCTTAGCGGATAGTGAAGCTGCTTTTAATAAACTAGAAGCAAAAATGCGGCAGTTGACTGTCCCTAATGCACCATGTCCATTGTGCGATCGCCCTCTCGATCCCAATCATTGGCAGTTAGTCCAGAAAAAACATAAGCAGGAATCTCGCGATTTGCAAGCGGATATTTGGGTGGTGAAGGAACAGCAAGCCGCCTCAAATTGTGAAATCCAAGTATTGCGAGAAGAATATCGCAGTTTATTGAAGGAACTCGCGCCCCTTAACGATTTGATTCAGCGTAAGGGAACTTTGCAAGAGCGGCTAAAAGCGATCGCTGAAGCTCAGCAAAGACTGGTCATCATTGATGCCGAAATTAAAGATTTAAGCGATCGCCTCCAAACTCAAAACTACAGCCGTGAAGCATGGGAGGAAATGGAATTAATCGATAAAAATATTCATAAATTTGCCTATGATGAAAAGAATCATGCTCTTGCCCGTGGCGATGTCGAGCGTTGGCGTTGGGCTGAGGTAAAGCAATCGGAACTAAAAAATGCTCAACGTCAAGTCGATAATCTCTCGCAAAAAATCCCCGATCTCCAAACTAAAATCAATCAATTACAGGAGCGACTCACCAAAAATCTGATCGATCTGGAAGTCCAACACGAACTCGAACAATGCGATCGCGCCCTCACTCAACTAGCTTACGATCCCGATCGCCATCAACAACTTCGCGCTCAAAAGCAGGAACTCACACCGTCATTATTGCGCTATCAAGAACTCACTCGCGCTGAACAGGAATATCCCGAACTGCAAGAGCAAGTCCAGCATTTGCAACAAAATATCAGTTCGCTGCAACAGGAATTGCAAAACAGCACGGCTCAAATTGCTCAATTACAAGCACAGTGCCAAAATTTACGCGGCGATCATGCCAATGAAATCCAATCTCTCAAACAAAATCTCCAAAATTGGCGATCGCAAATGGATACACTCCTCGCCCAAATTGGTAGCCTTCAACAATCTCAACAGCAACTAGAACAAAGCCGCCAACGCGAACAGGAAACCCTCGCTCAAATTGAAACTGCTCGTCATCGTCAACGCATCCACAACGAACTCCATCAAGCCTTTGGCAAAAATGGCATTCAAGCGCTAATGTTAGAAAATGTCCTACCGCAAATCGAAATAGAAGCCAATCAAATTCTCTCACAACTCAGCGATCGCCAATTAAATGTGCGATTCATTACCCAAAAATCTGGCAAAAAAAGCGATCGCATCATCGAAACTCTGGACATCGAAATTGCTGATACTAAAGGCACAAGACCCTACGAAACCTATTCAGGCGGTGAAGCCTTTCGGATTAACTTCGCGGTACGTCTTGCGCTCTCCCGTGTCCTTGCTCAACGAAAGGGAAGTACTCTCCAAACTCTAATTATTGATGAAGGTTTTGGCAGTCAAGACCAGTTAGGATGCGATCGCCTTGTCAGTGCCATTAATGCGATCGCGCCAGATTTTGAGTGTATTCTCGTGATTACGCATATGCCGCAAATGAAGGAAGCCTTTAATACTTTAATTGAAGTATCTAAAACCGATGAAGGTTCCACTGTACAGTTGGTGGGATAATCCGCTAAAATTAGTCAATGTTTGACAATATTTGCAAATTTCTTGCCGAAACTTATTCCACTGACATCGCCTCATGGCTGCTCGGTGAACCAATTCCGCTTACTCAAGTTCAACCTCAAGAGTTAGCGGTCGAGCCAATTCGTGCGGATAGCTTAATCTTGCTAGAAGCCAAAGATCTGCTACTACATTTAGAGTTTCAAACCAGACCTGACCCGCAAATTCCGTTTCGGGAGTTGGACTATTGGGTACGCGGCAAAAGGCGCTTTCCTGACAAAAAGATTCTTCAATTCGTCATTTACCTAAAAGAAACAAGCTCAGATTTAGTTTTTCAGAACAGATTTGAGGATGAGAGAACCCAACACGAATTTGAAGTGATTAGGCTATGGGAACAACCCATCACTAATTTTTTAGAATTTACGGGTATGTTGCCGTTTGCTATACTTGTGAGTGATGGCGATAAAGAGCGATTATTACAAGATATCGCTCAAAAAATCGATGAGATCCCTGAGCAAAAAACACGTCAAATTATCGGAGCCGCAACCTATGTGTTGGCTGGGCTGGTTTTAGAAAAAAATATTATTAAGCAAATTTTAAGGAGAGATATTATGCGTGAATCTGTAACATATCAAGAAATTTTGGAAGAAGGTCGTCTAGAGGGTGAGGTCAGGGGACGCAAGGAAGGTGAGGTCAAGGGACGTAAGGAAGGTGAAATTAAAGGGCGTAAGCAAGGATTGTTAACTATTATTTTGCGTTTGCTAACGCGCAAGTTTGGGAATTTGCCACCGAAGATGCATACAAGGATTGCAAGGCTACAGATTCCGCGTTTGGAGAGTTTGGCTGAGGCGATTTTGGATTTTGAGAGTGTTGCTGATTTGGAGCTTTGGTTTAGCAAGAAGAAATAGTTGCTTCTTGGGCATATTCTTCGAGAAAGGTACGCACGATTTGGCGATAATGTTCTAATCGATCCATTGTTCTATCTCCTCTTTTTCTGTATTGTAGACAAGCAACTTAACTCGAAAACGGGCGATCGCTTTGTCTATAACTCCAATACAAAGCCTTGGGTTCTAATTTTACCTAAAAAATCATAATAAACCAAGCTAAAATCAAGATGTATAATGGTTTAAATTTTTAAAATATTTAGCTCCCTAAAGAAAGCTATGTCATCTTTGCCATCACAATCTGCTACTGATTTGCGTACAGCCTATCGCGTATGTGATGTAAAGCCTTTGGAAGGGGATGATCTCAATCGCTATTATGCTCAGCTAGGAGAAGCGCGTAAAAGTGAGGCAATGATCAATATCAGCACGATGCTTGATTTGCAGGAGGAGCAGGAATTTAGTACGATTTTATTTACGGGGCATCGCGGTTGTGGCAAAAGTACAGAGTTGCGTCTGTTAGAAAGAAATTGGCGATCGCAATATCACGTTATTTATCTGGAAACCGATGAAGTGACGGATATTAACGATGTGGAATATACGGATCTTTATATGTTGGTTG
>JBILGV010000158.1:0-6110 GCA_044350865.1 Pseudanabaena sp. | reverse complement strand
GCCTATGGTTTTTTGAATTTTATGAATTTTCGTTCTAGATTATTAGCCTGCCTTTCTCATTAGTTTTACTTATCCCCTCAAACCCAGAAGAGCCACAAATATTCCTTTGCAACATGGTTTCCAGATTGTATCTTCATAAATTTTTTTCTGAATCAGGCTTTTCCAAAATCCAAAAGTCATTTCAGAAACAATTCTATTTGATATTTCTACATATCCCAGTCTTTGAAGTTTTTTGATTGCTTGATTAATTTCTTCTCTCTCATGTTCGGTTAGTCGCAATGCTTCGGAGGAGAACCAATCTTGACCATATTTGTTTGTTAAGACAGCGTGAATCGAGTTTCTGAGTGTGATCTCTATTGTGTGTAAACAGGGATATATCGCTTCACATAACTGAATATTGATTTCGTAGATATGCAATGCATCCTTAAAGCTATTTGCCGCCGAGAGATAGGGTTTGAAGTGATAAGAGGTAAAATGCTTTTGAATTTCTTGAAGATCTGTATCGGATAGCTCACGAGGCATTGACTAATTTGAGGATTGAGTTAAAATGGTATATGTGGACCCCAGACAGCCCAATGTCTTAAGTCTGACCTACTGTAAATAGCTGTTTAAGATAGCTAAAATCTATTAGAAAGTCAATCATTTTTAATGGTTATCTTTCTAAAAAGATAAGCAGTAGAGCAGTATTTAGGTTATGGCTCTGGGGTTATTTTTGTGTTTTGCTAATCTAAGCGATGTAGTTTTGCGGGAACGGCTACGCAGGCGGAAAGGTTCCAGATGTTGAGCTAGAAGTATGTAATCGATAGGCGATCGCCTAATTAGTACTGCTAAAAAGATAGAAACTGGTAATGAGGCTACTTAGGAAAAGCTTGAGAAAATGTGATCGCAGCGTGAGCTAAAAGTTAGCGGTTTTTAATGCGATCGTTGTCACACAACCTAAAATTCTTAAGCTGAGTTAGAAATGGAAGATGAACTTAGACTAGAATATGACCTCAAAAGTATGAGGGTAAGAAAGTTAGGTACTTTAGTTAACTAATTGATCTTACTACGGATGTTATCACTTGTTTTTTTAATTCAATCATTTTCAAAACAAAATCTTCATATGTTTCTTCAGGATATTTTTCATTTTCTTCAAAGTGTGAATCATCATATTCGTCATCATAATAATTATAATCAGTTACCCATTTACCTTTTGAGATAAAAGAGTACATCAACTTTAATTCTTCAAATTGTTCTTTTAACGAAAGCTCTCTAGAAGAAGAATAACCAGTAGCCAAGCGACGATTAATAATATCTTGAACGTGTGGGTATTCTGCTGTAATCGTACTTGAATTATGTCGTATGTAAATATTCTTTTTGTATATATCTGTGCCGTCCTTCTTGGATAAAAAAGGTAAATATTTTGGGGTATAGATTACTATAATGACTCGAAATTTTTTATTGTTTAGTTTTGGATAGTCAGATTCTTGATAATTAATATCTATTACTAAATACTCAAGTTGTTCGGGTAAGTATTGCCCTAATTTTGTTTGAAACTGTGTTTTGTCTTCGAGATTAATCAATCCAATTGGCTCAAAAGAACTAGTTGTTTTGTCTTCTGTAATACCAAATATCAAAGCTCCTCCTTTCGTATTACTCATTGCAATGATATCTTTAGCAATCTTATAATGCTCATAAACTTCTGTTTTAAAATCTAGATCATTATCTTCACCTGTATTTTCTAATATTAACTTGCGAAACTTGTCACGACTGGGATTATCACAAAAATCATAAAATGAGTCTTTAATAGATTTTATGCTATTTGAATTCATGGTATTTTAATACTCTTATTGGATGAGTTGATGTACTTTTTTGTTTCGGATTTTTCTATTAGTATCAATCAGAACTAGCATTAATGGTATTTCACAGTGAGATAGTTAACATAGTTATCATTAGCATCAAGTTCGTCCATTCCAGCCGAACTTTTCGCTATACCTCTAAGGCTCGATAGATTACCACGTTTTACACTTGGTTGAGACTGCCGTTTTAGAGACTCTAGGAGAGTTTGCACCAACTGCCAGCGATCGCTAATTGGCAATTGCAAGGCTTGTTTTTGTAGTTCTTGTGATGTCATAACAAAAAATTTAAAGCTTACTTTGTATAAATTGTAATCTAGTTTAAAATCGTCAGTGCCTTTACCTAACTCCCGCCGAAGCCATGCAGCTAATATTTACGTTCTTGAGGCGTGAACCGATCGCAATCAATTAACTGCAAGCTCATGTCAACTGGGCGATCGCTAGTTTTTACTACACCATTTTCTAAGTAACCCAAAGTATGTTTAAGGTAATTGGCATCATCGCGGGTGGGAAAATCTTCGCGAGAATGTGCGCCGCGACTTTCTTGACGAGATAGGGCGCTAGTCATAATAATTTCGCCTACGGTGAACAAGCTTTTCAATTCGATCGCCTGCATGAGTTCCATATTGAATACAGAACTGCGATCATCGACTAACAGATCTTGCTCGTAGCGATCGCGAATAGTTTGTAACTTTTGCAAACCATCTTTTAAACGTTGATCATCACGGAAGATGCCGCAATGATCGGTCATCGTATCCTGTAACTGTTGACGAATATCGGCAATGCGCGAGTTACCTTGATTAGATAACACGCCCTTAAGTTTTGCTTCGGCGGCGGCAAGATAGGGACGCGGATCGAGTTTGGGCATAGTGCGATCGCTGATATAGGCTCCCAATTTTTCACCAGCGCGTTTGCCAAATACCACGCATTCCAATAGTGAATTTGCACCCAAACGATTTGCGCCATGTACGGACACACAGGCACATTCACCCGCCGCAAAAAATCCTGCGATCGCCTTACTATTGGTATCAATTACCTGACAATCAATATTCGTAGGAATACCACCCATCGAGTAATGCGCGGTCGGACGCACAGGCAAAGGATGATCGATGCAGTCCACACCTGCCAAACGCAAACCTTCTTCACGAGCAAAGGGAATCTTGCTCAAGATTTTTTCCCTGCCCAAGTGACGCACATCTAAATGGACATAATTACCGCCATTGATGCCCCGTCCTTGCATAATTTCATAGGCAATATTTCGGGAAGTAATATCACGCGGCGAAAGTTCCATGCGATTTTTGCTGATTGGGTAATTTGCCATAAAGCGATCGCCCAAATCGTTAATTAAATAAGCGCCTTCACCGCGCACAGCCTCAGAAATCAGCACTCCAACTGGATATAAACCCGTAGGATGAAACTGGACAAACTCCATATCTTGCAATGGCAACCCAATATTGGCGGTCAAACATAAGCCATCCCCCGTCGAAGCAAGATCGTTAGAAGTGGTGTTAAAAACGCGCCCATATCCCCCTGTGGCACATAATACTGCTTTAGCTCGAAACACCTCGATCTCCGAAGTCTCTAAACTATAGGCAACCACCCCCTTCACTTCTTGACCATCTGCCCCGTCCTCATAGATCAACTGCATCACATACCATTCTTGGTAAATCGTGCCACCGAGTCGTCGTAGATTCATGACCAATTCATGCAGAATCGCGTGACCAGTTTTGTCCGCAGCATAGCAAGCACGGCTAAATGTATGTCCCCCAAAAGGTCGCTGGGCGATGCGACCATCTTCGGCACGAGAAAACAAAACTCCTAAGTGTTCCAGATCAATAATTACCTCTGGAGCCGATTGGGTTAAAACCTGTACTGCATTTTGATCGGCGAGATAATCCGAGCCTTTGATCGTGTCAAAGGCATGGGTGAGCCAGTCGTCATTATCGACATTTTTCAATGACGCGGCGATCCCACCTTGGGCGGCGACGGAATGCGATCGGATTGGATGTACCTTAGAAATCAGCCCCACACTTTGATTGGGATAATTTTGGGCGATCGCCAGAGCTGCCCTAGAGCCAGCCAATCCGCCACCGATAATCAATACATCATGCTCGATCATAAATTTTCTGAAACTATCTGAATAATTATTTAACCGCAACTACCACAGTCAGCGCCGCCACAATCTAGGCTTCCACAGTCTAGCCCACTACAATCCATCCCTGATAAACAATCAGCATTACCACAACTTAAATCTGGACAGCTTAAATCTGGACAGCTTAAATCTGGGCAATCCTGCCCAGTGATTGTATAAACACAATCGGCACAATCCACCCAATCACCACAATTATTACAATTATTATTAGGATTATTGGATTGATTGATAGGTTGCGATCGCCTTTTGCTTGACCATTGCGAACCACCAAGTTTGGGCGGTTTAGTGGTTTCAGAATCTTCAGGAATATCAGTCTCTTCAGGGTTTTCTGAGTTGATCGCGACCGTATTGGTAGGTAAATTCGTAACTAATCGACTCGCATAATAATTTCGGTTAGCCTTACATTGCGATCGCCGTTTTTTTAAAATCTCATTAGCTTCACGACATTCCTGAAAACGCCCCCTAGAATTAGCGATCGCGGTAATAATCCCCTCTTCAGCAATCACCTGTTTAAAATATTGCGAGCAGGATTCGCAGCCATACAAAACCCGATGGGCGCAAGAAAAACCTTTATGGGGTGAAATAAATTTTTGATAGCCACTAATAGCTGTCACCGCTAATCCACGGGAAGCTGCGTTAAAGATATTTGCGATCAGAAATTTTGTAGGAATTGTTTTTTGCATTTATTGCTAGTGATTAGTCAGTCAAGCATCTACATTTTATTTATAATTTGACAAAGTGTCAGACCTACGCCCATTATGGATTCAAAGATTTTATGCTTTGTTTGGGTTATAAGGGTGACATGATCCGCGACTATTTCTTTAACTACGACTGGAATCACAGTTGCCAAGGTCTGGTCGCGAGGATTACGAACCGGAATTGCTTCACCAAGACTAAGCGATCGCATTGCATCAGGCACAATCCGATCCTCCGCCCAATCACCGCCGCCGATGACATTACCTGCTCTCACGCTAGCGATACTAATGTGACTTTTATTAAAAAAAGAATTACGCCAAGAGGCGATCGCTAGTTCCGCAGCCGCCTTACTAGAGCTATAGGGATCATGACCACCGAGGGGATCGTTTTCTCGATAGCCATATAACCACTCACGGTTTTCATAGCATTTATCTGTGGTAATGCATACCGCAACACAAGGATTAAACTTCTACCAGATTGAGCAAATTAAACGAGTCAGATTGGTTCGCCGTGCTGATGGTTACTATGCTCAGTTTTGTGTAGATGTTGACCGTAGAGAAGAAATAGAACCAACTCAAACCACAATTGGTTTAGATGTTGGACTTAATCATTTCTACACTGATTCCAAAGGTCAAACCGTTGAGAATCCTAGATTTCTTAGAAAGTCAGAACGTCAACTGAAAAAGTTGCAACGCAAAGTTTCTAAGCGTAAAAAGGGTTCGGCTAATCGTAGAAAAGCAATTAAACGGTTAGCTAAAAAGCATTTGCAAGTAAGTAAGTAGGCAGTGTAAAGACTTTGCGGTAAAAACTGCAAGGTGCGTAGTGAGGTCTAACGACCTGATTGCCTATGAAGATTTGCAAGTGCGGAATATGGTCAAGAATCATAAATTAGCTAAGTCAATATCTGATGCAAGCTGGTCTATGTTTCGAGATTGGGTTGAGTATTTTGGCAAAGTATTTGGCAAAGTCACGATCGCCGTGCCGCCACAATATACGAGTCAGAATTGTTCAACCTGCGGAACAATAGTCAAGAAATCACTGAGTGAGCGCACTCATCAATGCGGTCATTGCGGTACGGTTTTAGACCGTGATCATAATGCTGCACTGAATATCTTGGCGATTGGATTAAATAGGGTAGGGCTTACCCAAATTTCTACGCCTGTGGAGAGTTCGACCTCTGCCATTTAGATAATGGTCTATCTGGTAAGTTGTCTCGCTGAATCAGGAATCCTCACGCCTTCAGGCTGAGGAGTGTCAATCCTGAGTAGTTATCGATAAACTGACGATATCAATCACGACATTTATGATTTTGCTTACCATGACGAGTTAAGATCCCCGCTACGCCGAAGTCAAAACTCTAGCCGACATCGCCCCCCACCGTCTGGAAGAAATCGCCGAATTTTTCCGCTCTTACAAAAATCTAGAGA
>JBILGV010000016.1:0-53364 GCA_044350865.1 Pseudanabaena sp. | reverse complement strand
TTCTTCTACAAAACTTTCGACGGTTGTGTTGGGTAAATTTAGCAACCTATCAAGATATAAGTCCATACCTGTCACCAGCTATATTCGTAACTCATTATACATTAATCCCCTCAAACCCAGAAGAGCCAGAGTTTCTAGCACATTTAAAGTCTCTGCCAAACTGTCAGAATAATTTCAATGACGACTTTTTTTAGCTAAAAGTTGGAAAATTGATTCAGGTTAGGGGCGATCGCTGTTTGAAGTTGTTGGTTTGTTGAGGGGCGATCAAGAAATTCTAAGCTTTTGTCGCTGTGACATAAGACTTGTGTGCTTCTGCATAAATCTTTAAAGCAGCTGACATTTGCTGAGATGCATTCTCTCCTTGCGATTGAAACCATGCAAAAGTTTCAGGATCGATTTGCACTGATGCTGTAATTTGTCTAGGATTTCTCAACTTTGCTTTAGCCCAAAACTCTGCTGATAGGGGAGGAATATCAGATGTATCAATATCCTCATCACGCATTGCGTCAATTCTCTCCCAATCAGTCTTAGAGGTATTGTTCATAGTATCTGCGTTCATAAGATAGTGCCTTTCTTAATGAAATAATCCTAATGGTTTGTTCGTCAGGTTCTGTATAGATGACCACTACGACTCGACCTTGAAGTAAACCAATACCGATATATCGTTCCTCTCCATAGTTTTCTCTTTCGTCAATTTCAACAACCATAGGCATATTGAAAACCAGATAAGCATCAGCAAAGTCAAATCCATGTTTAACACGGTTAATCTGATTTTTGCGTTCATCCCACTCAAATCTCATCTTGAAGTTTAGTAGTTGTGTATTTTGGGATTTTCTTAATTTTAGCTTGTGTTTGACGCTGTTTGATGTTGTTGGTTTGTTGGGGGGAGATCGCTTGTTTAGTGAGAGTGTGGATATTTTAGGAGATCGCTTTGTGATGAGGTTAGCGGGGCGATCGCTTGTTTGGGAGAAGTGTGGATATTTTAGGCGATCGCTTTTTGATTGAGATTAGGGGCGATCGCTTTATGGAAACGGGTAAACCCTTACCATCACCTCAAATATTGCAATTAGTGCAGGTGTAATTTGTTATAGTTATATGTAACGTAGCGTAGGCTGAAACGTAATGCTTAAGTCAAAGTTAGAGCTAAAAACAAATATTGATTTATCGAATGACTTGTATGAGATAGATTTTTATGCTTGGACACAGGAGCAGTCAGCACTATTAAGTCATGGTCAATGGCAGTCTCTGGATATAGAGAATTTGGTGGAGGAAATTGAGTCGTTGGGTAAGCAGCAAAAACAAGAACTTCGCAATCGTTTGGGTGTTCTGATTGGACATTTGCTGAAGTGGGAATTTCAATCCGAATTGCGCGGTAAAAGTTGGCGGTCAACTATTGTCGAACAACGCGATCGCATCAAACTGCATTTAAAAGATAATCCCAGTTTGAAGTCCTATCTCGATGAAGCAGTAATCGAAGCCCATAGACTGGCTCTATCCTTGGTTGTGCGAGAAACGCCTCTCGATTATCCCGATTTACCCTCAGATTGTCCCTATGCGATCGCCCAAATCCTCGATCCTCAGTTTCCAGAAGATTTGCGATCGCGTTAAAATTTTTATATTCTTGAGGTTGACTTTCCATGCAACTATTTACCATCGGTCATTCAAATCACAGCATCAAGACTTTTATTGAACTTCTGCAAAAGCATAATATTACGGCTTTAGCTGATGTGCGATCGCACCCCTATAGTCGTTATCTACCTGATTATTGTCAAGCACAATTAAAGAATCATTTAGAAGCTGACAAAATCCGTTATGTATTTCTAGGTCAAGAGTTAGGCGCTAGACCTGAAGACCAAAGCTGCTATATCGACGGTAAAGCAATTTACGAAAAAATTGCCGCCACAGATTTATTTACCGATGGCATTAGGCGCATTCTTAAAGGGATCAAGAGTCGCCATAGAATCGCGTTGATGTGTGCTGAAAAAGATCCCATGACTTGTCATCGGGCGATTTTGGTTTGTCCTCAACTCAAAGAATATGAGCTTGATATTCAGCATATTCAACCAGATGGAAAACTAGAACCTCACGGAGAGATGGAAGATCGACTTTTGATTAAGCATGGTTTTAAGGGTGTAATTCAACCCTCATTGTTTGATATGTCATTGCATAATGATTTGGAGCCTCAAGATCGGCTTGTAGAAGCATATAGAAAACAAGGTGAAGAAATTGCCTACGTGGACACTAGAGAAGAAGTTTATGCCTAGATCGATTCAACTATTCACGATTGGGTTTACTCAAAAGAGTGCTGAGCAGTTTTTTGAAACTTTGATCAACTCTGGAGTAAAGACATTAATTGACACAAGACTAAACAATGTTTCTCAGTTGGCAGGATTTGCTAAAAAAAATGACTTAAAATATTTTCTCAAGCAGATTGGTGGTATTGATTACATTCATATTACTGATTTAGCACCAACCAAAGATATTTTGGATGATTACAAAAAAAATAAAGGAGATTGGGAAGTATATGAAGAGAACTTTCTCAAACTGATCTCAGAACGTCAAATTGAAAACAAAGTCACACCCGAATTAATTAATCATGGCTGTTTGCTATGCAGTGAAGTCAAACCTCACAATTGCCATCGCCGACTTGTCGCTGAATATCTGCAAAACAGTTGGGGAAATGTTGATATTAAGCATCTGTAATAGGAAATCAAAAAGCAATGACAGAAATAGTTTGTTTAGCTAATTCTCGTAAGCACAATAATAAATGTGTTGCAGGGCTTAATCTTAAAACAGGTCAATGGATTCGACCAATTACAAACACCGAAGATGGTTCAATTCCCAATTATTTAACCTTGATCAATGGAAGATTGTTACAAACTTTCGATCTGGTCGATATTCCTTTAAACGAGAAGGAACGGGGTAAGGGATATGAATCAGAAAATCGGCTAATTCGCTCAGGAGAGTGGAAAATTTCGGGACAGGTTCAGTCGTCTGATTTGCTCAAGTTTCGAGAATCAGAACTATTGCATTTTGAAGAAGATACTTGGTTACAGGCTGTTCCATATAAATATTTGCGATCGCTGTCTAGAAATAAATGTCGTACTTTGCAACTTGTCCAAACTGATGACTTTCAAGTTAGACAGAAAGAGTTAGGTAAATGGCGCGGGATTATGCCTATCGGTAATAGTGATGAAGTTCTAAATGCCAGCATTACTGACCCAAAATTATGCAGATTGCTTGATAATGGTCATCAGATTAGCCAAAATTGTCTACTGATAATGAGCTTTAGCCAACCTTTCCAAAAATCGGAAGATACTGAACTAATGTGCTATCGATTAATTGCAGGTGTGATTGAGCTAACAGGCGATGAATTTTGCCCGATCGCTGAATTAATTATTGAGGTTGATCAAGAAATAGAGAGGGTTGGGTGGTCAAGGGGACAGTGTGTGGAATATTTGGTACATAATTTCCAGAAGCGATCGCGCACATTAATGAGCCGAGAAGAATTAGATCAATTTCTAACTTATCTTCGTAAATTCCGAGGTACATGATGTTTGAGGCGATCGCTGTTTGGTGTTGTTGGTTTGTTGAGGGGCGATTGGTGATATTTTCATCATACTTGTTAGTATTTTAAAGAGACAGCAATATCAATATTACCCAAGTTAAATATAGGTGGATTGGATGGGCAATCGCCAAGAGAGGCGCTTTTTGTGGTTAAGGTTAGGAATTGTGGCGATCGCCATTATTTTTGGCTTGACTATGGGTTTGCCTATGAGATGGGGGGAATCTGTACAAGCCCAATCTGTGCAGGAATTACAGAATTATCAAAACTATGTAGAGCAGCAGCGTCAAATCATCCAGAAGCAACAAGAACAAATTAATGCCCTAACGAAACCCGCGCAGTCGCGACTTGAGGCTCTTAGACGAAATGTGCGTGTCACTGATGCTCAGATTCAAGATAACGAAAAAAAAATTCGGCAAGCCAGAGAGCAATTACAAAAGCTGAGTTTTAATTTGCAAGAACTGGAGTATGACCTCAACAAAAAGCGTGATGCGACTTCGGCGCGGTTACGTTATTTGCAAAGGCAACAATTACAGCGTTGGTGGGTGACGTTACTCAGTAGCCGCGATCTCAATCAGTTTGCCGATCGCCGCCGCCAGATTGAGCGTATTTATGATAGCGATCGCAAGTTACTCGGAGATTTGACCGAACGATCAGATCGGGTGGAGAAACAGCGTAATCAGGTAATTGCTCAAAAAAATGAAGTTGAGTTATTGACGCAAAAGCTGAAATATCAAAAAGCAAATATTGAAGCAGAAACTGTCGCTCAACAAAATTCATTAGATCGACTCAAGAGCGATCGCCAAGCTCTGACCCAAGCCGAAGATCGTCTTGCTGAAGATTCTCGTCGTCTGTCACAAATTATTTTGGCAAAAGTACAGCCTTACTCAGGCTTAGTGCTTCCCCCAGGTACAGGGCAGTTGATGTACCCTACGATTGGCGAAGTTACCAGTAATTTTGGTTGGCGAGTCCATCCGATTTTGGGGACGGAGCGCTTTCATGCGGGTATCGATTTTGGTGCTGACTATGGCAGCTTGATTTATGCCAGTGCGCGGGGTAGGGTAATTTATGCGGATTGGTATGGTGGCTATGGTAATTCGGTGATTATTGATCATGGTAATGGCATGACCACTTTGTATGCTCACTGTAGTGAGTTGTATGTCAAAGATGGTGATGTGGTAGAAAGAGGACAACCGATTTCGGCTGTGGGTTCCACTGGGTTTTCGACTGGACCACATTTACATTTTGAGTTACGCGCTAATGGCGAACCTGTCGATCCTGCCGCTTATTTATAAAACCAATTAGGTTACAGTAGGGTGCGTTAGCGTAACGCACCTTCTCAACTTTGATAAGTAGCTGATTGCAATTGAATATAAAATGTGGAACGGGCATCTTGCCCGTCAACAGGCTAGAAGCCTGTTCCACTTAATTTTTAAAACATCATTCTTAAAATATCAAAACAGTTATGTTAGCGATTCAGCAGGTAACAAAGCGCTTTGGGGGCTTGGTCGCGGTAAACGAGGTCTCCTTTGATGTCAAGGAAAATGAAATCTTTGGAGTGATTGGTCCTAATGGCGCAGGTAAAACCACCCTATTCAATACAATTACAGGATTAATTGCCCCCACTGTAGGCAAGGTTATCTACAACGACAAAGAGATTACCAATCGCCGTCCCCATCAAATTGCCAAGTTTGGAATTGCCAGAACCTTCCAGAATATTCGTCTGTTTGGTGAGCTATCAGCATTAGAGAATGTGGCGATCGCTAGACATCTTAGTACTACTACCCATCTTTGGAATGGCATTTTGGGGATACCACCAACCAAGATCGAAGAAACCCAAACCTACGATCGCGCTCTCGAACTTTTAGAACTGGTCGGCTTAAGCGATCGCCATGATGTCAAAGCTAAAAATTTCTCCTATGGTGATCAGCGTCGTCTGGAGATCGCCCGCGCCCTTGCGCTAGAACCAAAATTGTTATTGCTAGATGAACCTGCGGCGGGGATGAATCCTAATGAAAAGGGGCATCTGAGTGATTTTATTCGCAGTTTGCGTGATCGCTTTGCCCTGACAATTCTCCTGATCGAACATCATGTTCCCTTGGTCATGGGACTATGCGATCGCATTGCAGTTTTAGATTTTGGACAGCTAATTGCGATCGGACAACCTGAAATTGTCAAAAGCGATCGGGCAGTAATTGAAGCTTATTTGGGAGACGAAGTATAAGTAAATAGATGTACGAATTTATTCTTGATGTAAATAATTCGTTGATAACTCATTCTATAAAACGAGAAGAAAGGGCTTTTGCCATTGCATAATTCCTAAATTAACCATAAGTCAACGAAAAATTTATATCAAGGATCTTTGTGCATTTTAGCTTCAGGTAGCTTAGAAATAAAAATTTATTAAGTTGTGCATTTAGGCTGCTAACGAGATAGCGTTAGTATGGGATAAAAAACAAATACACAAGTTATTTATTTTTCATTCCTTTATACCACGAAGATAACTGCGATGAGGCTTAAAGAAGTCTCTTAATAATTACAAAACTTTAGTAGAAGAAATAATATCCCCATTGTTGCTTACTCCAACGAGTTACTCTTTTTTTTCCAATAAAGGTTCTTGCAGTGTTGTCGTTAAAATATCCCACTGGTTGACCACCTTCGTAATCAGCAAAATATACCATTCCAACTTGAGTACATTCTGCCATAATTTGTGATGACAAAGTAGCCATTAGCCTTGGCGAACTAAATAAATCTGTAGCAAAAACAGTGCTAAATAAAATCTCTTGAGTTCGATTTGGTGGATAATCGTAATACTCTCTTTGAATACTATCTGGATTTACTCGAACCTCTGGCGGTCTACCACCTGGACCAGAATATCCTTTAAAAAAACCTCTTTGAATAAGATCTGCTCTGACGTTTGAGATCGCCTCATCGCAACTCAACCGAGATTTTGGCGGTACATCGACGATTGCTTGTTTTTGGGCGCTAACTGGTGAACTTGCTAGAGAAATTGCACCTAAAGAAAGAATTATTAAAATTGGAAGTTTTTTCATTTTTCTATTCCTCTCAAAGATATTTTATTGTCGAAAACATCAATAGTATTAGAACTGTTAGATAATAAGTTCAAAAAGCATTGTAACCTTTAATATTTCAATTTAACTAAGTTATGGGGAAGGACTTTTCTGGCTTTCAACGACTAGCAAATAAATATTTCGTTTTATCTTCGCAATAAAAAGGCTAGGCAAGATTTTCTTCGTTATATGCATATTTAGTCTATAGTTATTGCCAGACAAGAGTTTTAGGTTTTTGGGTAGATTGTAAAGAAATATGTGCGGTTGCGCTAAGGTTTTGTGCGGTTAGATGCATTTGTTACAAAAAAATGTTAATCTTAATAAAAAGTTAAGTTTTGTTGTAGCCCCAAACCTATGCTTCGTCTTGAACATGTACAGAAAATCTACCCCACTGGCGAAGTCCTTAAAGACGTTAACTGGGAGGTAAAAACAGGCGATCGCATTGGTTTGGTTGGCGTAAACGGTGCAGGAAAATCAACACAACTCAAGATTATTGCAGGGGAAATCGAACCCACCGCAGGGCAGATTGTCCGCCCAACTAGCCTCAAAATTGCCTATCTCAGCCAAGAATTTGATATCGAAGAGACTCGCACGGTCAAACAAGAGATGTGGCAAGCATTTCAGGAAGTTCGCGAAGTCCAAAAAGAACTAGCTAAAGTCCATCATCATCTAGAGAATTTACAAGATGGCGAAGACTACGAGCCGATTCTCAAGGTGATGGATCGGTTACAACGTAAGTTTGAAGACTGTAATGGCTACGAACTCGAAAGCCGCATTGATAAGCTATTGCCAGAACTAGGATTTAAATCTGACGATGGCGATCGCTTTGTGAGCGAATATAGTGGCGGTTGGCAGATGCGAATGGGCTTGGGCAAAATTTTGCTGCAATCACCAGACCTGTTATTGCTGGATGAACCGACAAACCATTTAGATTTAGAAACGATCGAATGGTTAGAAAAATATCTGCGATCGCTCAGTACGCCAATGGTCATCGTCTCCCATGACCGTGAATTTCTTGATCGCCTCTGTACCTCGATTGTGGAAACCGAGCGCGGCGTTTCTATGACCTATCTCGGTAATTACTCCTCCTATCTCACCCAAAAAGCTGAAGCCAAGGCTGCACAGGGAGCCGCCTTTGAACGTCAGCAGAAATACATCGAAAAGCAACAGGTATTCGTCGATCGCTTTAGAGCAAGTGCCACCCGCAGTACCCAAGCCAAGAGCCGCGAAAAACAACTTGACAAAATTGAGCGCATCGAAGCCCCTGATAGTGATGTTCGCACCTTAAAATTCCATTTTCCACCCGCCTCGCGTAGTGGACGTGTCACCGTAGAAATCAAGGATCTCACCCATGCTTATGGCGAGCAAATTTTGTTTTTAGGGGCAAATCTGGAAATTGAAAGAGGCGATCGCGTGGCTTTCTTGGGACCAAATGGCGCGGGTAAATCTACGCTTTTAAAAATGGTTGTCGGCAAAGAAACCTACAACGAAGGCGAGATCACCCTCGGTCATAACGTCATGGTCGGCTACTTCGAGCAGAACCAAGCCGAAGCCCTTGATTTACATAAAAACGTATTTGCCACAATTCACGATGATTTCCCGAAGATGACCCATGAAGAAGTGCGTGGTGTTCTTGGTAAGTTTTTGTTTAGCGGTGACACTGTATACAAGAGCGTCCGCGATCTCAGTGGCGGCGAAAAAGCAAGGCTTGCTCTTGCCAAAATGCTGCTAACTCCCGTGAATTTTTTGATTCTCGATGAGCCGACTAATCACCTTGATATTCCTGCAAAAGAGATGCTAGAAGCGGCTTTACGCGAATATGAAGGCACTGTGGCAGTCATCTCCCACGATCGCTATTTCATCTCCCAAGTTGCCAACAAAATCGTAGAAATCCGCGATGGCGATCTTTGCGTCTATGCTGGCGACTATGCCTACTATCAAGAAAAGAAGGAAGAAGAAGAACGCGAAGCGAAACACAAAGCCGAATTAGCTGCTAAAGCCGCTAAAGAAGCTCTGAAAAAGGAAAAAGAGAAAGAGAAGGAAAAAGCCAAGCAAGCCGAAAAAAATCAGGAAAAGCAAAAACAAAAGGCTAAAGCTAAATAGATGGGTTTTAAGGTAGGCTAGTAGCATTCTCGTAACACCATCGATAGTAATAGGAAATCTCCCGTGCTTTTATCCAAAGGCTTTGAAGTAGAAATCTACACCTCTACACCAACGGGGGATGTGGTTGGCTTTAGCGATCGCATTGTGGCGAACTTACATGGATTTGTGCGCGAGCCAGACAGCCGCAACGTCGAATACATTACACCGCCTTTTCATAAATATGAACCATTGTTAATGGCTTTGGTCGAGCCTCGTCAAAAATTACGCAGCTATTTGCGATCGCTGGGTGACTATACGCTCATGCCAGGGAGTACGCTTGCGCTAGGTGGAGCCGATCATTTCTATCGCTCCGATCCGCAAAACCCCTATCATGACTATATCGAACAGACCTATGGAACCGATGTGGTTACGGCAAGCATTCATATTAATGTCGGCATTCCTGATTTGGAATTATTGATAGGAGCCTGTCGATTAATTAGACTGGAAGCTCCGCTTTATCTTGCCCTGAGTGCCGCCTCGCCGTTCCTTAATGGCAAAGCCACAGGATTTCATTCTTCGCGATGGCAGATGTTTCCCAAAACGCCGAAGTTAGTTCCCTTATTTAGCAGTCATCATCATTTTGTGGAATGGACAGAACAGCAATTACAATTGGGAACGATGCAAAATGTGCGTCATCTCTGGTCATCGGTGCGCCCCAATGGTGATAACCGTCCCTATAACCTCAATCGCTTAGAATTGCGAATTTCTGATTTAGTGATCGATCCTGTGGCGCTCCTTGCAATAACTGCACTTCTAGAAATGCGTTTACATCAGTTTCTGGAAGCAGGAATTGGCTCATCCCTAGATCCCCTCGCTCCCAATGCGAGTAAATTTACCTCTAGTGAATTGGAAGCGATTGCTGATCAAAATGAAATCGCGGCGGCAGTGAATAGCCTTGATGCCGTCTTAACCCATTGGCAAACAGGCGAACAAATCACGGCGCGGGAATGGATTGCTAATCAATATGAACAACAGCGATCACGGGCTAAGGATGCTGGCGTGTGGTGCTTCCTATCACCGTTGAAAAAAATTTTGGAACAGGGGAATGAAGCCCAACGCTGGCTATCAGCTTATCATAATGGAATTTCACCAAGTCAAATTATGACCGATGCAATCGCTAGTGCCGAAGAGATGGAGCGCGAACTCGCAGAAGCTCTATTACTAATTTGAATTTGAGTTGAATGTAGGGGCAATTCATGAATTGCCCCTACATTAGAATTTTTGCGTAAGTCCTATTGAAATAATTTATACCTAATCTACATTTTATGAATACAGGAAGATTAATCATTCAATTAGGCATTGCCGCCTACATTCTATTTACGTTACTTCCTAACAGCAGCACTCAAATGGTAAGTTTCCCTTGGGTAATGTTATGGCAACTGGGCTTGTTATGTTTTGCGATCGCAGGACTTTTAAACCTATGGCGTAAAGCCAATCCCTTTTATTTATTGGGGAACGGATTTGACTGGGCGATCGGTTCAGGATTCGTAACGCTAGCCCTATCAACAATGTTCTCAAAATTCCCAAATCAGGCAATGTGGTATAGCTTGACTGCATTTGGGTATTTGATCGCGATATATGTAACTAATAATTTTTTGCATAAGCCCGATCTAAATCAGAGAGCCACATCGGAAATTTTACCCGTTTTGCGATTTCAAGGTTTATTGGGAATTGCCGTAATTGTCGAAAGTCTATTCATCTGGACAACCCAATCTTGGCTGCCGCGATTAGCAAATCTTGCCAAACTCAATCAATGGGGACTGAATCTGAGTTATGACTTCTCCGACTTGGAGTCACGCAACTGGGCTCCGATGGGACATCAAAATTATGTGGCAGGATTTTTGATGTTGGTTCTGCCGCTTTTTGTGAGCTTAGCGATCGCTCAACAGGGAAAATGGAGATTGCTTTGGCTAGCAGGAATTGGTTTGGGATTGTTAGATTTATATACCACCAGTTCGCGGGGCGGATTTTTGGGATTGGGCGCAATAGTTCTCTACGCAATTATCGTGGCTTTATTGCGAGTTGGTCGTTATCGCGGATTTGTGCTTTTGGGAAGCGGTGGCGCGATCGCCATATTTAGTTTCCTAATTACCGCCAATAATCGCTTGCGATCAATTACGGCGGGATTAATCGCCAGTTTTACAAATCCTACTCAAGGTGTGGGCGAATTAATGTTTAGGGCGATCGCTGCCGATGCGGGTTGGCGGATGGGTTTAGATCATTGGTTATTTGGGGCGGGGGCTGGTTCAGCAGTGATGCTGTATCAACAATATCGTCCCCAATGGGCGGGGCGTGAAGCGGAGATTCTATTCCAATTACATAGTACACCTGTACAGCTTTGGGCGGAATTGGGAATCGGCGCTGTCATTACCTTTTTATTCCTATTAGTAGCGATCGCGAGTCTGGCGATCAAATTACATAAATCTCCAACTTGGCAAGCAAATCTACAGGATCAAGCGATCGCCTATGGACTATTTGGCAGTCTGTTGGGCTATGGCATATTAGCGATTACCGATTATCAACTTGATGTGCCTGCGATTAGTGGTAGTTTAGTGATTGTGTTTGCTTGCTTGGCTTATTTAGGACAAGTGCATACCCATGAATTGATTACCGTTGGCTATCACAAACAACCGCGACTTTGGTTAGCAATTGTGATGACTATCTATTTAGGAGGCGCGATCACTTGGTTAATTCCTGTAAATATGGCTTGGCGATCATCAAGTGTAGGATTTATCTATTTATCCACAGCCAGAGCCGATCTTGATGCTGATCTTGTTGCTCAAAAGGAGGGGAAGCAACCGCAGGAAAGAATTGAAACCAGTATTGCGATCGACAAATTTCAAGAGCGGCTGAAACTTGCACATCAGCTAGCACCTTGGGAACCTTATTATCCCTATCAGTTGGGATGGAACTTAGCTGAACTCGCGATTAACTATCCCAATTTACCGAATTCTGCTTCAATGCGAAAAGAAGGTTTAGCATGGATGAAAACCGCGATCGCCACAAATCCCAATAATGAAGTGGGTTATAATGCCGCCGCTTGGCTAAGTCTTCAAGAAAATACTCCAAGTTCTGTCAAAGATGCCGAATCCTATTTTCGCCATGGTTTGGAACTCTATCCCCTGAAGCGATCGCTAAATTTTGGTTTAGGAGTGAGTCTATTCCGTCAAGGTAAGACCGATGAAGCGATCGCCGCCATGACTACGGAAGTTGTGAACGATCCCAGTTTTATCACCAGTCCCCTTTGGGCAGATTCTACTTTTCAACCACTCTATCAACGGGTAGTGGCAAATCTTGAGCGTATTTACCCTCCTAAATCCTTACATTTAACGATGCTGCGATGGTGGACTGGTAAGCCTAACGCCATTGCTGAACTCAAAGAAACAGGTAATCCTACGGCTGTATTGTTAGCTAATGCGATCGCCAATGACACCAACGCTTTACAATCGGTGAAGCAAAACCCTCAAACCGCATTGGAAATGGTGATTTCCGCATGGCTCAATCCCGATCAACGCGACAAGTTGTTAGAACGTGCTTATGTATTTGCCTCCAGTAGTTTACCCGATGAGCGATCAGCTTTAGTGGTGAAAGCAATGAGTGATCGCATGGCACAAGCTACTAATTTCGACAATTGGTTACGACAGCCTTTAGCCACAAATAGTCCATTAGTATTTAGCTATCGCCGCACTCGCTTAGGGTTTAACGTAGTCAGTCGGCATATCGATGGAGTCGTTCCCCTTGACTTTTTTAATGTAAGGGATCGGGTGGAGATTTCCTTATTTTTAAAAGATTTATTTACTTAGCATTACAATAATATTCAATTGTCTAATCAAAGTTAAAATATGCCCAAATGGTTTAACACAGCAGGTCCTTGCCAACCCGACATTCACTATACATTGCCCTCTACCGAGCGGATACCAGAACTAACGCAACTGATCGCCCAGCGCAATTATTTTGTCTTCCATGCCCCCCGACAAGTCGGCAAAACCACAGCGATGTTAACCCTTGCACAGGAAATGACCGCCAGTGGAGCTTATACCGCCGTGATGCTCTCTCTTGAAGTGGGAGCCGTTTTTTCCCATGATCCTGGGGCTGCCGAACGCGCTATTTTAGATGAATGGAAACAATCTATTCAATTTCGATTACCTGAGAATCTTTATCCTCCAGAATGGCCAGATACTAATGCAGGAAGTATGATCGGCACATTATTGAGTACTTGGGCAAAAAAATCATCGCGTCCATTGGTCGTATTTCTTGACGAAATTGATGCATTGAGCGATGAAACATTGATTTCAGTATTGAGACAACTGCGATCGGGCTATCCCAATCGGCCCCAAGGTTTTCCCTATTCTTTAGGTTTAATTGGAATGCGCGATGTACGGGATTATAAATTTGCATCTGGCGGCAGTCAACGACTCAATACATCGAGTCCATTTAATATCAAAGTAGAATCCCTTACACTTCACAATTTCAGTTTGGCAGATGTTAAAAAGCTTTACGAACAACATACTTCCGCAACGGGGCAGATTTTTACGTCAGAAGCGATCGCTAGAGCATTTTATTTAACTGATGGTCAGCCTTGGTTAGTTAATGCGATCGCTCGTCAGGCGACAGAGTTTTTAGCCAAAGATGTAACGATTCCCATAACAGTAGATTTAATTAATCAAGCGAAAGAGATTCTAATTCGCCGACAAGATACGCATTTAGATAGCCTTGCGGAAAGACTTCGAGAAGATAGAGTTCAAGCAATTATTGAGCCAATCTTAGCAGGTCAAGATTTACCAAATGTTCCTAATGACGATATTCGATATTTGTTAGATTTGGGACTATGCAAAATGGACAATAGCAGAGGTCTAGAAATCGCTAATCCCATTTATCAAGAAGTTTTACCTAGAGTTTTAAGCTACACCACAAATGCTTCAATGGGTAGGATTGAACCGCGATGGTTAAGTGATAAGGGTGAACTAATACCAATGGAACTATTAGCGGCATTTATAGAATTCTGGCAACAGCATGGAGAACCATTATTTAAAAGTACACCCTATCCAGAGATTGCGCCGCATTTAGTATTAATGGCTTTTCTTCATCGTGTTGTGAATGGCGGCGGCACATTAGAGAGAGAATATGCAGTGGGTTCGGGACGGATGGATATTTGTTTGCGTTATGGCGATCTAGTCTTAGGAATGGAATTAAAAGTATGGAGAGACGGTAGACCAGATCCGTTAGTCGAAGGATTAAAGCAATTGGATAAATATCTATCGGGCTTGAATTTAGATACAGGTTGGCTAGTGATCTTTGATCGCCGTGAGGGTTTATTGCCACTGAGCGATCGCACCACCACTGAAAACGCCACTAGTCCCGCAGGGCGCAGTATTATCGTGATTCGTGGATAATTTTTTCTGCAAATTGAAAAGCTAATCGCGCAAGTTGCCCAAACCGACAAACAAGTGGGAGGGCTAACTAGCGGATGAGGAGAATTTGTTGAGAATCTCATCAAACCCGCCACTTTGAACCGAGAGTTTGGTAATTTGTTGGGAGTTTGCGAGTTAGAATGATCTATCTCTTCCTAATTTTTATTTGAGTAATTTAAAGAGCTTATGCTAGCGAAACGCATTTTACCTTGTCTGGATGTAAAGGCAGGTCGAGTTGTTAAAGGTATTAACTTTGTCGATCTTAAGGACGCGGGCGATCCTGTGGAGTTAGCGCAGATTTATAACCTCGCAGGAGCAGATGAATTAGTATTTCTTGATATTACCGCTACCCACGAAGATCGCAATACCATTCTTGATGTGGTCTATCGCACTGCCGAACAGGTATTTATCCCACTTACTGTTGGTGGAGGCGTGCGAAATTTGGACAATATTCGCGAACTGTTACGCGCAGGAGCCGATAAAGTCAGTATGAATTCGGCAGCAGTTAACGATCCAGATTTAATTAATCGCAGTAGCGATCGCTTTGGTAATCAATGTATTGTCGTCGCGATCGATGCTAGACGTAGAACCGATCCGCAAAATTTAGGGTGGGATGTATATGTGCGGGGTGGGCGAGAGAATACGGGTATTGATGCGCTTTGGTGGGCGCAGGAAGTGGTTAAGCGTGGTGCGGGTGAGATCTTGCTAACCAGTATGGATGCGGATGGAACTAAGGCGGGTTACGATCTAGCGTTAACAAGGCAGGTTGCAGATTTAGTCGAAGTTCCTGTGATTGCGTCGGGTGGTGCGGGGAATTGTGAACATATTCGTGAAGCGATGGTTGAGGGACGCGCAGAGGCGGCTTTACTTGCGACTTTGCTCCATTATGGAGAATTGAGTATTGCGGAGATTAAAGATTATCTCAGTTCTCATCAAATTCCTGTACGGGCTAATTAAGCTTACGGATACAAGGCTTAAAAGGTTGAGAAAGCAAGCCTCTTAAGCCTTACATTCTATGATGCATCAATGGACTGCAACAAACTTTTATCACTTACAACTATCAAATCTTCAATATTTCGCATCATATTATTACAAATACGATCCAAGGGTAAGTCATTGGCATCATGTCCAAAAGGATCTTCAATTTGAATGCCAATTTCTTCGATACCTAACAAAGTAAAGCTAATTAGAGATACAATTGGCGCGGTCATCCATTCTAATTGACCAACCATTTGAAAAGGAAGTGATAGGCAATAAATTAACAGTAACTGTTTGAGATGGATTGAATAGGCTAAAGGAATTGGTGTCGTGAGAATCCGTTCACAAATGCCGACAACATCCAACATTTGATGTAGTAGTTGAATCATGTCATTTAACTGATAGCGATCGAGTCTGCCTTTACGAGTTTGCTCTTGCAGATAGCTACTGATCCAAAATGCTATTTCCAGTGTGGGATGATTCATGGTTTTTAGGCGTTCAAACTGCTCAGGGTCAAGATTTGCGGCGAGTTCAGCATTAATTGGCTCCGATCGCAGATGTAACTTTAAGGCGATCGCAAAGGCTGGCAATAATTTGACGGCGGCAATTTTGGCTGGGCGATCGCTTGGCTCTTGTTCAGCGATCGCGACCATTATTTGCCGAGACAAATTTCTGACTGTATTAACTAGTCCTCCCCATGCTTTGCGACCTTCCCAAAAGCGTTCATAGGCTGTGTTGGTGCGGAATACCAGCAGTAAACCTAGCACAATATTGGGAATAACTGTACCAAGAATCGGTAAGGAAACTTTGATTTGATGGATATACAGAATAAAAACAAAAATGCTAAATAATCCGCACATTAGCGATCGGGGCAGAACCTCTGGAACTACTGAACCCTTCCATCGCAGGGCTATACGAAACCAACCATCCTTTTTTTTCATTCGCGAACATGATCTAAAAACTACTTGTAGAAGTTTATCTTATATGGCGATCGCTTAAAGCTTGCCCTTATTCGCTTTCATGATAAATCGCTCCGTTCATGATAAAATTATTTATGTAATCTGAATGTTAAACTTGAAATTTAAACTAAACTTTAATTTTTATGTTTTTTGTAATTAGGTTTTAGGAGTATTTGGTGATGTTAAATAAAGTTGCATTACTTGACAAAGCCCAAATAGGCTTGGACAGTTTACAAAAGCAAGATCGTTTGAGAGTTATCAAAACAATCGAATCTCTAGTGAACTTTCCTTCTAATCCATCGCTACAAGTACATAAATTAAGGTTAAAAGAGAATTATTTCCTCGCAAGAGCAGGATTGAAGTATCGCGTGATTTTTCAACATCAAGACAATGAAATAACAATCGCTGATATCGTCAACCATGATCGTTTGGAAAGTCTGTACGGTTCTAGGATCAAGAAGGAGAGCTTAGTTGAAACCGCTTGATTCTTTCAATTTTGATGTGAGAAAATGTATTGCTGAACTTGATGAGTTTGAAAAACTACTAAAGCAAGCAGAACTTCGAGAATCCCAAGATATACTTCCATTTTTTAAGAAAAATCTCGATCTATCTGCATTTATAGCTTCTTATGTAGCTGAAATAGTGCGATTTGATAGAATTAAACACGAATTTACATTCTTTGGAGACTTTAGAGCAGACTTAGTTGTAGGAGACTCAACTAATGCTACTTACTGCCTCATTGAGTTTGAAGATGCTACCAGAAATAGTATTTTTGTAAAAAAGGAGAGAAGTACGTCTGATTGGTCTTCTCGATTTGAGCATGGCTTTAGCCAAATTGTTGACTGGTTTTGGAAGCTTGATGATTTTAGAAATACTGCTCAATTTCGTGCTATTTTCGAGAGTGATAGCATTAATTTTTATGGAATGCTAATAATTGGTAGAGAATCTTTCCTGTCGCCTATAGATAAAAATCGACTAAGATGGAGACTGAATAAGGTTCTAATCGATTCTCAAAAAATAATTTGCATCACTTTTGATCAATTAGCCAGAGATATCAAAGACAGATTATCTTTATATCAACTAAGTTATGAGTCAGATTCATTTGAAGAAAGCGATTCTGATTTATCAGACATAGAGGAAGATTGTTAAAGCTTTCCTGTATTTGCCTTAGCAATAAACCTTTCAAGGGTGATAATCTCCACGCGATCACCATAGAGCAAATACTTCTGTAACCCGCCTGAAGTATAAAGATTCCGTAAAGTCCATCCATCACCACCTAGAACTAAATAAGCTTTTTGACATTGTGGATTCTGTTGCAGTGCATCAAGCAAGCAAATCACCTCGAAAGGAACTTTTTGTTCTGCTGTTCCATTTACCTGCTGCCATTTTAGGGAAATCAAATATGAGCCATCCTCTTTACTGGCAACAGCATCTATTTTATGTTTTCGTCCCCCTGGTCTTGTTCCAATCACTTTTTGAAGCTCGTATTCGTATTTTCCCATTCTTAAAGAAGGTAAAATCATATTTTCTAGTACAGCCCCAGTCGAAGTGTTACGTGCGCTCATAATTAACTAAGTCCTTTAAAAGCAATAATTTCTTGTGCAGGTTGTCGATCTCCATTACAGCTAATTCTTCTTGGAGCGTCATGAAACTCTATCTCAAATCCTAAATTTCTATATAACTCAACAATACGCTCTGTTGACTGATTAGAAGCAATCACTGGACATTTTTGATTAGCTAACCATGTAGCAAGACGAACTTGATCTTCCCATTCAAATCCATTTTTAGAATACTGTCGAAATTCCACATCATAAGGTGGATCTGCGTAGATTAGATCTCTCTTTTTGATTTTTAATGATTCAAAATCTCCACAGGTAAATTGCCACGGAGACATAACGGATTGGTAAACAGAAAAATTCGGATTGTAATTAACAGTTTTATATCTTCCAAAAGGAACGTTAAATCCCCCCTTTTTGTTAAATCTACATAGACCGTTATACCCTGTACGGTTCAGATAATAAAAGAGTTGTGCGGCTTTATTACTATCAGCTTCACCGTTTTGAATCAAGCGATTAAATTCATTACGCTGTTCATAGTAAAATTCCCGATTGTACTTGGCTTCAATGTCAAAGCTTAAACCTCGTTGCAACCATTTATAGAAATTAATAACATGTGGATTAATGTCATTAAGTAAAGCTTGCTCTGGCTTTAAACCTAAAGCGATCGCTAATCCGCCACAAAATGGCTCTACCAAACGGCGATCGCTGTGCTTTTGCCAAGTATCCTGCAAATACGGCACAAGCCAACGCTTACCACCAGCCCATTTCAGAGGAGGAGTAAGACGTTCTGGCTTTCCAGTAATATTTGTCACTTGTTTTGCCAAGGGAGTCATGAACAGAGATGAACGGTGAGACGATGGCATGGCGACAAGGGAAATTAATGCTTACTTAATCTAGTACCACTAGGCAGCAACTAGCAAGCCTGCGCTAGATTGTTTCGGCAACACATCAACAACATCGAGCTTGGCACAGTAGGCTATGTCCTCCGCACCATTGAGGTTTAATAGGCGTTTGCCGTGACTCGCTTGATAAAATAATTCTTCAACCTCACCTTTCCAAGCTTTATACAAAGTTGCCGCAGCGATCGCTTCATCGTTTCCAAAATCAGCCTCATCTTCAAGATTCGCAGCGATCGCCCCCGCACAGGTTGTATCTTCGAGGGAGTAGCTACCTTCCCAGCCAGAGCCTACAATCCACACAGTTGCAGGCTTAGTTTCTCGCAAATATTTCAATACCGAACCCAGATTAATCATCGCGCAAGCAAGAACACTCTTAGCATTAGCGATTTTTTGGAGCGATCGCGTGCCATTAGTGGTACTCATAAAAATCCGCTTGCCCTTCACCACATCGGTCGTAAAGTCAAAAGGAGAATTCCCCAGATCACAACCCTCAACAGTCTTGCCGCCGCGCTCACCGACCCTGATCCGCAACTCGGCTGGATGGGCTTCACTCACGCGCATCAACTCATCGAGATCGGAAAATACTTGCACTCCCTCGGCTCCTGCCGCCAGTGCAGTAGCGATCGTGGTGGTTGCTCGCAAGATATCAACAGCGATCGCGCAATCAGGAATACCTTCGGCAGGGACTAATTCAGGCGTGTGATAAACAAATATTTTCATTGAGAGATCTAATGATTAAGTCTTCTTCTATAAATTAAACTCTATGATTGACCGTTTTGCAAGATTTTTAACAAGATTAATGATTAAAACAAGGGGCTTAAGCCCTGTTGATCCTCACAGTACAATAAAACTGTTGTCTTGAAAGCTAGAGTACAACCCCATGATTGCTAACACTGAGCGCCGCTACAGTCTCGATGAATATCGGGCGATCGCTGAAACTTCGGAAGAACGTTGTGAATATCATGATGGCAAACTCTTCTATATATCTGGCGTAACATACATCCATGCTCGAATCAATGGAAATATATTGTGCTATTTCCATCCAAAGTTTCGAGATACTCAATTTGAAGTTATTGGCAGTAATTTAAGATTGTGGATTCCCAACTATAGTTATGGATTATATCCAGACATCATGTTTTTTGACGGGCAAATTCATATGAACGAAGATCGTGATGATGAAGTCTTAAATCCGATTTTTATTTCAGAAGTTCTTTATCCTTCCGATAAAGTGCAAGAAAAGCCAAGCAAGTTTCATTTATATCGTTCTATCCCAAGCTTCCGTGAATATCTATTGATTAGCCAAGATGAGGTTTTTGTTGAACATTACAGTAAGCAGTCTCAAGGTTGGATATTGACTGGTTTTGATAGTTTAGACCAGTCGATTTTGTTGGAATCAGTGAATATGGAAATAGCGATCCCTGACATTTATCGCGATGTTGAATTTTGAATTGCACCTACAATTTAACTTTTTGATAATTAATTAGAAGAGGATTTAGATATGGATTTTAGTACAGCTTTACCAATTTTTGCGATTACTTTACGCGAAGGCGTGGAAGCGGCCCTTGTAGTGGGAATCGTGATGGCATATCTCAAAAAAGCCGATCACAGTAAGCTCAATCCTTGGGTGTATGGTGGGATTGGCACGGGTATATTAGCGAGTTTTGTGGTGGGGATTCTCCTCAATTGGTTTGTCAAACAGGTAGAAAATACAGAACCGTTGCAAGCGGCTTTTTATGGGCAGTTGTGGCAAGGAGTTTTGGGACTAACCGCGATCGCCATGTTGAGTTGGATGTTGGTCTGGATGACAGAAAATGCCAAAGCGCTCAAGGGCGAAATCGAAGGAAAAATTGGTAAAGCGATCGCCAACGAAAAAACGGCAGGTTGGGCAGTGTTTACGCTGATTCTGATTGCGGTATTGCGAGAAGGTTTTGAAGTGGTAATCTTCATCTCGGCTAAATTGCAAGGTGGAATTGTGCCAATTATCGGCGCGATCGCGGGTTTAGTTGGGGCTGTAGCGATCGGGATGGCTCTGTTTCAATTCGGAATTCGGATTAATCTCAAAGTATTTTTTCAAGCAATGGGAGTTTTCCTGTTACTGATTGTCGCTGGTTTAGTTGTCAGTGCGATCGGGCATCTGGACAAGGCTGTAGCCGCCTATGCCGCACTCTCACAAACTTCTATCTGTTTCCCTGCCGCTTCTGCTACAGAAATGAGTTCCTGCTTGATTGGTGGTTTAGTGTGGGATGTCCATGATGTTTTTCCCGACAATCAATTCCCTGCCATTCTCCTCAAAGCGATGTTTGGCTTTCGCGATCGCTTATTTTTAGGACAGGCGATCGGTTATTTCACGTTCTTAGCTTCTGCGGGTTTCCTCTATTTCCAAAGCCTTGCAGGAAAGCCTGTGAGCAAACAGGCTAGCTAACTAAACTGGCTAATCTTTCTTCATCAACTTGCATCAATTTCTGTAATCGGTTTATGTAATCGGTAAAAGTAAGCTTTGCTCGATCGCTTGTCGGACGGGCTGATGGACATAACAATCACTATCGAGACATTCCACGAGTAAACGATTTGCCTTGCAATAACTACTCAACTGTTCAAGTTGATGGGGCGTAAAATCCCAAATTTGTCCAATGTTGCGATGGGCGATCGCCTGTTTACGCAGATCATTCGCCCAATGTTGCCACCTGATGTCACTATCAGCATCTTCGGGACAGGTATTAATTAGTTCTGCTAAAGCCTTGGCTAGGCGCGGATCAGGCATTTCTTGAGCATATTCCAAGGCAAGGCTAAGATCTAGTTCTAGATCCAGCCCCAAATCTTCACCCTCTTTTGTTTCTAGCGCCCGCGCTAGATCAAAGGCAAGCTCAACATTAAGATTGCGGTTTTGGCAGAGGTCAAGATCTAGTACCAGCGTTCTAGCTAAGACATTGGCAAGATTGAGAGGATCACTTTGGGCGATCGCTCGACCGAGGGTTAAATAAAATGCGCGTACTGACTGAAGGCGATCATTGACGTGAGCGGATTCCGCCTTTTGAGTCACCCATTGCAAGAGACTTTGTAACTGTCGATCGCCAGCTAACAAGCGATCGCACTGTTCCTTCATTGATGTTAATAATTCATCGGCTGATCGCATCATCCCTACCGCAAGGCGGAGGAGATCCTGCCAACGATGATCGGTAATTTTAGAGGCTAACAAGTTTAACGTTTCAGAGTTGCCATTGTAAACAAACTCTCGTGCGGCTAAATATTCCTGAAAAGTTAAATGCGAAAAAGAATAAATACCCTTAGCTCGTTCCACAAATAAACCATGCTGGGATTCGATCGCCTTAATAATGGCTTCGCTATCAAGTTGCAATGAATCTTCGCTATTATGGGCTTTGGGCAAATTGCGAATGTACTCAGTGATATAGTTTTCCAGATCAATTTGGCGAAAGAAGTAATCCCCACGCTTAAAAGTTTCACAGGCGACCTGACCAAGTAAATCCTCTTTACGTTGCATCGATAGATTCTTATAAAGCTGGTGGCGTTCAATGTTGCGTTTAACGTCCCATTTTTTGAGAAGTACATCCAATCCTTCTCGATACAATTCGGAACGATTGGCGGGAAAATCGCCATATTCATCAAAAACTAAACATAGAAGCGTTAGTAATAATGGATTAGTCGCAAGTTCTTGAATTGATTTACTATCTTCCACTTTTCTTAAAAACAATTCCGTATGTCGCGGATTATTCGCAAACCAGCGTTGAGCAAACCGCGAAATATGTAATGGCTGAAAGTTGGCGACTTCTACTTCGGTAAATTTCTCAAATACATATTCCTGCGCTCCTAAACGACTGGTAATCACAAAGCGATTGTGATAGTACTGCTCTGAAAAGCTTCGTAAATCCTCAAGAACTCGATGCAAATCATCTTCACGCACTTCATCCAGTCCATCTAAGAAGAGCATGGCGCGACCATGTTGCAAAATTTGGTTAACGCTTGATGCATCACTAATATTACAAACTTGAAAATCTTGAATGATATATTCTAATAATGAAGCCTCTGAGCTTGCATATTGCCGTAGAGTCACAAAAATTGGCACTAATTGGCTAAAAATCTCTCCTTGAGAGCATTTGAGCGCCGTATATTTTAATAATGTGGTTTTACCCGCCCCTGGTTTGCCAAGCAGCATCAGTTTGCTAACGCGGTTTAACGCATCGATCCCCGATACACGATGTTCATTAGCGGCTCCCATATCAGGGTGATCACTACTGCGATAAGTCGCCAAGAGGTCGCTTATGCCCAAACGACGACGGCTAGAAATCTTTTCTAAAACATCGGTTCCCGTATAAATGTCTTCCAATCTCATCGGATGCGACATATCCAAAACACGCATCGTAGCGCAGCGCTCTTGGATCACTTGCTGGCTGCGATCGCGTAGTTGCCTAACTAGTTCTTCAATATCAACATCAGTGGTATTAGTAGCTGTAGTTCCCAAATCAGGTGCGAATTTGTCAGCGATCGCTAAATTTTGAGCGGATTGCGAATTAATTTGGGAATTAGTTTCTAAGTTAGTTTCGACTTCTAAATAATTTTGCAGAATATGTAAGAGTCGATTATTTTTCCCAGGACCTTTACCGCTAATGTCGAACTTGCGATAAATCTCCCCCATCCGTTTGCGATAGGCTTCTTCAGAAATTTCTAACATGCTAGAAACGTCACGATCTTCGCGATCGCCCCCAAATCTCAATAAAAACACGCTTTCCTGATCGGCTGAAAGCTGATGAGTTTGCGCCATGCGAGTTAGAAATTTTTGAGGAAACATAAGCTTTTACGCACAAGTAAACTTTACGATTGGCGCAAAGCGCCGATGATTACTGGTTATATTTTACAGATCAAGTAAGGGCAATTCATGAATTGCCCTTACTTAATCGAGCAGTCCATGCATCAATATCGGCTAATAAGCGATCGCCGATCTCCCAAGGCAGTAAATGCGCAGTATCTGGATAACAAATAAATTCACAATTTGGTAATAACTTTGCAGTTTCAGCAGTTGATACAGCCGTGATATGTCGATCTTGCGCCGCCGCGATCGCTAAACAAGGGATTTGAATTTTGGCTAAATCTGGAGTGTGATCGTATCTCTGCTTCAAGGCTTGGGTAAGAGCCATCTGAGCATAGCGTGAAGTCTGTAGATAAGCCTTTGCCCCAGTAGTGGCAATTTGTTTGTAGGCTGTCAGGGTATGCTGCTGAATTAAATATTTGATTAGCGATCGCTTACCAAACCATTCCACAATCCCACGCTGTTTTGGGATCGCTAACTGTAGCGCTACGGCGATCGCCAAATTTACATATTCCCACCAAGCGATTTTGGGTAAATTACTGCGCGGCTTGGCGGCTGTAGCAATCAAAATCAAGCCTGCAAGCCTCGGCTGAATTGCTGAATTTTGACCCGAATTTTGAGTGGACTCACCTTGCCAGTCAAGCGCTCGCAGCGCTAATTCGATCGCCAAAATCCCACCCAATGACCATCCTAGAATTAAATATTCAGTGTTATCTAGCCCAAAAGCGAGATCGTTAGCGCGATCGCTAATTAATAAATTCTCAAGATCCTGTATGTGATCTAACATTGTAAAAGCCGAATCTGCTTTACAATTTCCATAGCCACGCAAATCAGGGGCGATCGTACTTGTACCGCGTGTCTCAAAATGTTGCACAAATATCTGCATTGCTTCGCTATTACCAGGATGCCCGTGCAAACAAAGAACTTTTAACTTGCGATCGCTAATCATCACCGCCAATTTACAAATACCTCGCAAATAGATTTACTAATTAATCAAGTCTTAACTACCTTAACTTGGCAATGAATCAGACTTTACCCGATACTGATGCTTCTGATCGATTGATCGATAAAAGCGACCGTAATCCAAATCAGACCAATCCAAATCAGCGCAACCAAGTCGTCCCTGTCGGTGAAGTGATCCCAGACTTGACTTATTCTAGTCTGTTGGTAATGATGCGGCTAATCATGAGTCAAACAGGGGTTGCCAAGGTCGAGACAGCCTATTCAAGCTGGAAAATATTTATTCATAGTGGTGGAATTGCTTTTATTGAGGATCAACAAGAATTTTTTCCGACTTTGATCCGCAAACTAAAAGCCCAGAAAGTTCAGCTTCCCGCGAAACTTGCTCAAGCAATTTCCTTAAAGACTAACAAAAGTATTGAGCGATATCGCTTACTCAGTGAAATTTATGCCGTTGATCGGGAAAATTGTTTGTCAGTTTTTAAAGAGATCCTCTTTGAAAACCTCTTAGCAATTTCTCTAGAAAAAAAGTTTTCTTTATTTTGGAAAACATTACCGTCAGACACCAAAGTTGTTCTACCAATTTGGCAACTAGCCGATCTAGAGAAAGCGATCGCCAAAGTATCAGAACAATGGCGTGGGTTTAACCATGTTCGCCATCCCTATCAGACCGTGCAACTACTCGATACAGAATGTGGGATCGCGCAAGTACCATTGTTTACCCAAGTCACAAATGGCAAATATCGGATTAGTGAAATTGCGGATCGTTTTCAACAACATATAACTCGTACCGCCCTCAAGCTTGATAAACTCGCGGAAAACCGCACTGTGGCAATTCTGCCCTTGACGAAGCGATTAATCGATATCAACTCTCTAGCGATCGATGACAAACTTGACGAAGAAAATGAAAAGCCTCAGCCCAAAGTGATGATTGTCGATGATTCCCCCGTACTGCTCAAACAATTTGGCAATTTACTCGCAAGTTGGGGCTATCAGATGACTTTGGTGGATGACTCGGCAAAAGCAACTCAGCAAATCCTAAATGAAAAGCCTGATATTGTATTTATGGATATAAATATGCCCCACTTAAATGGGTTTGAATTGATTAAACAAATTCGTCGCCAATCATCACTAACTAATGTACCCTTAGTTTTGGTAACATCCGAGAATAGTATTACGAATAATTTTCGAGCTAAGTGGGCAAATTGCCGCTTTCTTAGCAAGCCGCGTACATCCGATGACATAAAAGAGTTTCGCGAGCAAGTTCGGTCAATTTTGCAAGAGTTTGCCCCCATTTAAAACTTAAATCTGCTTAAATCTACTGAAATCTTAAAAAGTGATGACGGCGATCGGCTAGGTTAAAGTTAGCGTAATGTATCTCAGACAACCAATCTAAGTTGTTTTAAGTTGATACGATCTAGGGGAGGGCGATCCATAACAAGGCAATCGGTTTTCCTGTAATCTTTTTTCTATCCAAGCGCCCCTAATTCCTAAAACATGACTGCACCAAAACATGATTGCTATGACAGGTTCCTTGCCTAACCCAGACCTCGTGTCTAACAATTTAACGGATGGACAGGTAGTGAGGAACGCCACATTACACATCCTGCTTGCAGCTATGCGAGTCATGAGTCGCTCTACTGGAATACTTCAAGTCGGGACTAGACATCATCGATGGAAATTATTACTTACTGGCGGAGGATTAGTATTAGCAGAAGAAGAAGGTCAAGTAATACCGACATTAGTCCGCAAATATGGTAATAGAGGTATTAGTTTTTCGCGTATCCCTGAATGGGAGCAGCGTCAACCCAATCGTCCCTATTGTTTTTCATTCATTAGTAATGTCTACAAAAAATATCCTGAAGTGACTAAAGAAGTTGTCAAGGAAATTATCTTAGAAAACTTATTAGCCTTACATTTAGACGATAGTTTTTCCTTTGTATGGCAGCCAGCCAATGACATGCAAGTAAATTTGCCCATTTGGCCCCTATCAATGCTGGAAAATACGATCGCTAATGAGGTGAGGCAATGGCAAAAATTTGAATGTGTAAAAAGTCCCTATCAGCTAGTCCAACTAGTGGATGCGGCAAACTTGTTAGCAAGAGTTGGCAATGATAATTTTCCTCTCTTTGCGAAGGTGACGACGGGGCAGGATCGCATTTGTATGATTGCCGATACTTTTAAACAGCCCGTTTATCGGACAGCGCTACTGCTCGATAAGTTAGCTCAAAAAAATATTGTGTCGATCATGCCGTTACAGGAACGCAAATCCGAGACAGATATTGGTTCTCGCCCAACTGCAACTACATTGCCCGTGGCTAAAAATGAGCCGAGGGTATTTATTGTTGACGATTCCCCTGTATTACTCCAGCAAATGCAACGGTTACTTTTGAGTTGGGGTTATCAAGTTGATTTTACTGATAACGCTGAGGCGGCTACCGATAAAATTCTGGAATATAAACCATCCGTTGTATTTATCGATATCAATATGCCAGCCCTCAATGGCTTTGATTTAATTAAACAAATTCGGCGGCAGAGGGAGTTAGCGACGATGTCTTTAGTATTAGTAACGGCGGAGAACAGTATGACTAATAATTTTCGGGCAAGATGGGCAAATTGTCGTTTTTTGGCTAAGCCTCGCTCTTCATCGGACACACCAAAATTCCGCGATGAATTGCGTAACTTGTTAAGGGAGGTTGCTCCTTTATCAACAGATACATTAGTCTAGAGTTTGCAATCTAGAGTTTGAAATTACGGGGTTAATAAAGACAATCTTTTTTTGCACTTTGCTTACTTTTGCCGCAAACTTTCGCCGCAAACTTTTACCGCAAAAAAGAGTCTTGGGACTTACATTCACATCTAATAGAGCATATTAAATAATCACATAGGATTTTAAGTCAGTAACCATGAGCGAGCATTTTTTGATAATTGATGATTCCGCAACCCAAAGACATTTGCTAAACACTTTCCTGAAGGATTTTGGGCATACGGTCGATATTTGCGAATCAACTGTAGGGGCGTTGGACAAGATTGTAAATAATCGCTATACCGCAGTGTTTTTGGATATTGTTTTGCCAGAACAGGACGGATATAAATTTTTGCGCGAACTGCGATCGCACCCTCAAGTTGGTGATCAGTATGTAATTTTCTGCTCAACAAAAACCACTAAGTTGGAAATTGACTATGGGTTGAAACGTGCCAAGGCAAATGATTATTTGCCCAAGCCTGTCAGCCGCGAGTCATTATCTGATGTTTTAGGTAAATTACCCCAAAAAGTAAAATGATGGCTCCTGAGATTACCTTAGCCAATGGATCTCCCAAAGGATTGTCAAATGGGTCGCTCGGTGGATTGCCTAGTGAGTCGCGTAGAGTTGTTCAGTTAATCGCTCCTAGTAACCGATATATTTTGGCTACGGTTGGCGATCGCACAGTTACTTTTCCCGATCTTTTAGTGTCGGAAATTATCATTATCGATCGCAGTGCGATCTTGGCGTTGCCGTTTTATACGACCGCGATCGTTGGTGTAATCCATCATCAAGCGCAGGTAATGCCCTTACTGTTGTTACAGTTACTTCTAGAGGAGCGCAGTGCCTTGATCAAGGAATCTCTAACCATTGTCAGATTGAGTAAACTTGCTGATGACTTAAGTGATCAGCATCTTAGTGGGGTCGGTATTATTGTTGATCGGGTGATTGGCAGTCTTACTACCGATGAATATCAAGCAGGTGAGTTCCACTCACCCAGCCAAGGCGATCGCTCTAATCTAATTTCTGATGAAATTTCTAATTTAATTTCTGATGCAACTTCCGAGACAAAAGTTGGCACAAAAAAAATCAATCAAACAGTAGCCAATATGGGGGAGACCGAGTATACTCCCATAGAAATTGTCCTATCGAGTATTTCTGCTCATATTTGGCAGCCACAAAGGTGGCAAACAACCTAGCTATAGCAACCCAAAATGAATTGTGAGATTCGCACCCTGTGGGTACGAATCTCACAATTCTTAAAAAGGAATAAATCATGAAAGTGTGAAAATCTTAATGATTTTGGGAAGGATAGTGTAGGATGATTCTCAAAAAAATATCCGATCGTTTACTTATAGCGAATGCGTATGGCAAGCACACCTAACAAAAAATCAGCACCTTCTGTAGGCAAAAGCAATAAGTCATCTAATCGATCGCAGCCGCCACAGTCAAAATCTCCAGATAAGAAAAAGCCCCAAGGCTCTATGGGGCTTGGTTTACTGATGATTGCGATCGGAACCTCCTTGGTGGGTTTAGGTGGTTTGGGATATTTGTTTTATCAAGAATTGTTGAGTAGCTCTCAGCGAGAAGTCGATCGCGCCAGTGAAGCGCAGACTCGTCAGATTGAAGGTAAATTCGCCAATGTGCGCCAGTCAGCCGAATCTGTGGCAAGTACGGCAAAAGCATTAGCTCTCCAAGCACCAAAGCCGAAAACGGCTGAACCTTATCAAAAGTTAGTGCTGGATTCATTGCAAAACTCAGAAGCGATCGCGGGGATGGGGATCGTTCAAAATGAAAATCGGTTGTTTGTGTCACCCAAGCCAGTATCTCCCTATGTTTGGACGGAGCAATCTGGATTAAAGCCCGAAGTTGCTGGACAGAAACTTCCCGCACCGAATGACAAGCTGTTTGTGGCAAGTCGCCCCGATATTTCCGCTAATCCTTTCTACAAAGCGGCGATCGCTAAGGGTAAAGCTTCTTGGTCAGACCCCTACAACGCCTCTGGTAAATCCGTAATCACTTATTTTGCCCCAATTGGCGATTCCGCCAAACCGATGGGAATGGTGCAGGCTGATACGATCGCTAGCAATATTTTGGCGATCGCGACTACAACTAGCAATGCCGAAAGTAAAGTTGGCTTTGTTGTGGTTAGCTCTAGTGGCAAAGTCATCACGGCTTCCGACACATTTGCCTCCTCACAGGCGCAAAACCCTGCCATTACCGAATCTCTAAATACTCTCGTCCAGCAATCTAAGGCAAAACCCACAGGGATTACGCAAACAGGGGGCAATCTTTGGGCTTATCGCAAAATCCAAGGTAGCGATTTAGTAGTAGCTACATATTTACCCGAATCTGAGATCACCAGTAAGTTAATGGTCTTGGTCGGTGGTGCGGCTCTAGGAATTAGTGCAATTTTAGCGATCGCCATCTTAAGTTTTGTTAGTTCTTTGAAAAAACGACTTCAACCCCTGACCCAAGAATGCGATCGTTTCTTGACAGAACAAGGAACCAAAACTTCAGAAATTGGTGGCAAAGATGAAATTGAGCATCTTAGTCTTTCTTTAAAAAATACCTTTCAAAAGGTCAAAACTAATGAATTTCGGCTTCGTAATGAATTAGCCCAAAACCCATCTGAATCCGCCGCCCAAGTTCAGGAAAGTGCTGCCGAAACAGATCTGATGGAGGCGGAAGTAGGGGACTTGCTCGATGTGGTGTCATCGATGGAAGAAGGTGATCTCACCATAGAAGCCCAAGTCAATGATCGCGCTACGGGACTAGTGGCTGATACTCTCAACCGCCTTAGAGAAAAGCTGATTGAAATTATTTCCAGTGTCTTGGGGACAGCGCAACAGGTTGCCCAAGGTGCATCAGATCTTGAAGAACTGGCTCGAACCGTGGTGCTAAATACTGCCGAACAAGCTGAGTCCGTTGCTCAAGGGCAGGCTTTGACTGAGCAAGTGGCGGCGATCGCTACGAGATCGTCGGAGCAAGTCAATATCGCCAACCAATCACTACAAGAAGTGCGTGATACTGTGTCTTCAGGGCAGACGGCGATTAACACCTTGACCGATAGTATCGTTGTGTTGCAGACAGGTTCAGCCCAAATCGTACAGAGAATGAAGACTTTGGGTGAGTTTGTGGGACTAGCCGAACAGTTTGTGCAAGATCAAGGTCAAATTGCGTCACTTACACAGGTTCTTGCGCTCAATGCTACGCTTGTAGCCGCTCGCGCCGCCGAACAAAAAGATCCCAAGCAATTTGCAGGTGTGGCTCGTGAATTTGAAGCGATCGCTGTTCAAGTCAACGATCTGGCGACACAGACAAACGAAGGTTTGACGACTCTGCAACAACGGACTTCACAGATTCAAAGTGTGGTAACAGCGATCGATGTGGAAGTCCAGAATTTGAGTGGACTAGTTGCTGGTTTTACCACTGGGGTAGACAATTCCCAGTCGGCGTTTAACAGTATTCAAATTGCAACAGAAGAAGTTGTTCAGATTGGACTCACAATTACCAAATCTAGTACCGAAATTGCGGATGCGGCTGGTTCTACGGCTAGTTACATTAGTGAAATCGCTCAGTTAGCCGATCGCACTGCAAACCTAACGCGCTCCGCACGCCAACAGGCTGAAGCAATGGGATATCAGGCTCAGCAGTTACTACAAGGAATTCAATTCTTCCGATTGCCAGAAACTTCTGCTCCAGTTTATAATGCCCCTGCTTACGCCGAGTCTGCCTACACCGAGTCTGCTTACACCGAGTCTAATAGTTCGGTCAATAGTTTTGTTGATTATGCATCTCCAGAGCATAATTTGGAAACTAATTTAGAGCCTGATTCAGATTCAATGCTGGACTCAAATGAAGAGCAAGGAAATGGCGGATTAGGTTTAGTTGTTCCTGTGATCGGGTTGGCAGCCGCGACGTTTGCTATTTCTCAGTCTGGACAAAGTAATGCATCAGAATTTGCCGATACAGATATAGATTTAGGGGCTGTACAAGATCAAGACTTTATCCTTGATTCAGATAATTTATTCCCAGATAGATTAATTTCAGATAATTTAGTCCCAGATAGCCTAATCTCAGACAATCTAGTTCCAGATGATTTAATTCCAGATGATTTAGTTCCAGATAATCTAGTTCCAGATGATTTAGTTCCAGATAATCTAGTTCCAGATGATTTAGCTCCAGATGATTTCGTTTTAGATGATCTAGCTCCAGATAGTCTAGTCCCAGATAATCTAATCTCTGAAGATGAATCCACAAGCATTTTCTTGGATACCAGTCATGACGAACCCCTTGAATCGGATTATTCATCACTAACAGATATATCCACAATTGAAGAATCGCTTTTTGCGGATCTCAAACATGAGACATACTCACATGAGACATACGCAGAAGATGTATTTGAGCAGAATAGTGTTAACTATGCAGAATATCCAAACTATGTAGAAGATGCTGAACAGCCTCTAACTGTGGATGATGAAACAACCCTAAAAAATCCAATGGATGGAGTTGATGAGTTCGCTGTTAATGAAGCAGTAAGCGATCCAATCGTTTCATCAGCCACTTCTTCGTTTTTAGAAGATACAACTTTTGGTAATCCATCTTCGCTTTCTGAAGAAGTATTATCTAATCTGCCAACATCCTTTGATTTTAGCGTTCCCGATCTCGATTACATTGATTACAACGATGATACCTTCGAGCCTACAACAACAACATTAGAATCACCGTTGGATGAGATTAATTCATTTTTTGAGGCTGATCTTGATCTAGATCAACAAGTTGGGGAGCCTGATTTGGGATTTGATGTATTTAATCCAGTGCAACCAGAAACGGTTTCAGGTGAATATACCGAAAGTTATACTGGTGAATATTCTGATGGCTATGCGGGTGAATACACCGATGGCTACGCTGATGAATATAGTGATGTATATAGCGAGGTGCAAAATGTCAGCAATAGTCTGGATTCAACTCCATCTCTAGATTTAGAATCTGGGGATCTAGCCTATGACTATTTAGCAGATCAAGATAATTTCTATGAGCAACCTATCAATAATGATTATGCTCTTGATGAGGTCGCGCAAGCAGATGTTGAGTTTGATGATCCATTTGAGAATCTAGATTTAAGTCAAACCGTATACGCAACAGGATTATCGGGATTCGGAAATAGCACTCCTAACTTAGCCGAATCTAACGGCGCTGTCGAGCCTGATGAAGTGAGCCAAGAAAGTGAAGCGATCGCCGAAGTAGAAACAGTATTGGGTGTCTCAGAATTAGGTGTCTCAGAGCTACTAGAACTGCCGATTGATTCATCGGAAATATTTTCTTTTGATGTAGAGGAAGATTTATTGAATCTCTCTCCTGTTTTAAATGAAACCGACAATTTCACTGACGATTTTACTGGCAATTTCTTTGATACAGAACTTATGGACGCTGATAGCGCTCAAGGATTTAATGAAGAGATTTCTGGAGATATTTCCGAAGACATTCCTGCGATCGCAAATCCTTTACTGAATCCGCTTGATGAGATTTATGATGATGAAGTTCCTGAGAAAGAAACATCCTTTCCTTCATTGTTTGAAGCCGTCAACTTTGATGAAGACGAGTCTTTGGATGAATATGATGATGATTTTTCATGGCAATCTGAAACTGTCAACGATGATCTAAATGACGATCTAAATGCGGATTTAAATACGGATCTAAATGCCGATCTAAATGTAGATCTAAATGCTGATTTAATTCCAAGCATCGATTTGTATGATGGTCATCAAGATACACCTGAAGTAGAAACACTAGATTTTGAATTGCCAGATTTTACAGCGATCGCTGATTCCGATGAGTTAGAGTTGGCTGGATCTCCAGAATTACCAAGCGATGTGAATTTGCCTGTTGGTTTGGATGATGCCGCAGATATAGCTGATTCAGGGCTTGATGAGGAACCATTGAGTGAGGAACCATTGAGTGAGGCAGCATTCAATGAGACTTTAAATAATGCCTTTATGGAGCCAGAATATAATTTCGACTTGTTAGAAGATGAAGATTCATCTGAATTTGATGCTTTTCAACAACCAGTTGAAGAAATTTCCTTTGATCCATTTGACAGCCTCTTGAGTGATGACGAAGGATTCAGTGAACCTGATCCGTTTTCACAAATCTCTGTGATAGCTACCGATGATAGTGTTCTCAACACTGAAGGATTTACTGAACCATTTACTGAAGGATTTACTGAACCATTTACCGAAGGGTTTACTAAACCATTTACTGAAGCGATCGCACCTGATTTTGTATCGGATATTCAAACTAATATCGCCCCTGATGTTGCCCCTGATATCACACCTGATATTGTCTCTAATATCGCATCTGCTATTGAATCCGTCAGCTTTGGTGAAATATGGGAATCTAGTAGTATCGATCAAAATGACGACCTTAGTTACCAAGAGTTAGCCATCTTTGGCGTAGTATCAAACGACCTAGAAGATTCTGTAGTATCTGCAACTCCACCTGAAACCCCTCAAGGCTTCATTGATGATGACTCGGCGATTTTTGAATCGCTAGCAAGTGACTTGGATGATTATTCCTTAGAAAATTATGACTCAAATTATGATTTAGATGATTCTGGCGTAGATTTGGATCTATCGGCATACTCCTCGGAGGTGGCACTTGATTCTGATATTGCGCCGCATATTGACAATTCACCTGACAATCCACAAATGGAGTCAGAATTTATAGAAGATTCTCCTGATTTTTCTATAGATTTGTCAGAAGATTGGCTCAACGGGATTGTGGATGAAGAAACTGATAATGAAGATGATTTCTCGGCGATCGCTGAAAGCGTTTCTGATATCCCCCCCGATTCTAGTTATGGATTTGCTGATGATTTGCTAAATAGTTTGATGGATGAATCTGACGAAGATAATTTATCGATGGATTTGCCAGCAATTGACATGGATTCTAGTTGGCTTCCTGATCATGTTCAACCTGAAGTTGCAGCAACCGAGATCGATAATATCGACAATGTGCTGCCTACAGCTAAGGAGAATCTAGCTAAAGAGAATCAAGTTAAAGATGAAGCAGTTGCAGATCCCAAGAAAGAACAAGATCAAGAGACAGATGAATCGAAGTTTGATTTTGACTTTTCCGCGTTCAATGCTCCCATTAGTTCTTTAGGGGCGTTAGCGAAGGAGCCAGTTGTAAAAGCTAAAACGGCTCGGGATGAAATTGAAGATTTCCTGTCGGGAAATTTTGATATCGACCAGCCTGTATAGTGATTTCCCAATAACTTGTGTTTATGTCGCTAAGCATACTCAAGAGTTGTATCGAGAAGATGTATGTTGTTAATGGTGTGGGTACAATCATTATCTAGACTACCCCCACCAAATATTAAATTTTTCTGTCTATGACATCCTTAACTTGATTAAATCTTGATTAAATATAGAGAGATATGGCAAATAAACCTCCCCTTTCACGCAAAAAGTTTAATGCAAATAAAAAGAGGAAGGCTGCCGTTGCTGCTGCCCCAATATCCAGACAGGCTGAAAATCAAAGTAGTTGGTTAAATAATTTATCAATTAGCACCAAGATTTTGTTGGCGATCGGTTTGACCAGCTTTTTGTCGCTGTCAGGCTTTGCGATCGCTTCCTTGTATCTAGATGCTAGCCTTAAGCCAATTGTCAGTGTCAGCCAACAGGCTCAACAGCAACTATCTAACGCCATATTGTTTGTGTTTGGCTTAGGTTTTATTTTGGTTGTGATTAGCTCGGTGTTTGGCTTGGTGGTTGGTAGTACTCTCAGTAAAAGAATTAAGGGGCTGGAAGAGATTGCGAGACAATATGCTGACGGTAACTTTGATGCGAAAGTGAAAACTGGAGCCAAAGATGAAATTGGTAAGTTAGCAGATGTTTTTAATTTAATGACTTCTAGTCTTGCCCAAAATAAGCAAGAGCAGTCATCAACTCAGATGGAAGCCGAAGTCCAAAACAATATTTTCCAAGAAGAAATTTCGCATTTGTTAGATGTGGTTTCTGAGCTTGAGATGGGTGATCTCACGGCTAGAGCCGAGGTTAGTCCCCATGCAACAGGGCTAATTGCCGATACTTTAAATCGCCTGTCGGAGCAGCTAGCTGAGGTTTTGGCGGCGGTTTTGCGGACAGCCCAACAGGTAACTTTGCGGACTGATCGCCTTGAACAATTGGCGATCGCCGTATCTCAGAATGCTGCACAGCAAGAAGAATTGGTGGTTCAAGCCCGTTTGGGCATTGAGGATGTGAACCAATTAGCTCAAGAAGCCGCACAACAGGCGATCGCCGCAAACGTGGCGGTACAACGGGTGCGTTCAGCCGTGCGTCAGGGGGAAGAGCAGATTATCTACTTGACCGCTTCGATTGAGTCATTGCAGGCTGCGACTGTGCAGATGGTGCAGAGAATCAAAAATCTCGGTGAATTCGTGGATCTAGCGAAACAATTTGTACTCGATCAAAAACGTCTAGCATCCTTAACACAGGTTTTGGCTACTAACGCTTCGATGGTTGCGACAAGAGCGCTAGAGCAACGTGATCCTGAACAATTTTCGACCGTGGCGCGGGAATTTGAAGCGATCGCTGCACAGGTTAATAATTTGGCAACCCAAACCAATCAGGGGCTATTAGTGCTGCAACAGCGCACGGGATTTGTGGATGTGGTGGTATCAGGTATCGATCAGGATGTCCGCGATGTGAATAGCCTTGTGTCTGACTTTACGACCAGCGTTGACAGTTCTGAGCAGTCGTTTACTAACATCTCGACCGTAACTGAAGAGTTAGCTGAAATCGGCGCATCGGTAACTGAGTCTTCTCGGTCGATCGCCGAAACGGTAAAACTTAGCTTGGCTTCGATCCAAGATATTGAGGCGATCGCAGAGCGTTCTGCTTCTCAGGCCCAATTTACTCGCGATCAGTCTGGCAAAATGGGGATGCTGGCACGTCAGCTATTAGACAGGGTTAACTTTTTCCGATTACCTGTTCTCGCAGCTAGCCTCCAAGCAGATGATGAACAGGATCTGGATTCAATTGAGTTTGAGAGTATGCAGATAGTAAAATAATGGCAAATTCTGAATTCGATGATGCACAACTACAAGAAGAACTGCGTATTCTCTTTGAATTAGATACACAGAAATATTTGCAGCTCTATGTACAGACCGTCAATCAACTTAACGCTCCTAACTGGAAGGAAGATATCCAACAGCTTTATCGTTGTGTGCATACGATTAAGGGTGGCTCTGTTACAGTTGGATTTTTAGCGGTACTTCAAGTTTCGAGCATTTTAGAAGATGTCCTCTCCGACTTACGATTTCTAGGAACTGCACCACCTCTAGCCGATGGTGAACTAACTAAAGCTTTAATCGAAGCAGGAGAACTGCTAATCGGTAGCGTGCAGATGGGCGAAAGCAGTGATCCTGAATCTGCTGTCAAATATATTCAAGGACTACGCGATCGCATTCAGAGTGAGTATTTGCCTGAATGGAATGAAATGCGTCAAGTTCAGCAAGAATTTGCCGATCAAGGATTTGATTTGGTGACGCTCGATTTGGAAATGACAATCGAAGAGTTACCGCCAACTGGGGAGGTTCCGCCCGAAGCCTGTGAAATCGCGCAGCAGACGATCGCCCAGTTACAGGAAATTGGCACAGAAATCAATTTAGCAAAAGCTTGGCAAGAATTTATCCTCAAGGGTTTCGAGTTATGCGATCGCCTTGATTGTGAGTTATGGCACAAAGAATGGATGCCATTCCTAAAAACCCTCAAAGATAGCGCTCGTCAAGGTGGAGTTTTTGCGATTGAAGCGGAACCAATTGTTCTATCAACAATTATCGAATCCTTGCCAACTGTTACTAAGGATTTGCCAGCGAATGTATCGCCTACTGCGGATATTCAAATTCCCGTTCCCCTCGATCGCCTAGAGCGATCGTCCCAATATCTCGTGGAAACCTTGATGGCAACTCGTGCCACCCAAGGTTTTTATCAATCTGTTTATGCCAATTTACTGCCCTTAGTTTCCCTTGCTCAAAATAGTGTCCAATACATCACTCAGTTACGCGAAGTTCAAGATGACTATGCTCTATTAGATGCAGCAGGGAACGCGGATGGATTGAGAACTGAGCGCTATCGTCAAGGTTATACTGCGATTAACCGTTTACTAGAAATTAGTTTGCGTTTGATTGAACTAGGTTCAGAAACAGGTGAATCGGCAAGACGCACGGCTGATAGTATCCAAGTTCTTGATCGCAGTTTACGCAATCTCCAGCAAACCATCGAAGAAAGCCGCCTTGTTCCCTTTGAGACTTTGGCATTTAGAGCAAGGGGAATTTTGCGAGATTTGATGACAAGAATGGGCAAAACTGTCCAATTTACAATTATTGGTGAGCATCTAGAACTTGATGCAGGGACACTTCGCAGTTTAGAACCTTTGTTGCTGCATCTATTGCGTAATTCCTACGATCATGGATTGGAAGATCCTAGCGATCGCGAAAAAATAGGTAAACCGCCACAGGGGAAAATTGAGCTTTCCCTAAAACGACGCGGTAGTATGTTTGACCTCAGCATTCGTGATGATGGCAAGGGGATTAATCCCGATCAAATTAGTCAAATAGCCCAATCCAAAGGATTACCATTAACCGATACGAGTACACCCGATCGCTTACTCACGGTATTATGCCAATCAGGATTTACTTCCACCCAAGCCGTCAGTGATATTTCTGGGCGTGGTGTGGGCATGGATGTGGTGGCAAGCCAAGTCACGATGATGAAGGGGAAACTCAGTCTCACTTCCGAAATTGGCAAAGGAACAACCTTTACAATTCAAATTCCTGTACCACATTTATTTGTGCGCTGTTTATTACTGCAAGCAGGCGATCGCACTTTTGCGGTTCCCACTTCTGAGATTTCGACAACATCCCTAGTTGAGAGTTTGCTCTGGCAGTTGACAGATCGCGATGACTACAGCATTGAAGTACGCGAAGAAAATGGAACTGTACCCGCCATTCATCTATACCAATACTGGCAAGGACAAACTGAAACAAATTCCCTATTGCCAACGGCGATCGCGATCCGTACTAAGCAATTAGAACGTAAATCAGAATTAGCTTTGCAGACTCCTCGTGGCGTGTGGTTAATTGCCGATACCTTGATTGGACAGAGTGATCTATTAGTTAATCCCTTTCCCGCGCCTTTAGTTGCACCTATTGGGTTAATTGGGATGAGTTTAATGCCCGATGGCAAAATGATTCCCGTCATTGATGCATTTTCCTTTGTCGAAGCCTTGTTCTCTACACAGCTTGAACCAATTATCACCAGTTCACAATCGAATACATCTTTCCTCGACTCATCTAGCGATCGGCAGATTCTGGTAGTTGATGATGCGGCTCTCATGCGGCGTAGAATTGAAAGTGGTTTAGCACCACAGGGCTATGAAATCACTACCTGTGAAGATGGTATGGAGGCATGGCAATGGCTACAACGACATCAACAACCTGCTCTTCTCATTACAGACATTGAGATGCCGCGTATGGATGGATTTACTCTGATCGATCGCTGTCGTCAAGCAGGGTTAACTATGCCAATTCTCGTGATTTCATCCCGTCTTGCCGAAGAATGGTCAAGGGAAACAAGCCGTTTAGGAGCAACCGATTATCTTACCAAAGGTTTCTCTACATCGGATCTAGTTAACAAAGTTAGCGATCTAATAGGCTCAAGCTAAGGGAACTAGCGTATCTCGCTACATTCACTAATAGGAGTTGCTAAACTTTCTACAATTGACGCGCCTACATTAGGAATTGAGAGTAAATAGATTGTTTCTTGGATTCCTTTCCAATCTTCTTCGGAGACTAAAAAAGCATTAGATACATTTCCTGAAATTAAGATAGGGGCATGAGACTTTAAAACTTCATTGATCAGATCTTGGAGATTAACTTGTGCTTCGGCTAAAGGTACAGTAGACATTCTTTGCTCCTAGAAGTTTTGACACAGCAAAATTGAATTAGATAGGGCTTGCTGAATAAAGCTAGAATCCAGACCAAATAATGCTTTTAAGTTTTTTTGAGCCAGACAAGTATGGCGTTTGGCGGCTGTGTGGCATCTAGATTCACTAGACTTAACCGATGATCAATGGGAACTGGTAAAAGACTTGATACCCGCCGCAGGGACAGGTGGTCGAAAAAGAACGGTGGATATTAGAGCCGTACTCAATGGCATTTTCTACATCAACGCCGCAGGTTGTGCTTGGCGAATGTTACCCCATGATTTTCCAGTATGGCAGACTGTGTATGGTTACTTTCGCCATTGGCGAATTACCAAGACATGGCAAGAGATCATAAAGAATGGACTAACATTTAAACCAACTCTATACCAAACCTAACCGCAATCCGAAAACCTGTCGTGCGATCGCCTTGATTTGCTGCATTTTGCCCACGTTTCGCTGAACGACAATAATGGGCGGGATCGCGCCATGAACCACCCCTGACAACCCGACAACTGCGATCGCCACCCTGAGTCCATGCCGAACCATCCCTTGGCAATAGATCGTAATCATCATGCCAAACATCCTCACACCATTCCCCCACATTTCCATGCAGATCGTGCAACCCAAATCCATTTGCAGGAAATTTACCAACCTCGGTTGTGGTGTTACTAGCTGTCCCTTGAGGAACATAGAGATAGGGATTTGCACTATTGTAATTAGCTAAAGCAGAGGTAATCGTTTCCCCAAAGCCAAAAGGCGTTAGTGTTCCCGCTCGACAGGCATATTCCCATTCCGATTCACTGGGTAATCGATAGGGCTTACCAGTACGTTCCCTTAATTTCTGGAAGAATTCCTGTACATCATGCCAAGATACATTTTCTACGGGGCGATCGCCATTACCGATAAATATAGCAGGATTATTATCCATCAGCACTTTCCATTGCCTTTGAGTAATGGGAAATCGCGACATAAAGAACGCAGGGATATTGACTAAATGGCGCGGAGTTTCACTCGGATCATGTTCCGATTCGCTCATGGGTGAACCGATTTGAAACTTACCTGTGGGAATATAGACCATATCTATACCGATCGATTTACCTTGTACATTCCCTAAAGTCTCTAGATAGAACTGTCCAATTTTGTATTTATTGTTAATCTGCAATTGTACCTTCGCAAATTTGCCGATTCCAACTCGATTGACGGTAATTGTTGCAGTCTCAAAGGAAAATTGGTTAAGCGGCGGCGCGATCGCTGGGCTTAGGAATGGCTTGGGTGTAGAAATTGGTGTGACATTAGTTTTCGCGATCGCTTTTTGCCGAAAGGTTTGACCAAAGACCTGACCAGAGGTTCGGGCAAATCTTGGTGTACCAACTTGCTGTGTAGATGGAACCACATTTTTGAGATCTTGCAACACCGCTTTAGCTGTCTGATAGCGCTGACTGGGAGCCAGTAAAATCATGCGATCAAGAATCTCTCCTAGTTCATGACTAATAGGGCGATTGATAGAACTATTACTTAAAAAATCGCGCCATAGCCATTTTCCATCCATATCCATCAGTTCCGATGGTTCAACGTTAGTCAACAGATGGAGACAAGTTACTCCCAGACTGTAGAGATCGCTGGCAAAAATCGCCTTACCTCTCGCTTGTTCAGGCGCAACATAGGCGGCACTGCCAATGCGTGTTCCGACCTCCATCATAGCCGCCACCGTCACAAATTTCGCTGCACCAAAATCAACTAAAACGTGGCTACCAGCATTCACTGCCCCAGAAGTACTTGGCGATCGCCGCCGAATGATATTTTCAGGCTTAATATCGCGATGGATGACATGGCGATCGTGGATATATTCCAAAATTGATAATAAATCTGCCAAAAGCATTCTGATTTTCGCTTCACTAAAAGCCCCCTGTTCCTTTAGCTCCTTTAGCAAATCCTGTCCATCGATAAATTCTTGAATTAGATACTGCCGACCATCCAGTTCCAAATTAGCAAATAAAGTGGGAATCTGCGGATGTTTACCCAAATCGTCAAGGCGAATTGCTTCCTGTTGGAATAGTTCGGCAGCCTTCGTTGCACTACTCAGATCGGCAGGAAAGAACTGCTTAATCACACAACTGGGCTGTGAAGGAAGAGCTTCGTCAATACCAATAAAAGTTCTTCCAAAACCGCCTTGTCCCAGTATTTGCAAAGCCCGATAGCGATCGCCTATTTTTAACTTACCTCCGCATTGCTGACAAAAGTTTAATTTTGGTAATTGATCGGGATTTTGATGATTGCATTTAGGATTGAGACAGTGAGTCATAAAATAATTAATTCATGATTATCGCTATTGATCGGGAATTTTATCCATTTTGGCAAAACCAACTACTTGCATTTTACCTTCGGTAACTTCAAGCTTCAGAACTCTAGCCGTGATTCCTTTACTTTCTAATTGACGCAAATTTAACACCTTATTTAAGCCTTGAGTAAAAGCTTTGGCAATTCTCTCTGGTACAGGCGTTCCCTCTAACTCAATAATCGGATTGAGAATTTCTAATCTTGTACCACCGATAGTTTTTAGATTAGCCTTGATTGAGACATTCAGTTTAGTCGGGTTTGGCTTAACGGGTGTCGGTTGCGATTGCAACGTGGCAGCTAAGCGAATACGATCGCCTTCCAAAAAAGTCACCTCTGGATTGACTAAATCAAGAATTTCGGTATTCCTGCCCGAACCAGTAAGATCGATACTTAAACTTTTAAAAGAAGATTGAATGGTTGGCGATCGCAAAGCGGTATTGATATCATCCGCTCTCAGCACTACCCTCACCGCCGCCTGTAAGGGACGACGCAAAACAATTTTCCCTGATTGCAAAACCGCAGGGTCGATACTAATCGGATCAGTTTCAAGATCGATTTCATCAATCCGCAGAAAATCTAAAATATATACGCCCCGACCTGCAACTCGAATGCGATCGACATTTCCCAACAGAATCTGATAGTTAGGCGCGTTATCAACCCGCACTTCCAGCACATCAGCTCGTACAATCTGACCGCGCAAAAAGTCGGTAGCGATGCGATCAATCGCAATCCCTGGTGCGCCCGCTAAGCCTAAAACCGATGTGAGTAACCCAGCAAATAATTCCATGACGCACAGATGATGGTCTCTGTCATCATATAGCAAGTCAAAGCAAGTTAGGAGATAAAAACTATGCAAATTCGATTGGCTATAGAGGCAGATTTATCGGCAATTGTTGATATTTATAATGCTGCTATTCCCACTCGTCTCGCTACCGCCGACCTCGAACCAATTACAGTTGAGAGTCGTCTTGCTTGGTTTCGATCGCATGGCGATCGCTATCCCGTGTGGGTAATTAGCGATCCGCAAAATCAACAAATTATGGGCTGGCTAAGTCTACAAATGTTTTATGGTCGCCCCGCTTATCACAAAACCGCCGAAGTAAGCATTTATGTCGCCCCAGATTATCAGGGCAAAGGATTAGGTAAAAAGTTGCTAGATCAAGCGATCGCCAGTTGTCCTAAGCTAGATATCTCTAAGCTAGTGGGTTTTGTGTTTGCTCACAATACAGCTAGTTGTCGTTTATTTAAAAGTTTTGGCTTTGAGGAATGGGGCTTTTTACCTCAGATTGCGGAACTAGATGGACTAGAGCAGAGTTTGATCATTCTTGGCAAGAAACTAATCCATGAAACTAACCCATGAAATCTATCTTTGAATCTGAAAAACAAAACCCAACAATTAGAAGTATTGGAGAACAGGGATTACTGAAAATTTTTCGACAATATTGTAGTGCTGTGGTGGGAGATGACGCAGCGCCGATGGGGGCAACCTTGCCAGAACATCAGATGGTCGTGACCACGGATATGTTGATTGATGGGGTGCATTTTAGCGATCGCACCACGAGCGCCGCCGATGTTGGTTGGCGAGCCGCCGCCGTGAATCTCTCAGATTTAGCTGCGATGGGCGCAAAACCTTGGGGATTGGTGATGTCGGTGGGATTACCTCCAGACACAGAAATTACATGGATAGAGGGCGTATATCAGGGACTTGCCGAATGTTTACGAACCTACGGAACCGAATTGGTCGGTGGTGATACCGTGCGATCGCCGATCCGCACTTTTGCCGTAACCGCTTTTGGACAAGTCCCCAAAAATCAACTCATTCAAAGACATACAGCCAAAGTCGGTGATGCCATCGTAGTCACAGGATTACATGGACTCTCGAAAGCAGGTTTAGAACTTCTATTTCAACCAGAACTAGGCAAAAAGTTATTATCTCCTCTCAAAATTGGCGATCGCCTTCTTGCGGATGAAGAGTTAATTCAAGCTATCCATCGATATCATCAGCGACCAGTTCCACGTTTTGATGCGATCGCGATTCTGCATAAAATCCTCAAAGAGAACAATCACTTAGGCGAAATGCTAATTTCAGGAATGGATAGCAGTGATGGTTTAGCTGATGCGATCGCCCAAATTTGTCGCTGTAGTCATGTTGGCGCAAAAATATATTGGCGATCGCTGCCTATTCCCAGAGTCGTCAGGACTTTGGCAGGTGAGCAAGCCTTAGACTGGGTGCTATATGGTGGTGAAGACTTTGAACTGGTGTTATGTATGCCTTTTGACATAGCTGAGCAGTTTGTCTGGCAATTATCAAGTGCAGCGATTATCGGCAAGATTGTCGAAGGTAATCAAATTGATGGTATTACCGATGAATTAGAGAAACGATCAGGTTTTCAACATTTCAGTTAAGATCGCTCCACAAATAAAGATAATCCAATCTTGTTGGGTATAACTTTTTGAAATACCATTGCAAAACTTGCTGTAATTCAGCAGTATCTTCAAATTTAGTTGATTTAGAATAATTCAATGTGAAGACAGCAAGAAAAAATAGACAAATGATACTCAAAATCAGAAATTTACTTTTTAACTTAGGATTAGCAACACTATCCACCCATGAACTAGATGCTGTTACCCAGTCAGAATGGCATTTACTCTATATTTTGAACAACCTTCCAGAAGATATTGCTGCATCGACTTTTGTTGTCGCTCATGTTCCATTATTTGCAATCATTTTTTTGCTAGCATTTAACGAAAATCCTAATATTAAAGAATGGACGAGAATAATTTTTAGTGCATTTTTGATTATTCATGCAGGCTTACATAAAGCCCTTGAAAATCATCCCCTATATACGTTTAAATCACCTATGTCTCAAGCACTAATTTTTGGCGCTGGATTACTTGGGCTGATGTACTTAATTTCAACTTATGTAAATCACAAACCTAAACTTAAATTTTTCGTAAACATTTTGTAATTCGGGCTGCACCGCGTAATTCCTTGAAATACCATTGCGATACTTGATCTGATTCAGCGATCGCGCTAACAACACTCACAGCGATTCCATTATGTCCATGTTCTTTTCCTGAACTATGAATATATTCATTATTGCCAATATAAATACCCACATGAGTTGCTTTTACAGGTGTGCCAAAAAATATCAGATCGCCAATCTGCAAATCACCTAAATCTATTGGCTCAGCAAAAGCCTCCTGTTGATAAGCATCGCGGGGAATCCAAATTCCGACCGAGGCAAAAGCAGCTTGCATTAATCCCGAACAATCATAATTCGGCGCAACCGTCCCGCCCCAAAGATATTCATTCGGTGTTGCCATTGCTTCGCGAATGTATTTAATTACTTTAGGAAGGCGATCGCCGATTTCCAGCGCAGTCAAAACAGGCGAAAAATTAACATCGTAGTTTGCTTCATAACTTTGCTGATCGCTTAGTTCCAACTTATCTAAATCTTGGCGATCGAGTAACCCTGCATATCCATCCTCAAGTAATTGAATCTCGAAATAATTCACTTCAGCATCTTGCTCAATAGCATTAATTTGCAAATATCGTCCTCTTGCCATTTGCGTTGCTAAGCGATCGAGTTTGGGCGAGTCATAAATATTAATATCAGCTAAACTACGGTAAATCATGATCTTTTCCTTTGAAAGAGTTGGCGCATGCGCCAACTCTTTCAAACTATTAGTACGAAGTGCGGGTTGCATTATCATACTTTGCTGCTAGTATGTGTGCATTAAATTTGCAAACTAAAAAAAGTGAGCTAGCAATAACCGTGACCTTGCAGCTTCCCCCCCTACCCGAAATTCATCATCCTAAGGTTCAGTCGCTTTTTCAGAAAAGCGATCGCGAACTCCTGTCGTTATTTCAACTTCATCCTGAAGAGGGACAGTTCTTTGCGGCGATTTTTTGTCGCTATGGACAGGTGCTATATACTCTCATCGGAACCGCCACGCGATCGCCAGTACAATCCGACTACTTATTTGTAAAAACTTGGGAATATATCTACCACGAAATGCGCGTACTAGATTTGCGGGCAACTGCTCCCCATCTATCTTTGCAAAGTTGGCTGATCAATATTGCCGCGATGATGATTAATCGCGCTGAAGTTCCTCCTGTCGAAGATATTCAATATTCACTCAAAGATACACCACCCGTATTTTGGTGCTACCTTAATCAAGCCCTAAATCAAATGGCGGGTAACTTACGTCTGATACTATTGTTATCTCAAACTTTTCAGTGGAGTCATACGCGCATTGCCGCCTATTTACATGCTGAAGGCGAAAACATCTCAGCTAGTGATGTTAAGCAGCTTCTAGTTAGCGCCTATAACGCTTTAGAATCAGCCATTCCCGAAGATATCCGAGACATTTACCTAGCTCAAACCCCCGTTACTGTCTGAGGTAAAGATTATGCAAACATTGAGTCCTACTATCTCTCCCACCATCACCAGAAAAGTTAATAACATTAACTCCAAAGTCGCTGACACAGAAGCTAACCTTTTGCCAGCGATCGCCCATTCTTCAGTCTTGCAAACAGCTTTGTCTGGGTTAGAGTCGAGTCTCAATGATGAGCTAGATCGCTATCGTCATTGGCAAGCTAATGGTCAAACCATCTCCTATTTAAATCCGTTTAGACCTCGTGTCATCTCTACGCAGTCAGTCTGGGCTTCCCCCAGTATGTCCGAAGCACTACTGCCCCCCCTCGAACCTCCCGTTGATAAGCATCCAGATCAGCGCACTATTCAAATGCCTGTGATGCCACCGATGGCGAAAATATCTACAGAAACAAACGACAATCAGGGGCTAGACAATCTCAGCAATTCAGAGAATATCAGTAATGCCAGCACTGGTATTGGCGCTGGGATAGATAATGCTTTTGCTAGCAATCAAACTCTAAGTAATTATCCTAATTACGCGATCGCCAGTGATGCGACTAATACTGGAAATATTACTGGAAATATATCGTCTGATAATTTTGCGGCGGGGACAAAAAATTCAGAGCCTGATGATGATGAGATTTTGCAGAATTTTGCCAATGACTATGCAAATCATTATCAAAACTCGATCAATGATGAGTCGCAAATTCCGATTCCTAGCGCTCCTACCCAAAGGAATACATTTCGCAGTTTGATGAATCCTGTGGGAATTATTTCATTATTATTGTTACTTTGCTCTAGTGCAGCGATCGGCTATCTTTTAGTTGATCCATCGGGTGTAATGAAAATTTTCAAGACAGATAATCGACCTAAATCATCACAAACAGACAATAAAAGTGGTGACTTGGCTAAGAATACTGATTTACAAAATCAGCAACAAAGAGTTGATGATTCTTCCCTATCTTTCTTACCTTTTGGTAGCGATAAAAATCCAGCTAATCAGACCCTTGAGAAGTTAAGCAAAAATAGCAAGGCTGTAAATCCTGCGATCGCTAAGAAAAACTCGCTGATAAATGCTCCGACAAATACTTTGAGCAATACATCAAGTTTGTTCGTTCCCAATAGTAATTCTTCTAGTAGTCCACTACGCACAGTCCCCTCAATTAATTTATCTGGTAATTTATCTAGTGTTGCCGTAGCTCCGTTACCTGCTGCTCTAGCGCCTTTGGAGAGTAGTTACACCGCACCTGAAAGAAGTTATCAGGCTCCTGTAAACTCATCGCCTAGCAGACGATCATCTACTAGTTCCTCGCGCTCAACAACAACTCCTAGATCAACTTACACTGAACCTGCAAGCACCTATACTGCTCCGATTAATGCTGCTAGTAATTCTTCTAGTAGTGACTATGTTGCACCGCGTAGGAATAATTCAGTCAAGTATGAGGCTCCTTTGTCGTCTTCGCCAGTGGTTACGCCTGAGCCTGTTGCAGCTACAAGTAATAGCAGCTATCGTGTGGTTGTCGAAAATGGCTATGGAGCAAGCGCTCAACAAGTTGAACGCGATGCTTATGTGCGTCCAAGTGATGGACAAGTACAAGTTGGTTCCTATCGTGATCCTAATGCCGCGCAACAACGAATTGAACAGTTACGTCGTCAGGGTATTCCTGCCAAAATTGAGTAACCAAAAAATAAAAATAGGCGGCGCTTAGCACCACCTATTTTTAAAAATATTGAGTAAAACCTATGCAATCCTTTGCTTCTGTGCTTAACCCTCTTTATAGTCCCATTTACAATGCGATCGCCTGTGGGTTATTGGCTGCACTGACATGGATGGGACTGGTGTGGATGTCGAATAATCATCCGATCGCTTCGGGTAAGGGTTGGGTGCAAGGTGTGGGGATTGTCGCGATCGCCAATACATTGCTGTGGATGATTCTGGCTAGCCTAAACATAAGGTTAATACCTGTCTGGGCGGTGAGCTTTCTACTCGTGAATGCGGCGATCGCCCATTTATTGTTTCCGTTTTGTGATCAGATTAAAATCCCTAGCATTTGGGGTTTACTGATTCATCCTATGGCGATCGCCATAATGGCAGTTTTATTAGGTGGGGCGGTGGGACTTTTGTAATTAATTTGTAAATAAAAAAGCGTGCAATGCACGCTTTTTTATTTATTGGATGGAAAAGTTCAAGAATATCAACATGATGCCAAAAGCTAACATCCCAACGGCAAATACTGAAAACACATTAGTAAACTGCTCTGAGAAATGCATCACTTCCGCCGCTATCACCTCTGGGGTTTTGTAGCGATCAGCCCACCAGAAATAACTTAGGGTAAATGCTAATCCGAGAAATAACATTACCAACAGAGTGAAACTAATCAAAGGGGTATACACCATATATCCTCCAAGTCACGGTAACAATTCTAAATATTTAGTTATCTAGACCATTTTAGTCTAGCCAACATCGGAGGCAAGATAGTAGCGATCGCTACTGGTCAAAATCAACTAGATTTAGTTTACCTGTCTAGCTTTGCAGTTGAGCAATATTTAAAGATTTGTTGCAAAATATTAAACAGGGAGTCAAAAAAAACTGATACTGACTATCCCTTGCCAGCAACATCAGTTAAGTTAAAGTTAAGCTAAAAAAGTATGTCTGATAATTGGATTGAAACTCTCAAATATGATCAAAAAGGTTTAATTCCTGCGATCGCTCAAGATTATGAAGATGGCACAATTTTGATGATGGCTTGGATGAATCGCCAAGCACTTGAGTTAACGATAGAGACAGGGGAAGTACATTATTGGAGCCGATCGCGTCAGGAGCTATGGCATAAGGGTGCAACCTCTGGACATATCCAGAAGCTCAAGAAAATATACTACGACTGTGATCGGGATGTGATCTTAGTCAAAATTGAGCAAGTCGGCGGTATTGCTTGTCATACAGGAGAGAGAAGTTGTTTCTTCACTGAGGTTCCTTTGAGTTAAAGTAAAGCAGCGATTAGAGCAACATGACAGCCCAGAGCAGATTGCAGGACGGATGAAGTTGGAAGGGCTGGTAAGATCAGCTATTTTGAAGACAGAGATAGGACATTGGGAAAGTGATACGGTAATTGGTAAGAACCATACGGGGATAGTGGTTACCCATGTTGACAAAGCATCGAAGTACCCTACTGGCTAGTCTAGCTAAAAACAAAACGATGGAAGAGATAAATAGAGTGACATTGAAACTATTTGAGCCAGTAAAACCAGACTTTCGTAAGACAATGACTTTTGATAATGGAAGAGGATTCTGTGGGCATGAGAAGCCATCTGAAAGCTTGAAAATAGAGGCTTTCTTTGCCAATCCGTATCATTCATGGGAGCGTGGATTGAATGAACATACAAATGGATTGATTAGAGAATTCTATACCAAAAGCTCAAACTTTAAAATCGTAAAAGAAGAAGACTTTCAGAAGGCGGTAGATTTTATAAATCACAGACCGAGAAAATTTCTTGACTATCGTAACCCATACGAAGTATTCTTTGCTTCATCAGAACCCGTTGCATTTCATCCTTGAATTAGCGAGTCGTTGTCATCGACAGAAAAAGAAAGGACTGAGTTGGAGTAGCAATGGTAGCAAAGCTTTAAGCTTGCTCAAAATAGCTGAACTTAATGGTCATTGGAATCATCTTTCCTTCCCTTATCAACCTGTTTAGTCATCAATGAATTATTTACAGCAAGAAATTACTCAAAGTCCTGATGGTAGAACGATTACGGTAATTCGGGTATAGACGACATTTGAGAATCTTTTCCCAATTCAGACATAACGTTGTGGGATTGATTGCCTATGACAAAGAGAACTTAGCCGCAAGTACTGCTTCACTCAGGGCAACCCATTGAGCAACAGCAAGATCTTCAGCGCGGACTTGTCCATTAATTCCCATTGATTCCAAAATTTGAACTAGGTGATCGCGATCGATTTCCGAGATTAAATTATTGCGGAGCATTTTCCGTTTGGTGGCAAAGCCCATTGTCAGTAAACGATCTAAGTACTTGGGATCACTAGCGGGAGTGATGGGCGGACGGGGAATAATGCGGATTACTGCCGAATTGACCTTGGGTGGTGGATAGAAGGCGGCGGCGGGGACATCGCAGATAAATTGACAATCAGCTAGATATTGAATTTTGACACTGAGAGCATTGTAGGCTTTGTGACCAGCTTTAGCAGCTAGGCGATCGCCGATTTCTTTTTGAACTAACAGAACAATCTGTTCAAATTGTTGAATCGGTTCGGCAAGAGTTCCCAATAGCCTTTTGAGAATTTCGCCTGTGATATTGTAGGGAATATTGGCGATAACTTTGTTTGTTACCACAGGAAGAGGAATATCAAGAATACTGCCTTCGATCAGATGAAAATTTGGCTGATGCATGGTTTTACGAAGTTTTTCGCAAAGATCCCGATCAATTTCGACAGCGGTGAGTGACTCGACAAAGGGCAGAATCAAACGGGTGAGATTACCTGTTCCTGGACCAATTTCTAAAATGTGATCGCTTGATTGCAATTTCCCTGCGCGCAAAATCTTATTTAAGACCGCCTCACTCCGCAGCCAATGTTGCCCAAATTGTTTACGGGGACGGATTTTACTCGATGCTTGGCTAGATATTTCTCTGGATTGATCAGGGGGCTGCATTGGCGATCGCTTACGAAACTAATTAAACCAATGTACTATATATAGCGCCTGCCGCTAAAGTATCATCATCAAACCACTATCGCTAAACTATTAGCGCTGAATGTGCCAAGCCTATCTTCTGCCTTTACAATTCGTCCCGCACATTCGAGAGATGTTGGTTATGTTGCCGACATCTTGACCGAGAGTTTTTATCGAAATTACGATCATGGGGATGAGCATAGCGATTGCACAAACGGCGATCGTACACATAGCGATCGCAAAGTTAGCTTTTGGCAACGTTCCCTTATTGATTTGGTCTTTCCCCTTTTGCGCTACGGGATCATTCTCGATCTTGGTAGTCGCTTTGATGAAAAAACACCTTTTTATACTTGCATTGTCGCTACCCATAAGACTAATCAATCTCAAGCGATCGCTTCCCTAGAGATTTGTATGCGCTATGTACCGAGCAAATCCCATACCAAATTTTGGCTAGTTCGGGAAACGCAGCAATATCCCTATATTTTTAATCTGGCAGTCCATCCTCAATGGCGACGGCGTGGCGTGGCAAAACAATTGCTAATCGCTGCTGAAAAAATTGTCAAGCAATGGGGATTTTCGCGGATGTATATGCATGTGCTTGAGGACAATCAGCCAGCGCGTGGGCTTTACGATCGCCTTGGCTATCGACTGCATAGCCATGAAGGTAATGTTAGTTATTGGCTATTGGGTCGCCCTCGACGATTTTTGTTGCAAAAAAAATTGTAAAGCGATCGAGCTACAATAGTGGCTGTGCCGAAATAATTTATCAAGAGTACATCTGTCAACTATGACCATCGCAACCGATATCGCTACCCCCACAGAGCTTAATCTCTCCGACAGAGCCAATAACCAAAGCTATCAAATGGCGCAAGCAGCCGCGATCGCTGCGGATGATCGAAAGGGAGAGAATATCGTTTTGCTAGCGATCGGTGAAGTTTCGAGTTTGGCGGAGTATTTTGTAATTGCTACAGGATTTTCTAAGGCGCAAGTACGGGCGATCGCTAATAGTGCGGAAGAGGCGATCGAAATCGAGTTTGGACGCAAGCCTAGAAATATTGCGGGTGAGCAGGATGGCACATGGGTATTGTTAGACTATGGCGATTTGATTGTCCATGCGATGATGGCACAAGAGCGTGAATATTACGATCTTGAAGCTTTCTGGGGTCATGCACCAAAGCTAGAAGTAGTTTTACCAGAACGTGATTAAGAATTTTCATTAGGTAAATAATTTATGAAAAATTATGAAGTTAAAAAAGCTAACCAAAAATTTAAACTTGGGACAAGCAAACAGGTGAATCTCCTTGGGCTTTAATATTTTGAGCGATCGCGGTACTGCACAAGCACAGAAATTTGCGTTCATACTCGTTATCAAACGAAGGCAAATGGAGATCGAAAATCACCAGCCAACTTGTATCTAAATTTAAACCCGATAGTTAGTGCTTTGCTCAATAATTTCTGCAAAAGCTTGCTCAAAATCTTCCATTGTAATCTTGAGATTTTCCAACAGATTAGAATCATCACGCTGATGACGACGAATTGCAAAAATTGCGGCGCGATTACTTAAAAAGGCAAGATCGGCTCCATTCCGATTTTCTGTGCGTTCCGCAAAAATTGCTAAATCCAGATTTGGAGACAATGGGCGATCGCGATTATGTACTTCCAAAATAGCGCGGCGGCTATCTTGATCGGGTAAATCAATCATCAGATGTAATTCGATTCGTCCCGATCGCAATAAGGCTGGATCGATAAAATCACGGCGATTAGTTGCGCCAATTACTAAAAGTCCTTCGGCGGATTGCAAACCATCTAGTTCCGTTAATAATTGACCAATCACGCGATCGCTAACTCCACTATCACCTTGATAAATTCCCCGCGCAGGCGCAAGGGTATCAATCTCATCAATAAAAATTACACAGGGAGCCGCCTGTCTTGCTTGAGCGAATAATTGCCGAATTGATTGTTCGGAAGCTCCCACCCATTTCGTTACCAATTCCGAACCCGTGACTGAAACAAAATTTGCTTGAGCTTGAGTAGCGATCGCCTTAGCCAGTAGAGTTTTACCCGTACCAGGAGGACCATAGAGCAGGATACCACGCGGGGCTTTAGCGCGAGTATGGGCATAGAGAGCAGGATCGGTTAAGGCTCCTGCTACAGCTTCTTGAAGAGTTTGTTTGACCTTAACGAGTCCGCCAATCTCTGACCATTGGACTTTGGGAACTTGAATTTGTAGCGATCTCAATACGGCGGGTTGAATTTGCTTCAGAGCTACTTCAAAATCTTCGCGGTTCACATCAAGATTTTCGGGAATAGCCGCGATTGTTGCGACCTGACGGCGAAGAGCATTAGTCGCCGCTACTTGGCAAAGCCCCTTAATGTCTGCGCCCACATAGCCATAGGCGCGATCAGCGATATCATCTAAATCGACATCAACCGTTAATGGCATCGATCGCGTATGAATGGATAGAATTTCACGGCGAGCATGGCGATCGGGAATAGGGAAAATAATCTCGCGATCGAATCTTCCTGGACGACGTAAAGCGGGATCGATCGCATCAGGTCGATTAGTTGCTGCGAGAACAATTACTCCCTTTGTTTCGGCAAATCCATCCATTAAACCTAATAGTTGCGCTACCAGTCTTTTCTCTACTTCTCCTTCCACATTAGCGCGATTGGGAACGAGCGCATCAATTTCATCAATAAAAATCAAACAAGGAAAAGATTTCGCCGCTTTCTCAAAAACTTGTCGTAAGCGAGTTTCTGCTTCACCATAGTATTTGCTAATAATTTCTGGTCCAACGATCGCAATGTAATTCACGCCTAAAACTTGAGCCAGCGATCGCGCTGTCAAAGTTTTC
>JBILGV010000092.1:0-18790 GCA_044350865.1 Pseudanabaena sp. | reverse complement strand
TTACTCTTGACTCGTAATGCTTTTTTCTCACTTTTAGACTACCTTATCTTTATCATTCTTACTCTAAAATGTATTAAATCTACACCTAAGCAGTCACCTTAAACGATTGATTAAGCCAAAGGGGATAAATCTCAGAACTTAATTTCAAAGATGCATAAATTGGACCATAAAATTCTTCAACTTGACGTTTCCGAAATTCCAGATCGGCTGTGGTTAATAACATTTCTTTCTGTAGAGCCTTTTGTAAGCCTGTCTCAATAATTTTCTCTGCTGAGAACTTCAAAAATGTTCCCGCACCGAGAGCGCCAGCTAGAAAAACTCCTAATATTTGTGCAATATCCATTTAATGCTACCTCTATATTTCAGGTTTTAAAACAATCATACGAGTAAGGGGCGGAGCAAAGCGCCTTACCTATTTAGGTTTGCCCGATCGCAAAACTTGTAAACTACCACCCGCATAGAGTTGACATGACGCGATCGCAAAGCCCGATTTGGTGAGAAGTTGATGCAGATCGGTTTTAATTAATTCCCATGCAGTCTCAGTTTCAAATAGCCATAAAAAAGTTGCCACAGGCAGCCAAAACAAGGGATTGGTTGGACGATGGAAATCGATAATGATTAATTGTCCATCGGGAGTCAAAATCCGATATGTTTCCTCAATGATTTGCTGTAACTGTGCGCTATCCATCTCATGCATGGCAGTATTTGTAATCACCAAGTCAAAACTGCGATCGCTAAAGGGCATCTTTTCCGCAAAAGCTTCGACATAATTGGCTTGGGGAACATTACGTTTAGCCCGTTGAATTGCGATCGGTGAAGCGTCTAAGCCTGTGACATTTTGGAAATGCTTGACTAATTCTTGCGTTGCCTGACCTGCACCACAGCAAAGATCAAGAACTTTCGCGTCAGGATTAATTTCTAAATCTTTTAAAAATAATTTCCGCATTCGCTGTTCACCGCCTACACTGAGGGCGGCAAGTGCTGACACAGTGTCATAAAACCACTGATAGCGATAACTCCAATCACGCAAAATTGTTGCCATAGTTCAAGGAAAAAGGAAAAAGGAAAAATTATTTGAATTTCTCTAACCATTCTAAAAGCGCGGGGTAAAGATTGCATCGTTTGCGGGTAGCAACATCGATACAGGTGTGTTTGGTGATTGCTTTGGCGATCGCTTTATCTCGTTCTACAAAAAATAATTGATAGTTAATTTGAAACTCGCTAGAACTTAGTAGTTCAGGTGTCAGCGCAATGGCAATGCGATCGCCACAAAACATGGGCTTAAAAAAATCAATACTTGCATGGGTAATCGGCACAGCAATCGTCTCTCCTTTAAAAAAAGATTGCAGATTAATCCCTGCTGCTGCGAGTGATGCTTCGTAAGCCTCATGACAAAGCGATAAGCCGTTAGCGAAATACACTACTCCTGCGGCATCGGTATCACGAAAGTTGATTGTACGTTGGTAAACTAAGGATTTATTCATTTACTAATCTCACCCTACAGCCTTATGAATTTATCCCAAATCGAGGCTGATTTACCTATGCAATGTTTGCGATTAAAGCTTTAACCCTCACTTGAATTTCATCCTTCTAGCCCAGAACTAGTTACCGCAATTTTGCCACTACCTAAAATTTTGGCAAATCCTTCGGCAATTTGCGATCGCCTATTCACCATCAGATTTCCAAGCGATCGCTTTTTTAACTTCAGGATCGGGTAATTTGCGCGTAATCACCGCCGCAGCTAAAACCATGATTGTGGATACCCATAGGCAGCCAACTAAGCCATAAAATCCATAAATCAAACCAGAGAGAACAGTGCCTATTAAGCGTCCACCCGAATTTGCCATGTAATAGAATCCGACATTTAGAGCCACTTTGTCATCATCGGTAAAAGCGAGAACTAGATAGGAATGTACAGATGAGTTAAAGGCAAATACTACACCAAAAATCAGTAAGCCGCCGATGATTACTAGGTTTGCGGGAAGACTTAATTGTAAGGCGATCGCCATAATCACAGGAACAGTAATTAGGCAAGTTGTCCAAAATCGTACAGTTTGCGATCGCGGCGGTTGACCCGAACCAAAGCGCTTAATTAATGTCGGTGCAAGGGATTGAATAATGCCATAACCGATTACCCAACAAGCTAAGAAGCCACCAACTTGATAAAACGACCAACCTAAAACACTTCGCAAAAATACAGGCAATCCCACTACAAACCATACGTCTCTAGAACCAAAGAGAAAGAATCTCGCTGCGGAAAGAAGATTAATTTCAGGACTTTTGGAAAAGAGTTGTTTGAACTTAACTTTTGCTTTAATTTTGCCCATTCCCTTTGGTAAGAATAAGCCCGTGAACAGGAGCAGGAATAAACCTCCCGCCATAATCCATAGGGAATTCACAAAGCCACATAGTCCTAATAAAGCACTTCCGACAAAAAAGCCCACACCTTTAAGGGCATTCTTAGAGCCTGTGAGAACTGCCACCCATTTGAATAAAGCCGATTGAGCATCCTGCGGCACGACTAAGCGAATTGCGCTTTTAGTACTCATTTTGGTCAAGTCTTTAGCAATTCCTGAGAAAGCTTGAGCAATCATCACATAGAGAACGGCTAACCATTGTGACCATGCAGGATTCAGAAAGGATAATAGAATAAGAGAGAAAATCTGTAATCCAATTCCTGTATAGAGCGTAACTTTCAGCCCCAATTGTGAGCCAATCCATCCACCGAAGAAGTTAGCAACAACTCCAAAGACTTCATAGAATAGAAATAGAGAGGCGATTTGAATTGGTGTATAGCCAATGTTATTAAAATAGAGCAGTACCAATAGTCGCAAAGCACCATCGGTAATCGTGAATCCCCAGTAGGTGAGGGTGACAAGCACATAGTTTTTGAAGTTTGCTTGGGATGCAGTAGAGGAGGTCATAAATTATTTTTTAAATCGATAAAGCCACTTTTCGTGCTAATTCCGCCATGCGACAGGAATAGCCCCATTCGTTGTCATACCAAGCCAAAATCTTGACCTGAGTGAGATCGATAACCATTGTCGAGAGTGCATCAATAATCGACGATCGCGGATCATCTTTGTAATCTATGGAAACCAAGGGACGTTCTTCATAGCCTAAAATCCCCTTCAGTTCACCTTCGGCGGCTGTTTTTAATAATTGATTGACTTCCTCAATTGTGGTGTCTCTCTCTACTTCAAACACACAATCCGTAAGGGAAGCATTCAGTAAAGGTACGCGCACGGCTAATCCATTTAACTTGCCCTTGAGTTCGGGATAGATGAGAGTTATTGCTGTTGCCGATCCCGTTGTTGTCGGAATTAGCGATAAAGCCGAAGCCCTTGCACGGCGCAGATCTTTATGGGGAGCATCGACAAGGGTTTGGGTATTCGTATTGTCATGAATGGTGGTAATCACACCATGCTTAATTCCTAAACCTTCATGGATAACTTTCACCACAGGCGCGAGACAATTGGTAGTGCATGAGGCGGCGGTGAGAAGATGATGCTTTTCGGGATCGTAGAGATAATCGTTAATGCCCATCACAATATTTAGGGCTTCTTCCTTCACGGGAGCAGCTACGATAACTTTCTTTACGCCTTTGGTGAAATAGGGATTTAGGGTTTCGGGGGTGCGGAATTTGCCAGAACATTCTAGAACTAGATCTACGCCTAATTCTTGCCAGTTGACTAATTCAGGTTTGGCATATTCACTAAAGCTGATTTTTTTGATTGATTTTTGATCGTCAATGACTATGCGATCGCCTTCTACTCTCACATCAGGCAACCAACGACCATGCACCGAGTCAAATTTGAGTAAATGTGCCGCCGCTTCTATACCGCCCTTGATTTCGTTAATATGCACAAATTCCAATTCAGGAAATTCCCAAGCAGCCCGCAGAACCAATCTGCCGATTCTGCCAAAGCCATTAATACCAACTCGCACAGCCATAGATTATTTAGAGGTTAAGTATGCTTTAAATATCGATTAAAATAAATATTTATGATAATCAATATATTTATTTTGGCTGTATTTGTGGGAATCTGTCAATGTTGTAGAAAAATGCTGGCGCTCTCAATCAAAAAATTGAAATCAGCGATCGCGTCTTGAGTCGAGTTTGGTGTAATCGCTGCTTTTTCAGTAAAATAAGGGCGATCAACACTGCACAAGTCTTCATCCTGATCCACTTTAAGACTACACAGAATTCTAAATGGGTAAAAATAAGTGATAAAATAAAAAATTAAAACTAAGATCAAGAGTATTGTAAATAATGGCTAATAGTAATCTTTCTCAAAAAATTGAAACTTGGAAATCCAACCTTGCTGACTTGGGGCGGCGCAACCCGCTCATAAATTTTCGTTTAAATAGCCCTAGAGTTTTGCAAATTATAAAATTAGGCGAAAATACACTAACAGCAGATATTTTATTTAAAAAATTAAGAGATGACGTTGCGATTCATTTTCAACCGAATCTGCAAAATACCAGCAAGTTAGGCACACTTCAGCCAGAAGATGAACAACTAAAGAGACTAAAAAAATTACGGCTTGAAGCAAAAAAATCATTTGCAGAACGTGGGGTTAATAGCCTATTTATAGCTCTCGGAACATTGACTTGGCATGACAAAAACAGACCAGACTACAGCTTTACTTCCCCACTAATTCTCTTGCCTGTAGAGTTGGTTAAGGAACGAGGTCAAGATAAATATTCGCTCAAGTTGTTGGATGAAGATATAGTGTTAAATCCAACACTAGTACAAAAATTACAAACATTTGGAATTGATTTGCCAGATCTAGATGAGAAGCAAGACTATCAAAAAACTATTCAAGCTATTCATGAACAAATAGAATCCTATAAGAACCGAAACCCATTAGAACAGGACAAATGGAAAATCGAAGAAGACATTTTTCTTTCTCTATTCTCTTATGCTAAAGCTGCGATGGTTCGTGACCTCATTGATAATGAGGCTTCAATTTTAGACAATCCAATTTTGCAAGCACTTGCTGGCGATCTGACTGCTTACCAATCAGACTATAAAGAGCCTATGCCAGTGCATGAAATGGATGTACGAACTAAACCAGAAAAGATATTCCAAATTCTTGATGCTGATTCTAGTCAACAGGTTGTCATTGAAGCTGCAAAGTCTGGTTCTAGCTTTGTAGTTCAAGGTCCGCCTGGAACAGGGAAAAGTCAAACAATTGTCAACATAATTGCTGAGTTGATTGGCAGTGGAAAATCAGTTTTATTAGTTGCAGAAAAAGAAACGGCTTTAAGTGTTGTCTCGAAAAGATTTGAAGAATGTGGATTAGGAGACTTGTGTTTAAATCTTCATCATAATGCAACAACAAATAAGCGCGAATTTGTTCAGGATTTATCCTTAAGTTTTGAACGTCTCACACAGTTTATGGAAAGCGATCAAGAAGAAAATTATGATCATTTCTTTCAAAAATTAAAATATGCTCGTAAATATTTGAGTTCATATCTCACTACTTTACATCAAAAAAATGAACCATTAAATAAATCAGCATTTGAGCTTTTTGGCGATCTTTTAAAAATGGAAAGTAAGTCAATTCCTAATTTAAAGATCTTATTACCTGAATTTAAACAGTGGGATCAAGAACGATTAAATAAAATAAAAGTTTTATTAGATAGACTATCTAGATTCTCTTCTTCTTTCTTCAATGCCAAAGTGACGACTATTTGGTCAAAAAGCTCTTTTAGTGAATATTCTTTTGATATTGAACTAGAGATTAGAGAGACAATTGAAATATTACAGGGTGCAATTACAGAGATTGAAAACATCAATAACATTTTGTCATCCATCGTAAATATTGATCCTATATCTAATTTGGAAACCTTACATAAAAACTATTCTGTCTTGTCTTATCTTTTAAAAGCACCAAATGTTTTGCCAAATAATTGGGATAAAATTGATATTCGCTCTGCACAGAATTGTTTGAATCAGTTAAAAGATAAAATTCAAGTTATTGAGAATATTGAGGCTAGTTTAAAAAGAAAGTATTCTTCTGGATTTTTTGAACTAGATTTGAAGGAGTTATCTAAGCGATATCAGGGATATGGCTTTTTCTTGTTTGATATGTTTAATAACTATCAAAATGACCGAAAGTTAATGAAAAGTGTTTATCTTCTAAATAACAATCCATCTGATGATGAATTTAAGAAAGATTTGACTAGTGCTGTACAACTACAATCTATAAAAGCCAGCCTCTCTAGTCATGATTATTCTGGCAAGCAGATATTCGGCGCTCTATTTGATCCTCATATTTCTAATCAGACGGAATTGAAACCAATAGAAGAAGCTATTCAGTGGTTAATAGGTTTACAAAAACATAGTATTCCTACAGAGTTTGTTCAGCAAATTATAAACTCATTTGATCAGCGCCGCGAGTTACAAAAAGTTGTTGATAAGCTTGAAATATGCCATAAGAATATCAAAAAAGGATTAGATTTTTTTCTAAGCCACTTTAGCGAGTCAGACATCACAAATCGCTATGTGGAACGAAATCAAATTTCATTTAATGAACTCAATGATTTTATAGAAGTTGCAAACTCGGATTTAGAACAGTTCCAAGACTGGTTAACCTATAAAGAAATTACCGAAGCAATTGATCAACTGGGAGCAAAAAGATTTTTAGATTGTTTTCTTAATCAAAATCTCAACACTCAGCAATGGTTTCCATCCTTAGAAAAAGCAATTTATTCGACTTGTTGTGATTCCATAAGAAAAAGTAATTCTGAATTAAAAAACTTCGATGCTCAGGTTTACCAGCGTCAAATTGAAGATTTTATACAACTTGATTCTAATCAACTAAATGTTGCCAGAAAAAGGCTGAAAAGAATTCATGCTAACTACTGGCAAACATATAAAGTTTCGCCAACTTACTCCACCCAATCCCAAAATCTCAGGAGAGAGGCAAATAAGAGAAGAGCGCATTTGCCTATTCGGACATTGTTAAGTAGTAGGCAAAAAGGTATCCCGAATCTAGTTAAAGCGCTTAAGCCTTGCTGGATGATGAGTCCACTATCAGTTAGTCAATATATCAATCCGAAAGTAGTTCATTTTGATGTTCTCATTTTTGATGAAGCTTCGCAGATTCGTACTGAAGATGTAATTTCATCAATTATTCGTGCAGATCAAGTAATTGTAATTGGGGATCGCAAGCAACTACCTCCAACATCATTTTTTGTGACTGGAAACAATAACCTAGATGGCGATGATGATAGTGATGATGAAGTCTATGAAAGCTTTCTTGATGAATGCTCTAATTTTATGTTTGGTCGCCAGCTAAAATGGCACTATCGCAGTAGAGACGAGAGATTAATAACATTCTCAAATCATGAATTTTACGATTCTCAACTAGTAACATTCCCTAATCCTATTCAAGATGAGAGTGGTGGTGTATATTTTCAGCACGTTTCTGATGGAGTATATGATATTGGTGCAACAAGAAAAAATCAACGTGAAGCGGAGGTTGTTGCGCGGTTAGCTCTTGAACATTTTACAAAGTCACCATCTCAGTCTCTTGGCATCATTGCGTTTAGCGAAGCGCAAGCTGAGGCAATTCAAGAACAAATAGAGATTTTAGGTAGTACTAACTCACTTTTTAATGCTTTTTGTAGTGAGGATTCACCAGACTTTTTTCTCAAAGCTTTAGAAAATGTACAAGGTGATGAACGTGACGCAATCTTGTTAAGTGTTGGCTATGGTTTCGATAACAAGGGAAAACTATCTCTCAACTTTGGTCCAATTAGTAAACAAGGTGGAGAACGGCGCTTAAATGTGGCAATCACAAGAGCAAAAGACAAGATTACTGTGGTGTCTTCTATCCGTGCCAATGACATTAATTTGGCAAGTGCAAAAAGTGAAGGAGCCAGAGTTTTGCGTAACTATTTAGAATATGCAGCAAGTGGAGGGCAACTAGTAACAGAAAGAATTTATACAGACAAACTGGAATTTGGCTCACCATTTGAAGAAGATGTTTATAATGCTCTAATTCAAAATAATGATATTAAAGAAAACTACATAATACGAACTCAAGTTGGTTGTTCTGGTTATCGTATTGATTTAGCAATTGCTCATAAGACTCGCCCAAATGAGTTTTTACTTGGCATTGAATGTGATGGTGCATCATACCATAGTTCACCAACAGCAAGAGATCGCGATCGACTACGGCAGCAAGTTCTTGAAAGATTAGGTTGGAAAATTCATCGAATTTGGTCAACAGAGTATTTTAAGAATAAACCTAAACAACTTGGTCTTCTAATAGAGAAAGTTATAGAAACTGCAAAAGTTAATTCCTAGCATTTCAAGGAGCTAATCTCAGTGATCTCTATGACACAAATAAATTTAGGAAGAAATAATTATGACAACAGCCACCGCCCAAATCAACATCCCCTTTGAACTACTAGCCGAAGCCGTTACCACCCTCAATATTGAACATAAAATCAAATTATGGAAATTGTTAGGTCAAGAAATCACCGAAGCCCAAAGAGTTACCCGAAATAATATTGATACCAATGCCATAGATTCTCTCGATCGCGCAGTTGAGAAAATTCTATTAGAAACTGGCATGACAGAAGATGAACTAGTAGAAGCTTTTGTCCATGCTGGACGACTGACACCCTAATTTCACACCTAAAGCGAATTAGCTAATAATGGTAAAGCGATTTGTGCTGTGGTGGGATTAGAGGCGATCGCATCAATTTACTTAGTCCGATCTGCTCTATCAAAGTAATTTCGCTTGAACCAAAAGGATAAATTCACAAGGCTAATTAAAACTGGAACCTCAATTAGAGGACTAACGACCGCCACAAAAGCTGCACCCGAATTAATGCCAAATACACCCACTGCAACAGCGATCGCCAGTTCAAAATTGTTACTTGCTGCTGTAAAAGCGACACTTGCCGCTCGGTGCAACGATCCAACTCTGAAATAGGGCTAGCGCTAGGATTTTGCCATTGCGGAAGACATCGCCTAATTCTTCGTAACGTACCTTGGCGAAGGGTGGATACATCATCAAAATTAAGCCGATCGCGATCGGGATATTAGTAGTACCAACTTGAAACTGATTAATCACCCGATCAACCGTAGGAAATATTGCGCCAATCAAAACACCTACTACCATCGCTAGAAAAATCCAGACAGTCAAAAAGCGATCGAGTATGGAGAGTTTTTTAATAGGCTGTACTTGTACCATCAGCTTTTTATCATTATTGATTTATATCTATATTTATAATAATCAATATTGTGGCAGGGAGCCATAATCCGTGGCAATATAAGTTTTATGAACCCGAATCAATCTCTTGCTATTTGTTGTCCACCCCTCCTCGCAGGTCGCCTGACATCTGATAATGCAAACTATTTAGCAGCTATCTTTCGAGTATTGGGGGAGCCTGCGCGTTTACAAATCTTGAGCTTAATTGCGGCTCAGCCCAGCCAAGAAGTATGCGCCTGTGAATTGGTAGAAACTTTAGGTTTAGCGCAGCCAACGGTCAGCCATCACCTCAAAGTTTTATATGAAGCGAATTTACTAACTAAAGAAAGAAGAGGGACTTGGATCTATTACCGACTCTTACCCGAAAAATTAGCGATGTTACGCGATGCTTTGGCATAAATTTGTCATAAAAAATGAGGTAGCGCAATGCGCTACCTCATTTTTTTGAAAATTATTCAGGAATAACTTGAACCTTGATGGTAGCGGTGACTTCAGCATGAAGCTTAATCGAAACTTCAAAATCACCCGTGTGATTAATTTCAGGGATGGTAATGTCGCGGTGATCGATTTCTAACATCGACTTCGCGGTGATCAACTGAGCAACTTCGCGATCGGTTACAGTTCCGAAAATCGCATTACCTTCACCGACTTTTTTCTTGATAATAAAGCCGCCAATGGTCGATAACGCGACTTTACGACTTTCAGCTTCTTGACGAATGGCGATTAAACGTTGACGCTCAACTTCTTTACGTCTTTCTACCTCTTTAACTACACCTGTGGTGGCACGAATTGCCAAACCTTGAGGCAATAGAAAATTTTGGGCATAACCAGGTGCTACCGATACTAAGTCGCCGAGTTTACCTAATTTTGTGACATTTTTGGTCAGCATGACCTGCAAATTACTCTTTGCCATGTGCTTTTGACTCTTGCTCGTTTAAAAATAAATTGATATCTATGAAAGTATGCACTAAGCCAACTTACATAAATAATAATGAGAGTTGCGATTAACTATGGTCAAACAACAATGTTAGACCTAATATAGAGATATTAGGATTTACGGTTTTAACCAGACTTTCTAGTATAGCGAAAAAACTGGCTTTGTAGACTCTACAAAAAATTTACGATGCAGCGTTGGCAGTTTCTTAGAATATCATCGAAAGTCCCTATGCGATTTTTGCCTGTGCGATTTTTGGCTCTTTTGCTCCTGTCGCTTACACCCGTAGCGTTGAATAGTTGCGCGATCAGTCAGCCTACCAAGCCTTTTAGCTCTGAAGCCTTACCGACTGAAGCGATCGCCGAAATCAGTGAGGTTCGGAGCTTTCCTGTGCGGGTCAAATATCTGAATGCGACTTCGGCAAAACCCGCATCTGTGGGTGGTCCACTCAAAGTCGATGAAAGCGTTAGCACGGAAGACTCATCCACGGCTCAGTTAACGATGCGAAATGGGGTAATCTTTCGCATTGGTGGGGTTTCTAACCTGAAAATTAAGCCACAAAATCAAGTTGAATTTACTTCAGGAAAATTGGTGGCTTGGTCAGCAAGCGATCGCAAAGCTCCAGCACAAATTCAAACCCCTTTTGGTGAAATTTCCAGTAATGGTGGCACGATATATCTAGAAATACCGCCCAAAGCGGCGGAGGATCGGCGGATTATTGCCCTTGATGGCACGGTGACAGTTTTATTGAAACAATCTTCGTCAATCGTGACCATTGGTAAAGGGGAAGAAATTAGAATTAAAGCCGATGGTAAGGCAACTGCACCAGCCAGAGTTGATAAAGAAACCATCGAAAAACGCATTGCCAATAATAATTTAATTTTTGGCTTTAGTAGTCAGTTGGCAAGTTTAAATCAAATCATTGCTGAATTTGGAGTCACTTCTACCGTAAAAGAAGCAAGTACACTTCAGTTTCGCCGTTCCGATTTACCAACTAAACCAACTGAAGCTGCTAAACCGCCCAAGGTAAATTACACATCGGGGGCGGCGGCTAATGATAAAAGCGATAAAAATGACAAAAGCGATCGCTATGACCGCTATGAAGCTCCAGTAGAACGTCGGCGTGAAGATCCAACCGCCGCGAGAAACGCGGAACCAACTGCTCCAGAAAAAACTAGCGAACCATCGCCAGCAAATACGGCTGCACCGATCAGTCCTCCCGATCCTAGACCCATAACCTCTAATCCCGTCGCCGCTCCTGTAGAGCCAGCAAGACCACCACAACCCGCGCCCCTAGAGCCCCCACCCCAGCCAGTCCAACCTGAAATACCTGCCCCTGAGCCACCACCGATTGCCCCAAAGCCTAAAAATTAACCTACTCACACGCACCATAAATTAGCCATGATTAACTCATGTTGTGCTAATATCTGACCCTTAAAAAGGGTTCATAAGCATCTGGATTATGGTGGTAGGGATGTTCGTAAAGAAAGTTAGATCAAACTCAATATCAAGCTCGTTAGCTAAAATTCCCCTTAATATTTACTTGGGGCTAGCGGTTAGCACCCTAGCCAGTCTGCCATTCGTCAGTTTGCCGATCGCCAATGCGATCACTGCTGAAATTCCGCCCCAATCAGTACAGACGAAACAGACCAATAACCTCATCGCACGCAATCCAACATCCCTAGTCGATAGTCGCATCAGCACAACCATGCTCGATCGCGAAGGTAGACTATGGCTCGGCACTTGGCAGGGATTAATTCACATCGATCAAAATACAGGCAAAGCGATCGCCTCGATCGCATTACCAAATTCCACAGTCACCGCCCTATTAGAAGACAGCCAAGGTTATTTTTGGGTTGGTACAACTTCAGGTTTATATCAAATTAATCCAGACTCAGGCAAAATTCAAAACATAGCCATCCAACTATCCTCAAACCGAGTTTTAAGTCTCGCGATGGATCGCGCTGGCTTTATTTGGGTCGGCACGGATCAAGGACTTACCCGCATCAGCCCTATCAATGCTGAAACCTACGCCCGATTGCCAAATATTCCTGGCACAGCCGCTAACGTCATGCAAATTGATAAGTCGGGCAGTATTTGGGTTGGCACATTAGATGGTCTGTTTAAAATTAATCCTGGCACAGCGCAGATTACCACGCGGATTCCCTTTGTGTCGGGACAAATTGTGCAGGCGATCGCCGTTGATCCATCGGGTAAAATTTGGGCTGGCACACCCCGCAATGTGATTGAAATTAATCCTAAAACCAATAAGGCGATCGCTAGAATCAATCCCGTAACTGGACGCGATATCGTGGCTCTCGCCAGTGACAAGAAGGGGGAATTGTGGATTGGAATGCGCGATGGATTGGCATTGGCGAATACGAACAATGGCGCAATTACTGCCTCTGTATACAATTTACCGAACAGGTCGGTTATAAATTTACTATTACACAATCAACAAGTATGGATTGGCACTGAAGATGGTCTGGCGAAAATCAACGCTAAACTTAAAAAGACAGAAATCCCCAACGCTAATGCGACAGTAGTTTATAAACTATCAAAATAAATCTCACAAAGAATGGAAGTTTTAACAACAAAACTCTACGAGATCTTCACTAAACAAATGCTAGATGTCGGCGGTACGAAGCTGTCGATCGCTGAGATCGCATATTTAGTGGCGCTGGTTGTCATTGCTTTTTTTGTTTCTAAGATTTTTAGTGAATTGGTGCGGCGCACGGTTCTCAATCGACTGCGCCTCAATCGTGGATTGCAAGAAGCAATTACCGTATTTATCCGATATTTACTGCTGGTTATCAGTAGCGCAATTATCTTACAAACGGCGGGAATCAACCTTAGTACTTTGGCAGTATTTGCAGGTGTGATTGGAATTGGGCTTGGGTTTGGATTGCAAAATCTGGCTAGCAATTTTATTAGTGGATTAGTTTTGCTATTTGAGCAAACCCTCAAAGTGGGTGATTATATTGAAATTGGTGAACTTAAAGGCACGATTGAAAAAATAGATATCCGTTCCACTATTCTTCGTACAGATGATGATTTATTTGTAATTGTCCCCAATCAACGCTTCATTGACAACAATACCGTTAATTGGAGTTATGAAGGACATACTTGTCGCATTCGTATTCCCGTTAATGTAGCGCAAGATACCGATTTATTGGTCTTATCAGAAGCTTTACTCACGGTAGCTCGTCATGAACCGCGTGTTTTGTCTACTCCACCGCCAGAGGTGCAGTTCAAATCCTTTGGTAACGAGTCACTCAACTTTGAGTTGTTGGTCTGGATTAATGAACCCGAAGCAAATGAACCAATTCGCAGTTCTCTTAACTTTCGGATCGCTTATGAAATTAGAGATAGAGGCATTAAAATACCTTTTCCTACCAGAGAAATAGTCTTCAGAGACTCTGAAGCAATAGAGAAAATATTGCCGAGAACAAATGCGATCGCCGTTCAAAAAGATTCGGAGAGCCAAGTTGATGTCTCATCTGAATTCCCTATCTCAAATATTTCTAATGAAATAAGTACTAAAAATCTACGCGATTTATTAAGACGGATATCCTATTTTGAAAGATGTACAGAAGTGGAATTATTTGCTTTAATCGCAAGGGGATATCGTAAACACTTTGACATTGGACAAGTAATTTGCGTGGAAAATGAGCCTAGCGAAGAGTTCTATATTATTCTGTCAGGGGCTGTGGATGTTTTTTCAGAAAAGGCGAATCAGTCGATCGCCACATTAGGTGAGGGCGAATTTTTTGGAGAAATTTCTTTGTTAATGGGGATTCCCCGCACGGCAACAGTGCGAACGCTTACCGCAAATACCGTGTTATTTGTAGTCGAGCGTCAACAATTACAAAAGCTTTTAAATGAACATAAAGAATTAGGTGAGCAGATAGCCATCAAGCTGTCAGAGCGCCAACAGGTGTCAATTAGTCTCGGTTTACTAAATGAAGAAGAACTCCAAAAATCACAACTTGCTGCCTTAGCATGGATACGCGATCGCCTCAATTCTCTATTTGGCATTAACTTGGGTAAAAACTAATAGATCTTGGTTAGACCTTTGATGGAGATTAGGGCAGTAGCGGCGATCGCATCAACTGGTGGGGAAAACAGAAAACCCTGTCCATATTCACAGCTAAGTCCTTTCAAGATATTGATATGCACATTTTTTTGAATACCTTCGGCGACTACATTCAATTTTAACTGATTGGATAAATTAATAATCATTGAGGTGATTTCTAAACTATTGCAGTTAAGATCAATATCCTTAATAAAGGAGCAGTCAATTTTTAAGGCGGTAATTGGTAATGATTGGAGATAGGAGAGCGAAGAATAGCCAGTCCCAAAATCATCAATTGATATACCAATATGGCGTTGACGGAGTTTCGCGAGGACATCGATCGCTGTCTCAATATTTTCCATTAACACACTTTCAGTGATCTCCAAATTTAAGCTGTCAGCATCTAAACCTGCGCTCGTTAAACTGCGATCAATATCTGTTAACAGCATGGGATCAATCAATTGCAGACTAGATAGATTGACACTGATGCTCATTGGGCAGATATCAGGAAATTGTTTTTTCCAAATTCCTAGTTGATTACAAGCTTCCGATAGGATATACCGTCCCAATGGCACAATTAGTCCTGTTTCTTCGGCTAATGGAATAAACTCGACAGGCGATATCCAGATCTGATCAGAATTTAGCCACCGCGCTAAAGCTTCAAAGCTGATGATCTTACCTGTGTGTAACGAAAAAATTGGCTGATAAAATACCTGTATTTGTCGAAGCTCGATCGCCTGCTGTAAATCTATTTCCAGCTTGAGGCGACGGACAGCCTTCTCTTGCATACTCGGATTAAAAAAGACTGTGCGATTTCGGTCATGCTTTGCATAGTCAAGGGCTGTATCTGCTGCCATCAAAAAGTCTTCGGGTTTATTATAGGCGATCGCATTATTAATTTCGCTAGTAACTACGCCTAAATAAGTTTTCGATGATACGCTAATCGCTCCAAGTTGAATGGGAATATTGAAAAGTTGATGCATCTGTTGCATATATTCTGTAATTATAGATATGGAGCTAACTTGATTTAGCAGTATCGCGAATTCATTATTATCTAATCGAGCCACAAATTTAGATGGAATATTCCATTTCTCTAAACGACGAGCAACTTTGACTAAGAGCAGATCGCTAAGCTCGTGACCAAATCCCGTCTTGATGATCGCATAGCGTTCGACATCTATCTTTAATAGGACAAAAAATTTTCCTTGATCTCGACTTGTTTGCATACTTTTTGCAATTTCTTGCAACAATCCATACCGATTATTTAAGCCTGTAAGTTGGTCATAAAAAACAAGATCATGAAGGCGCTCTAACGTTAATTGCAAGTGTTGCTGCTGCTCTCTCAAATCAGCAGTTTTTTGGAATACTTGTAATTCCAGATTTTGAGTCAAGTGATAAAGTTGCAGATGGGTCTTCACCCTTGCCACAACTTCTTGCGTTTGAAAAGGTTTGGTCACATAATCGACTGCCCCCAAAGCTAGTGCTTTAACTTTACTCTCATTGTCAGTTAGTGCTGTCATAAAAATGATCGGAATACTGGCGGTGCGTGGATTCGCTTTTAAGCGACGGCAGGTTTCAAATCCATCGATTCCTGGCATCATAATGTCTAACAAAATCAAATCAGGCAATGCTCTTTCTATCTGTTGCAAAGCCCGTTCACCGCTAGTGGCGATCGCTACCTCACACCCAATATCACTCAAAGCTTCAGAGATGACATCTAAATTCGTGGGTACATCGTCCACAATCAATATTAGCCCCGTTACCAAGCTGTTCATATTTTTTTAGCAATTTGTCTGGTGATAATTCCGAAAAAATGTATTTTTTAATTTACGGTCAGAAACTGTTGAATTAATTGTTCGATTTTTTCTGATTGAAACTGTTTAGATAGTTGTAAAACTTGCTTTATAAAAGGTTCATACCGTTCATCTTTCTCTCCAATTTGTGCTGCTATTTTTGACAGTTTTTGTAATCGTCCTTCCTGCGCTAGTTCTAACAATATTTGTAAATCAGATGAGGGGGGGGGCATTATTTTTAACGTAGACAAAGATAACGAAGATGTAGTTTTCGGGACTGTAAACATGGATTGGCTGGCTAGTTCTTCGTGATTCCAAATTATCCCTAAATGATTGGTTAAAGCATTCAGTAAATCCTGAAAATTAATCGGTTTAGTAAGAAAATCATCGGCTCCAGCATTTATACTCATTTGTTGATCTGATTCTGATATTGATGCTGACGAAGCCAGAATCTTTAATTCTTTTAGATTATCATCACTGCGTAACTGTTTGAGCATTGTCAAACCATCCATTACAGGCATTGGCAAATCTGTAATTACCAAGTCGGGTAAATGTTCACGAATTTTTATTAAGCCTTCTTGTCCATTCTCAGCTTCTATAACCACAAACCCAAGTGGTTGTAGTAAATCCACAATCACTGTACGATTTTGCCGTCGATCATCGATCACCAGAATTTTTTGTTTCGCTCCTTCGTAACTAATAATATTACCAACAGTGCTTGTCTGCTGTTCACCCCAATCTATAGCCAAAGGTAATTCCACTTCAAAGGAAAATTCACTGCCTACTTCTAATTGACTTTTAACCCGTATTTGCCCACCCATTAACTGGATGATTTGTTGACTGATGGTAAGTCCTAAACCTGTACCTTCCACTTGTCGATGCCGATCGCCTACTTGCTCAAAGGGGCGGAATAACTTCTCTAGATCCTTGGCAGCAATACCAATACCAGTATCAGTGACGGAGAAATGGATGCGACTATAACCCAATGGATCAAGTAATGTATCTAGGCGGTTCACTCGAAGCATCACCTTACCTCTATCTGTGAATTTGATAGCATTACCCAGTAAATTGATAAGTACCTGCCGTAATCGTTTTTCATCCGCAATGATACCAGTAGGTAAATTGGGATCTGGCTTATAATGGAAGTTGATGTTTTTTTGTTGAGCGCGAATTTGAAAGATTTCAATCACACCTTGCAATGTTGATGGTAGATCGATTGTCGCAGGGACTAATTCCAGTTTGCGAGCTTCAATTTTAGATATATCGAGAATGTCATCAATTAGGTTCAGTAAATGCATTCCGCATTGATGAATAGTGTGAATGCCATGACGTTCTTTTTCAGAAAGAGTTGGGGAACGTCTTAGGATTTGAGCATATCCCAGAATGCCATTGAGAGGAGTGCGAAGTTCGTGACTCATATTTGCAAGAAACTCGCTTTTGGCTTGGTTCGCACTGTCGGCTGCTAACTTGGCTTGTTTTAACTCAGCTTCAGCACGCTTGCGAGCGCTAATATCACGCCCCACAATCAGTACCTCATCTTCACCACAAACCACAATCCGACATTCCTCAGTTTGGAGTTTCCCCGCCACTTCGATCTCCTGCTCATAAATTTGCATCTCCTGCGTTGCTAAGGCTTTAGTAATTGCTTCCATCCGCATCGTGGCTAAATCAGATGGTAGGCTTTCTTCGACCCGCGTACCAATAAAATCACCTGTTTGACCAATCACATTAAAAGTAGTAGAAGCAAAAAAATCTAGGTATAAACCTTCTCGATTGACGCGCATGATTAGATCGGGGAGGGCATTAATTAGCGCTTGTTGACTTAACTCATTTTTCAGAAAATTTTTGGTGCGCTCTTTCACCTGCTCTTCTACTTGCTGGGCTAGATCGTTTTGCAGATCATCTAATTGAGATTGAATCTGTTGCAGCTTTATTTGAGTTTGGCATATCTCCCGATCGCTTTGATATCGTCGCAATGCTTCGACAACCGTTAGTTGCAGATCGATTTCATGCCAAGGCTTAGATATAAATCGATACAACAGCCCCCGACTGACCAGATTATTTATGTCTTCAGCACAAACTTCGCTGATCAAAATTATTTTCACAATTTCGGGATGGCGATCATGGAGTTCGATGAGAAATTTTGCTCCTGTCATGTCCGACATAATCTCGTCAGCAATCACTAATGGGATCTCTCGCCCTTCGGCAAGACAGTTTTCAACAGCCACTAGCGCCTCTGCCCCACTTTTGATGACGACAACATCATAATCAGGGAAATATTTGATTAATTGTTTTCTTGTGACAAAAGCAAGATTGTGTTCATCACTACTAAATTCATCACTAAATTCATCACTGATATGATGTTCCCCGTTATTGCCAATACCCAAAATAATGCATTTATTCATTGAATATTCTGAAAAGATAATTTGCAAACTAACTTGGCAAAACTTGCAGATTGTTGTAACAAAACTATGCTTGGACGATACATTCTCCCTGTCAGGAGGCTAAAGTATAAACAGCACAAGTATCAAATTAAATATGGAGTAAAACAGTTTGTCACTAACTAAACTTGCAAACATAGCCGATCGCAATATATCCGAGTTAGATTCCCAGTTAGATGCAACGACCGATCAACTTAAAACCAGCGATCTGCATGTGGTTGAAACCTGTCCATTGCTAGCACCTGTGGAAGTAAAGGCCGAATTACCGATTACTAATGCGATCGCTAAGGTGGTATCCGATGCTAGAGCCA
>JBILGV010000091.1:0-18898 GCA_044350865.1 Pseudanabaena sp. | reverse complement strand
AAATAGTTTCTGCCAAACTGCTATTTCAAATGGTTTCTCTCTTAGTTTTTCTAATCTGTCCATCTTGTGTTATGACCTTTCTTTTGTGTTTTTATTGATGTCTAATTTTATGCTGGGAAGGGAGTATACCCGATATTATAGCGGTCGATGCGGCGACGTTGCTTTGTACTTGTTTATCGGTAATTTCTTCAATTTGCTTGGCAACTTGCCTTAAGGTTTCTTCGGGGTTGTTGGTTTGTGAGAGGGTGGCAAAGGGTAATAGTCCTTGGTATTGCTGAAATATTTCTGTGGGCTGCTCCCAAAGTCTGATCACGTTAAATTGATGGCTTAGTCCACCAAGGTTAAATGTGGTTTGGTAAACAAACGGTGATTCGCTGGGTGTGAGGTAAATTACGACTTGATAGATTTCCATGTCTGGGAACTGACGATGCAGCCGCAACAGATAATCGGTCATGCGGAAGGAGATATTTTTATTGGGATCGGTCTGAAATTCAATATGCAGAATCATTCTTAATGATTTCAGAAATATAACGGAGTCAGCACGAATTGGTTCGACTGAGAGTTCGGAGGGTTCGAGTTTAGTGAAAGCTATGGGTTCTCCTAATAGCCAACTGGCAAAGTCGGTAGGGAATGTTTCGGCGAGGAACTTACAGATGTTGTCGATCATTGCGGAATTTTATCATCTCAAGGGTGGTTGAGAACGACTCAACCCATAGCTCAAAAGATCGCTCACAAGCTTGAGAAAATCGCTTGTTTGGATGGAGATCTCTGGAATAATAGGATAAATTTCAAATAGATTTATTTGGTGCGTTTCTTTTCATGAACGCACCCTACGCTACTTTACTTCCTTAATTCCTTCTGCTGTCGTCACCGTCGATTCGCTTAACTGATTGCCATTAGTGTCATAGCTGAAACTAGTTGTATGTCACGATTTTAATAACCTCTGTAAAATTTCAAATCCTCAAAACCAGCTTGTCATCTATAATTTCAACAATGGTAAGACTTTTAGCCAGTTGCTCCATTCTTTTGCCATCGAAATTACATAAGTAGATGAAAAGTCTTGATTTCTCAAAGGGAAGCAGCCTTGTTTCACTATTGTCACTTGATGAAGGGAACCCATTGATTGAGATTAATTCTGAAAAGCACATTGTTCCAGCGAATGAAGTAGCCCATATAGTAATTTCATAGCCAGTCGAAGAATGAATATCTGGATAAGACAATTCTTTCTCAATTAGCTTATTACCATTGATCTCATAATATATAGGAAACAATCCTTTTTCACCTTTTATTGGAGTAATTCCTCTAGTAGATATACAGTTTAGCTGTTTAACTGTTAAGCTTAACTCACTTTTTTGCCCATCTAAAACATCTAGAAAGAATGGCTCAATTTCTTTTTTTAAAGAATTTAATTCTTCTTCATGAGACTGATAAATTGGGAAATCAATGACTGCTTGAGGTGTTTTCCTATTAAGAATAAACCAGCGTCTTAAGATATCATAAGTAATGATAACTGTAACTGCAAAGATTGTGATTAAGTTAATCCATTCATTTGTAAACATAGTTAAAAGCCCTAAACACTTGAAAAACCAAGCATAAAATTGTTATCCTAAAATCTAAATAAATACATAGTTAGCAAGTAGGGTGCGTTAGCCTTAGCGTAACGCGCCATTATTGTGTTAGTTTACTAAAAAATGATCGCCAATATTAATCTTCAAACTTCAGCGATCGCCTTTACAAGTATGATTAAAACCTTGGATTTACGTTAATTTTGCAACAGAACGATCGCTTAACAATTTTTGTTGAGTCAGCAAATCGATCGCCGTTACTAATAACTCACGATTGGCACTAATACTAAATAAAACCTTGAGCCGATCGCAGTCAGGTTGTCCTAGTGGAGTAAGTATCGCGATCGCCTGTGGTAGCGCTTCACCATTAGCATCGGATTGTAAGGGATGAAAAGTCTCTTTGGGGTTTTCGCCAAACTGCATCACCATGCGATCGCCATCAAAATTTGCTTCGGCAGCACCTCTAGGACGACTTTCGATTTCACCAATAGTCAGGGCGATTTCTGATTGATTGGGTTGAGTTGCCCTCAGCAATAACTCCAAAGGGCGGCGAGTGGGATAGACTTGACCTCGCCGAAATAATGGCTGATATTTCCATTGATCGGTAATGCGATCCCAATAGCGAATCGCGTAGGAATGGAATAAATGATCCTGCACACTCAAGCCTTGGCTAAGCATCAATGCACCGTGAGCGATCGCTTCAAAGGGCTTATGACTATAAACTTGCCCCATTTTAAAAAAATCTTCCACAAAAGCGCGTACCGATGGAATCAGCGTACAGCCACCGACTAAGAGAATCTGTTTAATATCACCCTTGAGAATGCCTTTATTAAAAGATTGATTGATCAATTCCTCGATCGCTGATTGGAGAACTCGATAAAATCCTTTGCGTTCTAGTAAGTTTTCTAGTTGTTGACGGGTATAGCTAATCTCGATTGTCGATTGCGTCGTTATATCAAAAAATATTTCCGAGGCAGTTTCTCCTTCTGATAGATTAATTTTAATCCGTTCCATTAAGAATTTAAGAACATTGAGATTCTTCGATTGATCGGACTTATGATCAAAATCATTTGCTGCACGGCTTTCTAGGTAGTCTTCCATTAACCATTGATTAATATCCTCACCGCCAATCGTATATCCCGTTTTGGCGATCGCCTCAGCTTTAGATTCCGTGGAATTAGAGTTAACACCGATTCTCTCTCCCCACTCAGCCACATTTGCATTTTGGGGTAAACGCACCAAAGCCAAATCTAAAGTACCACCACCAAAATCAATTACTAATACAAGGGAACTCGCTAAATTATTGAGTGCGATCGCGCCATAGCCCAGCACACCATAGCCCAGCGCCGCCGCCGTTGGCTCGTCGATAATCCTGATGCGCGGTGTAGAAATGGTGGGCAAATTAGTGGTAAATATCTCACTACTGCATGATTCGAGCCAGCGTAAATATTGTTCATAAGCTTGTACGGGAACCGTCAAAATAATTTCTGATGGAAAGATTTGTTGCGATCGCATTTCTGTTAACAATTCGCGCAAAAACTGATTCCCAATCCATTCGGGTGTAACTTTCACTTCGTCAAGTTTGGGAACATACCGCACATTTGCCAATAGTCGCCGTTTAATTTGGCTGAATAATCTTGGTTGTGGGCGATCTCTGCCAAGATCAATGACACGCTGACCGATTTCGACAATTTCTGTTTGAGCATTCTGCACATATACCAATGATGGTACAAGGGCATTTAAAGGGGCTGGACGATTGAGCTTAGCAAAGTTTAAAGTTTCGGGTTGATTCGTGGCAATGTTCCACCGCGCAATCACGGTGTTACTACTTCCAAAATCAATGGCGATCGCGCTCATAATTTATCCATTAAATAAAGTATTCTCACGAATACCAGCAGAATCAAGCATAACCATTATTGGGGAGAAGCTACAATGATAATCTGCAAAATCCTCGGAAAACGGTGAGATTTTGCTCTTATTTATACTATAATTACTTGATTGTGAATTTAAACCTATATAGTTCAAGATGGCTCCAAGAAGAAAGTCTATAACGCCTAAGTATTTTGGTCAGGGGCGGATTTCTGACAAAATCCCTAGAATTGCATATACCGCTAATGCACTGCGGTTTCAATCAGAGGAAGATTTAGAAATATACATTGAAAATCATTTTGACGAGCTTTTTCCTGATTTAGAGTTACTACAACGTCAATTTCGATTACATTCTCAGCGCTATGATTTGCTATGTCGTCACAAACATAATCATCAAGCGGTTCTTCTTGAGTTAAAAAATGAGGAGGATCGCAGTATTGTTTGGCAATTAGTTAGATACAGGCATTTGATTCTAGATAAACGACCATTTCCAGAGCAAATTGATTATTCATATCCCATTGAGTTAATTGCGATCGCGCCATCTTTTCATGAAGATAGTTTGATAGACAAAGAAGCTTGTAAGTTTGAAGAAAATATCAAACTCCTGACTTTTAGTTTTACGGTTGAGGAGAAATCTTTCCAGATAGGAGAACGTAACCACAGTATTCCTTATTCTATACTTGGTTTGACTGAAACTCCTATCTTACAAACTGCTCCAAAGTGGTTTGATATTCGACGTGAAGCACCTGCGTTAGCACACTCAATGGTGAATTATATAAATGAGGAATATCACAATGATTTTTGGAGTTTACGAAACCTCTTCTTATCTCAACCTAAAGTAAAAGAAATTATCAACTCTTTAGGTAATCGTATTTCCTATGCAACTAGTAGTCGAGAAGGTAGTAAGACTCTAGCTGAAGTTAATTTCTCAGACAGGAAGATTTCATTGTTTTTACACATACCTATATACCATTCTAATTTAACCACTTATGGTCGAATAAGAAATCCTATAAAAATGGGTAGATTTGCAGTTATCTCCACTGAATCTACTAATTTATTTAGCCTTGATAGCTATGTTAGCTATTTAGTAGGGTATTCATCTGGCGGACTAAGCTCAAAAGAAAAAGAAAATATAGCTAAGGCTTTTAAAGAAAATAGTTTAAAGTCCATTAGAGGTGGAATGCCAAAATGGAGTGTACCGAAAAATTACATAAGTACATTAAGTCTTTCATACAAAAATCCTGTTGTTTTTAAAGAGTTATATCCAGATTCAGTGTCTGCAAATCCTGAAAGTTGGTGGCAAGAATTTCAAACTCAAGAAACCGATAAATTAGGCTGGTTTGTCGATCTTGCGATTCGAGCTTGGCGTTATAAACTTTAGTTTGATTAGCCTTTTGCAATCTCTAAAATATCTTCAAAACTAGGAGTAATTATTTCTGAAGCTTCATCACTTAACCAGAGCAAATATTCATGATTCCCAGTCCGACCCTGAATACTGGAAGGTGTTAGCCCCTTAAATTGCCAGCCCAAACTGTGAGCAGTTGCTAAAACATTAGCGATCGCCTCAGCCCTAATTTTTGGTTCGCGCACAATGCCATTTTTGCCGACCTGTCCTTTACCTGCTTCAAACTGTGGCTTGACTAGCATTAAGGTTTCACGAGGCGATCGTAACAAATTCCACAACGCAGGCAAAACTTTTGTTAAAGAAATAAACGATAAATCCAACACCGCAAAGTCTGGAACAACATCGTCAGGTGCATATAAATCTTCGGGCGTGAGATGCCTCAAGTTTGTTCGTTCGCGTAAAATCACGCGCTCATCACTGCGAATTTCCCAAGCCACCTGACCATAACCCACATCAATCCCATAAACCTTCGCCGCGCCCAGTTTCAGCATACAGTCCGTAAATCCGCCCGTAGAAATGCCGCCATCAAAACAAACGCGATCGCTGACATTCACACCAAACGTAGCGATCGCCCCCGCTAATTTTTCACCACCACGCGACACAAAGGGCGATTGTTGTTTCACCAAAATCACCGCATCATCCTTGACCTCAGTACCAACCTTATCAATCACTTGTTGATTGACCTGTACCCAACCAGCCCGAATAAACTTTTGAGCCTGCTCCCGCGATGGTGCAAGCTCTAAGTCAACCAATAAAACATCTAAACGCTTTTTCAAAATTTTAAAAATTGATAATCAACATAAACATGAGAGGGCAACGCATATGTTAATTATTGTTCAATTTTTTATGAAGCAAAACCTGCATTTCTTTTAAATCTTCATCAGTTTTTGGAAAAGGAAATTTCGGACTCTCAGTATTGCTTCGGCTAATTAAAGCTGCGATCGCTTCATCATCTTCCCGATGCCTTAAAACATACTCTCGTAAATCTTTGCGAGTCATTTTTTTAAAGTTAGGCTTCATCATCGTTAAACCTCCATTGACCATCAGGAAAAATTAAAATTTCTAAACTTTCCGATTCTCCAGAAATAATAAATACTATGCGGGTATCTGCATTATATCGGAATAAATGAATTGGCTGATAACTGTTTGAGAGCATTTGACACACTCTAACGCAAGCGATCGCTTGATTGACAGTGGGCATGATAAATTTACGCGACCGTTAGTACTTTTTCATATTCTTCTGCATAGTTCTGTAATGTCAATATTTTTTCATATTCATCTGCATACTTCTGCAATGCATCCCAAACATCCACGTTTTGCTGAAGATTAAGCCAAAGCTCAGGACCATTTCCAAAGGCTATACCGATTCTAATTGCCATATCAACGGTGATTGGTCTATGTCCTTGAATGATCTGATTAACCGTGCGGCGAGACACTCCTAACATTTCAGCAAACTTAGTCTGAGAGATTCCCAAATCTTCCAAGATATCTAAAACTACTTGTCCTGGATGGTTCGGTCTTCTTTGCCGATCTTTTACTGTTTCTAGTAGATTATCCATAAAATATTTCTCTATTTGTTTGTGTTATCAATAATCTTGTTTTCAAATTATGGATGAGAGCCATTACTCCATCCCTAGAGTTATGTTTAGCGTTTATGGTAATCTTCAAAATTTACGTCATAAGCATCACCATCTTCAAATCTAAATGTAATTCGCCAGTTTCCTGATATTTTTATCGACCAAATACCCTTTCTGTCTCCTTTTAATTCATGTAATCCATATCCTGGAATGTTGATGTTTTCTATCTTTGATGCAACTGCTATCGATTCAAGTCGATTCTTTATTTTCTCTTCTTGTTTCGTAGTGGCTGACGTATCTTGTCTAAATAATCTTTGAAGTGTTTTATCCTTGAAACTTTTAATCATTATGTTTCCTGTAAGAATAATTGAATTAAATTCCTACACATACTTTTTACACCTCTATCAAAAAAAATTATGGAGGAAAAAACTAAATATACAGTGAAAACTAACTATAGTAGAAGTTTTCACTAACATGATAACAACTGTAACTTTATAGATTACAGTTGTCAAGCCTGAAAAATGTGACAAGAAGTTCTACTTTATAAAGATTAAGCTAAGAACCTTGAAAATAGGCGGTTATACCAAAAATTAGAAACAAGAATCCGCCGACAGCAGTGATTACTCGCTCAGCGATTTTGCCTGCGATGAGACGACCACCGATGACCGCGATCGCTGTGCAGATCCCATGCCCAACAATCGCGCCGACCGTGACAAAAACTGGATTATAGGCGGCGGCTAAAGCGATCGTGCTAATTTGAGTGCGATCGCCCCACTCAGCAACAAAAGTCATCACAAACGCCTGTGTCCAAACTCCTAACCAAGGATAGCGGGCTAGAATACCACTCAAAAATTTACCGAAAATTGGTAATTTAGCGATCGCATTAGGCGAACCTTGAGTTTCGACAGCTTCCGTTGCTTCGTGAACGATCGCTTCTTCGGATTTGGATGACATCTGTGATGCATCGTAAATTAGTTTTAAGCCAAAAATTAGAAATAAAGCGATCGCACCATAGTGGGTATATTCTTTAGGAAATAAAGAAACTACTTGCCCCAAGGCAACCGATAACACCGTCATCAAACCTAGCGCCGCCAGCACTGATGAAAACACAATGCGGTGTGAATGTCTGGTCGCCAAAATCACAGCAATAAAAAAAGTTTTATCGCCTAGCTCGGAAATCGTAATCAATAATAAACTTGCAGTAAAAGCTGTTAACACTTTGTCAATCTCCATCAGGTTTCTGAAAAGCCCTGATCGAGCTTGAAGAGATACGCAAGACCTCACCAAGCTCACATCAGGTGTGAACTCAGTGAAAGTCTCGCTGCCAAGCCTCTAGATTTCTCTAATAGATTGCTCTAGATAAAAACTTGTCACTTGAACCAGTCGGTTAAGACAGTATGTTGACTCAAGTGGAATTACTTTTAGAACCAAAACCTTAGCCCAAAAAATTGATTTTGCTTTATTTCGGGTTGTTTTTGCTTAAAGTAACTAGCTACTCCCTTTCAATAGACTCTACTCTACAACAAAAACAGTGAGTAGTAAAACAAGCCTAAATCATTCGGAATTTAATTGTGATGATATTCTTGCCGCGCAAGGCGCGGCAAAACCAAGCAAAAACACTGCAAAAACACTTTGGGGTAATGTTAGTCAGAAGGAGGGCTAACTTGCTCTTTAAAGGATTTTCCAGCAGAAAACGCAGGTACTTTAGTTGCAGGAATTTCCATCTTCTCACCAGTTTTAGGGTTGCGTCCTTCTCTGGCTTTGCGATCGCGTGCTTCAAATGAGCCGAAGCCAACCAAAGTTACTTTGTCGCCACCAGCCACGGTATCGATGATCACTTCAAGAATTGCAGAGAGAACTTCGTCGGCAGTTTTTTTATTGACTGACAAGCCCTTTTCGGCAGTTTTTTTAGCGATAGCATCAACTAGTTCACCTTTGTTCATAGGTTTCCCCTGATATATATGGATAATTATGAGTATGTGTTACCAATCAAAAGTCTTAGTAAAAGTTAAAATCTAACCTCTGCGATCACTTTCTGTGATCACCAATGGCAACCATAAAAAGCGATCGCCATTGGCGAAAGGCTGACTGACTATGACTTTTGTTTGCTCATTCTAATAGTAATTTGGCACTTGTGTATATACAAAATGGTTAATTTATATGGATTTGAGCAGTTTTTTTGAAATACTTATTCCGCTAATTCTTTGTGAAATCGCTGAAACTGCTTGCTAGAGAGGATTTTGGCGATTTCGTTTTTTGCGGAATTAGTGTAACCCATACAGAGTAAGCACTTCATAAAAGTTTAGATTTCTCAAAATAAAACCCGCGCACAGCGCGGGTTTTATTTTGAATTCGGCTTAACGTTGGTGAATCGGCAAATAGGTGACATCATGCAAACCCGTATACACCTGCGTAGGACGGAAAAGACGATTGTCCGCAAGCTGCTCTTTCCAATGGGCTAACCATCCTGGTACACGAGCGATCGCAAAAATAGTCGTAAACAATTTACTGGGAATTCCCAATTTCTTATAGACCAACCCTGAATAGAAATCCACATTAGGATGAATACCCTTGCTAGCTAGCTTTTCGTAGGCTTGTTTCTCAAGTTCTAGAGCAATGTCATAGTAAGGATCATGACCAAACTTATCAAATAACTTATGGACTAAATCCTGAAGTACGATCGCACGAGGATCTTTCACCTTATAAATGCGATGTCCAAATCCCATCAACTTTTCCTTACGTTCAATCTTGCGATCGAGGTAGGCGGTTACATTTTCCACTGAGCCAATTTCTTCGAGCATCACCATCACTTGCTCATTAGCTCCACCATGTAAGGGACCAGCCAAAGTACCGATCGCCGAAGTCATGACCGCATAAGGATCAGTCAGGGTAGAAGCTGTTACGAGCGCGGCAAAAGTAGAAGCATTAACAGTATGCTCAGCATGAAGGGTTAAACACACGTCAAAAATGTAGGCTGCCAAAGGATCTGGCACTTTCTCATTCAACATATACAAGAAATTTGCCGCATAGCCCAAATCATCGCGGGGTTTGACTGGATCATTACCCTGACTCATCATGTGAAAAGCTGCCACCATAGTTGGCACTTTTGCTAGAAGGCGCACAGTAGCCTGATAAATGTAATCTTTATCATGAAAATCTCCCAAAGGATAAAACATCCCCAAAGCCGCAACACTAGTCTGAAGCGCGTCCATCGGATGGGCATTATCAGGAAAGGATTTAATCATATCGCGGATGCGATATTTGATTCTTCTCCGATGGGTGAGATCATGTTCAAATTCTTTCAACTCAGTAGCTTTTGGTAATTCACCGAAGATTAGTAAGTAACTGATTTCAAGGAAATTACTATGCTTGCAAAGATCTTCGATACGGATACCCCGATATTCAAGCAAGCCTAATTGACCATCAACATAACTTATGTTGGACTTGGTGGCAGGAACTCCTTCTAAACCAGGCTTATATTCTCCGATCGCCATAAATCAGCTACCTTACAAGATTAATATTGTTAATTTCTTAATTATTTTATCGCTATCTACACTTATGATTGTGCATCCGTAACAATCAACCCAAATAAACAACCCAAATAAACAAGAGAGGACGCTAAGCACCCTCTCTTGTTTATTTAAGATTTATGGCTGAAATTATTGAAAAGGGTTATTACCTTGTTTACCAAAAAGAGATGCTTCTCCCTTGATGACGGCTTTGCCAAGGTTAAATGCAGCCCAAAAAGCGACTAGAACAATCGGTCCCAGCACCACTAATACTCTCCAATCCATATATTTATACCAGTTTAAATAGAAATTACTTTTAGAGTTTATTATGACAGTAAAACTGAAACTTTTCACAGGTGATCGCTATACCAGTTCGTGATATATGTCGTTTGTCTAAACTTTAAGTCGCTCTCGAATTTATTTAAACCGTTATGGAATACTGGCAAGCTTTTGTTTTGGGGATCGTGCAAGGGCTAACTGAGTTTTTGCCGATTAGTAGCACGGCTCATCTGAAGGTTGTCCCTGCGATTTTTGGATGGCAAGATGCAGGCTTATCCTTTGATGCGGTGATTCAGCTTGGAAGTATTGTGGCGGTTATCGGTTATTTTTGGAAAGATCTTAGTGACATTACTCTTGGTACGGTCGCCGCCTTCCAGAAACAAGAATATAAATCACAAGAATTTAAACTTGCTGTAGCGATCGTATTGGGGACATTCCCAATTTTATTTGTGGGATTGCTAATTAAAATTTTTGTCCCAGATTACGATAAATCGCCTTTACGGAGTTTAGTGGCGATCGCGATCGCCTCAATTGTGATGTCAAGTTTACTCGCTGTTGCCGAAATATTGGGACAGCGCGAACAAAAAGAAAAGCGCCATTTTCAAAGAATAAGAGTTATTGATGGAATTTTGATGGGACTAGCGGAGGCGATGGCGATTATCCCTGGGGTATCGAGATCTGGCTCCACCCTAACCGCAGGATTATTTCTGGGTTTAGATCGGGTAGCGGCAACCAGATTTTCTTTTTTGTTAGGTATTCCTGCAATCACGATCGGTGGATTAGTTGAACTAATTAGTATTGTCAAGAAAGGTTTTGGGGATATTGGCGCAGCCCAATTAGCAATCGGCTTATTCTCATCTGTGATTTTTTCGTACTTAGCGATCGCATGGCTTTTGAAATTTTTCCAAACGCACACAACATGGGTATTTGTTGGCTATCGACTAATTTTTGGGGCGTTATTGCTCACAAGTGTTGGATTGGGATGGCTCAAATAAATTTTCATTGAGCCTGAGCGAAAATTTATTTGCACATTTTTTGCTTATTTAATGTATAGTTACAGATCGCACGATCTTTCATGCTCGGATCGGGTTATTTAGCAAATTGGTGAAACTAGCTGAAACTGATTTTCCCAATACCTGTACGGCATCTACTGAATATTTAAACACCATGAGTTACGCAATCATTGAAACAGGCGGTAAGCAATATCGCGTCGAAGTCGGCAGATTTTATGACGTTGAGCTACTCGAAGCCGAAGAAGACAGTAAATTGACCATTGATAAAGTTTTATTTGTCAATATGGACGGTGACATTTCCATTGGTCAGCCCTTAGTTGACACCGCTAGCGTAGAAGTTACGGTAATGCGTCATCACAAGGCAAAAAAAGTCATTGTTTACAAAATGCGCCCCAAAAAGAAGACCCGCAGAAAGAATGGTCATCGTCAGCCAATGACTCGGATCATGGTTGAAGCAATTAACCTAAGCGGTCAGGCTGCTTAACCTAATGCGAGCAAGCTGTGCCTTGCATGGTTTGTTCGCAGCATTTTTGATTAGTACTTTTTAGAGGATACAAAACAAATGGCACATAAGAAGGGTACGGGTAGTACAAGAAACGGTCGTGACTCTAATGCTAAACGTCTCGGCGTAAAGCGTTTCGGTGGTCAAGTTGTCAAGGCTGGTAGCATCCTTGTTCGTCAACGCGGCACTAAGTTTCACCCTGGAAATAACGTTGGTCGTGGTAGTGATGACACTCTATACGCAACCGTTGATGGTGTTGTAACATTCGAGCGTTTTGGTAAAACTCGCAAGAAAATTAGCGTTTACGCTCCTGTAGCGGTAGAAGCTGAAGTTGCATAAAAAAGGTGGCGCTAAGCGCCACCTTATTTTATTATCATTAAAGTCGAGGGAACACTAAAAAACTCTTACTTTCCTTTTAGTAACAACAGTTCATGTATAATCACGTCGGATACTGTTATGGAGCCAAAAAATAGATCTTACAGAGAGTAAATATCACAGGCTCTAAAGTGTTGATCGCCTGTAACCCTGATTAAAGTCGTACACCAGTCAAGTCGCTCCACGTAACATCGGTTATTAAGTATTTTTGATTGCTTCATATCGTTGCAAAATATCTTTCAGTTTATCGATCTGAATCGGCTTACTGATGTAATCATTCATCCCAGCATCACTACAGATGAATTGATCATCATGGCTAGCATTAGCAGTTATCGCCACGATCGCAATGGGAGGAAGTTGTGATATTTTTTCCCGATCGCGAATATATTCAGTCGCCTCCAGCCCATTCATTTCAGGCATCTGAATATCCATCAGAATTAAATCATAGGATTTTGTCGCGATCGCCTCGATCGCCTCGCGACCATTATTGACAACATCAGCTTGGTAGCCTAAATGCTTTAGCACCCGAAGAGCCACTTTTTGATTGACAGGATTATCTTCAGCTAACAGGATATTTAAAGTAGATGATGTCGGGGCAACCGAGACTGGGTTATCCATAATTGCAAGTTGACATGGGGGTGATCAAGGTTGGAGTTTTTCGCTAAGCCATGATTTGCGGCACGCGGAAAAAGTCCTCTTCGCGATCGGGCGCACAATTGAGCAGGACTTCGCGATCGCCAAATGGTTTGAGGATATCAGCACGGGTGATATTAACGGTATTAACGGCGCGAGTTGTTGGTTCAACACCTTCTAGTAAAGGATCAAGTTCGTTGAGCTGTTGAAAATAGTCCAAGATACTATCTAGCTGCTTTGTAAAAGAAACTTCCTCAGCTTCGGTCAGTTGCAACCTTCCCAGATGGGCAACGTGACGGACTTGCTCTCTATCAATCATAGTTTTTGGAATATCGGTAAACAAATAAGAATAGTAGGCAATTGGCTTAAGCCCATTGTTTAGCAAATTTTGTCAAGCATAAAACTTGATCTAAATTCTAAAAAAAGAATCTAAAAGAATAAATTAATGTCGGCGCGACCAGTGGTTTTAAGCCAGTTTTGAGCTTCGATGTAGTTGTTTGGCGCAAGGCGAATAGCTCTCACCCAATGTTCGGCAGCTACATTGAAAAGTTCTTCTGCTTTTTCTTCATCTTGAGCATTTTCACCTTTGTGGTGATAAATTACGGCGACATTGTTTAGCGCCTGTGGCATCCGAGGATTAAGATCGATCGCCTGTTCATAAAGTTCCAATGCTTTGTCATGATCGCCATTACTCGCATGGATTAAACCCATGTTGTAATAGACATAGCTGCGATCGTAGGCATTTTCTTCGAGATTGAGAGCTTCTTCGTAGTTGGCTAGAGCTTCGGCATATTCACCATCTCCCTGAGCCGACATACCATCCCGATAATAGGCAAAAGCTTCTTTTTCTCTTTGGCTAGCAGGGAAAAGTTTTAAAATCGTATCGGCAATAACGGTAAAGGTTTGATCAACGAAGTTGTCATTACGTTGCGATCTAGGCATAGTTGTTTGAGAATTTGCAGTTGAATTTGCACACAGTTGATAATTAGCATATCAAAGAAAATCGATTCTTTAATGCTCAACACTCCCAGAGCGGAAAACTTGTCCGATTACTTCTTCGATCGCTGGTTCATTTACGGACAAATCGACAATTTCTAACTCTGCCAAAATTTGCGAAACAACCCGCGTTAAGTCTTCTCGTGGCACTAAAAAACATACCGCCTGACCATCAATATTCAGAATTTTGCCATATTTCTGTAAGGCTTCGCGGTCTTCAATTGGTTGCGAGAGTTCGACCCGCACTTCGCGATCGGGCGCAAAGTCGTTGTGTAATCCTTCGAGACTGCCATCATAAATCAGCCCGCCCTCATGAATTAGCAGTACCCGCTTACATAAAGCCGTAATGTCCGCCATATAGTGACTGGTCAGTAAAATCGTGGCTTTGTAGCGATCGTTATATTCCCGCAAAAACTCGCGCACATTCGCCTGAGCATTCACATCTAATCCTAAAGTTGGCTCATCTAGAAATAAGACTTGAGGTTGATGCAATAATGCCGCTAACAATTCAGCCTTCATGCGCTCACCCAGAGACAGTTTTCGCATTGGCTGCGTCAATTTGTCTTGGAGCGATAACATTTCCGTCAATTCACCAAGGCGCTGTTTAAACACTTTGTCAGGGATGTCATAGACTGCCGCATTCATTCTGAGGGAATCCAGAGCAGGCAAATCCCAAATCAGTTGCTGTTTCTGCCCCATGACTAGGGTGATTTTTTGGAGAAAGCCTCTGTCGCGGCGAAAGGGAATATGCCCTGCCACGCTGATACGCCCCGATGAGGGATGGATTAAGCCTGTCAGCATTTTGAGTGTGGTGGTTTTACCCGCCCCATTGGGACCCAAGAAACCAACCATCTCTCCTGAAGCGATCGCTAAAGATATGTCCTTAACGGCGGCAATCTGACGGTATTGTCGATCCCAAAAATGTTTCAAAGTACCAACGATCCCCGCATCTTTGACGGCAATGTTGTAAATTTTGCTCAAACCTTCAACTGTTATGATCGTCATTACCCTTTAACCAAGATGCATTCTGATATACTGTTTACAGCATTTTTGGAATATATCTACAGTATATTTATAGAGCTGTTTTAATGGCTGTTTTATTTGAGCGATCGGCTGAAGTTAGATTCACAAATTTCCTACAGCTTCAATCAAAAAAATAGTTCAAAAAAAGTTAATGTTGATTATAGTGATATCCTTAACCCTATATCTATTGTAAGGGTTTAGATAAGATCTTAAAAATTTTATGATCGCCTTAGCCAGTGATCATTCAAAAATCGCTTAATTTCTTAGTGAATTAAACAGTTACGAATATCTAGGCTAACGCGCAACTGGAAAAGCAGGAAGGCAGTTATGGTAAAAGTCCTCGTAGTGGACGATAGTGCAATGGTGCTGGAGATGGTCTCCGCACATTTAAAACAAAATGGCATAGAAGTTTTAGAAGCCCATGATGGTTCTGATGCCGTCGAGCAGCTTAAGACGGTGACACCTGATTTGGTGGTCACTGATGTAGTCATGCCGAAAATGAACGGTTATGAGCTATGTCGTTGGATCAAAAATAATGACTCTACGAAGGATGTACCCGTCATCATGTGTACAACCAAAAGTGAGGAATTTGATAAGTATTGGGGCATGAAGCAAGGAGCCGATGCTTATTTGACAAAGCCTTATCATCCACCCGAATTAATCAAAACAATTAAGCAGTTACTTAGTCAAATTAACAAGTAGTCGCGAAGTACATAATAAAAAAAGAGTTGTAGCGCTTTGTGCTACAACTCTTTTTTAACGGATCTTTTTTAACGGAGCCAGCGTGTCGTTCCATCTTTTTGATCGATTAATGTAATACCCGCAGTTTTGAGAAGATCACGGATGCGATCGCCTTCTTGATAATTTTTTGCCTTTTTCGCCTCAATACGTTGTTGAATGAGCGCCTCGATTTGAGATTCAGTAAGATCATCTTCTTGAATTGGGCGATCGCTAACATTAGCGACAAATCCTAGAATATCGGTCATGTAACTGAGGGCTTGCCATTCTTGATATAGAACTTCAGAACTAATTTCTGTTTTACCAGAATGCGATAGAGAGTTTCTTTCTGAGCGTAATTTTTTAGATAGCTCAAACACATAGGATAAAGCAACAGAAGTATTAAAATCATCATCCATCGCTTCTTCAAAATCATTGATTTTGTCAATCACTTCAATTCGAGATGGAGTTTTGCCCAGAATTTTGCTGTCTGCCCAACCGAGCTTATTACCAAAGTCATTAGCAAACAACATACCATCGCGAATGGTTTCCCAGCCTTTAGTTGAGGCATTAATCGCTTCTTCGGTAAAGTCAATCGGCTGACGATATTGGGCTTGCAAAATAAATAGACGGATTGCCATCGGCTTGAAATGCTTCACCAGATCGCGAATGGTTTTGAAATTATCCAGCGATTTAGACATTTTTTCGCCATCAATATTCACAAAACCGTTATGCATCCAGTAATTGGCTAGAGTTTTGCCATAACCTGCTTCCGATTGGGCGATTTCATTCTCATGGTGAGGGAATTGGAGATCTACACCGCCAGCATGGATGTCAATAGTCTCACCAAGATGCGATCGCACCATTGCCGAACATTCAATATGCCATCCAGGGCGACCATTTCCCCAAGGTGACGACCAAAAAGGTTCATTTGGTTTTGCGGATTTCCACAAGGCAAAGTCAAAGGGATAACGTTTTTGTTCTTCCTGCTCATCCACACGCCCACTTGCCCCTGCCCGCATATCTTCGAGCTTACGTCCTGAGAGCTTGCCATAATCAGGAAATTTCTGGACTGCGTAATAAACATCGCCAGAGACATCACCACCCGAAGCATAGGCATAACCAGAATCAATCAACTTCTGAATTAAATCAATAATTTCGGGGATTGATTCCGTAGCACGAGGATATGCATCGGCTTTAGCGATGTTTAGTTTTGCCATATCCTCATCGTAGGCGGCAATGTATTCATTGGCGATCGCTTGCATGGTTGTGTCTCGCTCTTGCGATCGCTTCAAAATCTTGTCATCAATATCTGTAATATTCTGAACATATTTGACTTGATATTTCGTTGACAAATAGCGGCGAATCATATCCCAAACTACATAAGCCCTTGCATGACCCAAATGGCAATAATCATAGACCGTCACACCACAAACATACATTTTGACTATTCCCGCTTCAATGGGAACAAATTCTTGTTTACTTCTCGTGATTGTGTTGTAAATGCGAAGGGGCATGATTGGCTATTCTGTACATGGACAATCCTAATAGCTTATCAAAAGACCGTTATAATATCTGGAATAGCTCTAAGCAAAACAATCATCAAACCCAAGCTGCAAAAAATTGCAAAAATAATTTAAGGAAAAAGTTTACACACCATGCTAGAGACGGTCAGTGAAGCAGAGCAATCCCCAGATTTTTTAGATCAAAAAGCTAATCAGCAGACAAGTGAGATCGAGATCGCTAGTTCTGTAGTGGATGATCGTGATGATGCAGATCTTGAAGAGATCGATGATGTCGAGATGTCTCTATTTGATCATCTGGAAGAGTTTCGATCGCGGATTTTTTATGCCTTGATTGCGGTTTTTGTTGGCGTGGTTGGTTGCTTCGCGATCGTTAATAAAATCGTGGCGCTGCTAGAAATACCTGCTCAGGGGGTCAAATTTTTACAACTTGCTCCAGGGGAATATTTCTTTGTCTCGATCAAGGTTGCTGGTTACAGTGGCATATTAGCCGCCAGCCCCGCCATTCTCTATCAAATTGTGCGGTTTGTTTTACCTGGGCTAACCCGCAAAGAAAAGAAAGCGATCGCGCCGATTGTGTTTGGTTCGAGTATTTTGTTTGTATTGGGCATTGTATTTGCCTATGAGTTACTGATTCCTGCGGCGCTTAATTTCTTTATCAGTTATGGCGGTGACGTGGTTGAGCAGTTTTGGTCAATTGATCGCTATTTTGAATTTGTACTATTGCTCTTATTTAGTACTGGCTTAGCATTTCAAATCCCTGTGATTCAGGCGCTATTAGCAATGACAGGAATTGTGACTTCATCGAGAATGTTAGCAGGTTGGCGGTATGTTGTGCTTGGTGCTGTGATTCTTGGGGCTGTGCTGACTCCTTCTACCGATCCGATGACTCAGAGTTTACTCGCGGGTGCAGTCGGGATTTTGTACTTCGGTGGTATTTTCTTGGTTAAGGCTATGGGCAAATAAAAAAGTCTAAGTAAACACTGGACAAAAATAAAATCGTTATTCACAAAAAAATAGTGCGTAACGACTTTATTTCTATTACACACTATTTTTTTCGGGAAATGTTTTAAATTTTAGTCTTGTAGTTAGGTTGAGAAATCAAAACTTCTCTTTAACCACTGAATCAGATAAAACGTAAATTTTACATTTGTCATTTGGCTTTTCCTCACCAAATGGGACATCCTGCGTCAATATTATAAGAGTTCCCTCAACTTCAAAGCCATCCCCTTCAGTTACATATACTCTCAGCTTATCAAAGTCTTCAGCCCATTGCTTAGCATATTTTGGCAGTTTCGACTTAAGAATCGCGACTCTTGAAGGATTTGAATCGTTAAGTTTGGAAATTAGGTTAAGTGTATATTTCTTCAACGCCTTTTTAAAGTCGTTTAAACTTGTGATTGTAACAGGCTCCTCTAATCGAAAAGCTCTGATAAGGCTATTAACAACGGGCTTGTATTCAAATGTTGGTGAATCTTTATCTTCTTGTCCCTCCTCAGAGTTATCTGTTCCGAACAAACTACCATCAAATTTTTGATCAACGAGTTCTTCGTATTTTCCGTCAACAACCCAGATAAATCCGTCATCTTCCAAACTATGTTTGTAGGCATCCGAAAACACCTCTTTCCCCGTGAAGATGCAATTATAAATGTACATAGTGGTTGATTGATTACTAAAAGTTTTTACGGCTCATGTGTCGCCCAATATATCGCTGGTTAATAGCAGTTGTCAATTGAATTTAGCGCTGTATCAATAGACAATAGAGTTAAAATGCTATGATTTTAAGGGTAGCAACTTAAGGCGGGACAGCTTATAGGGTAAGCTTTTTAGGTTTTGGAGTTTTGAGAGATCTTCTTGGTAAAGGCAGGGGTCTCATGCGAGGGACAACCCAGAGAAATAAGTCAGGAAAGTC
>JBILGV010000204.1:0-6205 GCA_044350865.1 Pseudanabaena sp. | reverse complement strand
GATCTAGAGCGATCGCTGTATGCTTAAAGCACTGTTTTTATTTGTCAGGAGATCACTTAGCTCGTTTTCCCCTTCAGACACAAAAAAGCCAGTGATTGCACCCACTAGCTTCTTTGTAAACCCGAAGGTTTTATTAAATTCAATATCCAGGAATGGACAGATGTTGCTTTGTCGAGGCAATTTTGTTCAGCGCTTCTCTATATCTTAACGCAAGATACAAGATTAGCAATAGTTTTCTATGGAAATTTTTAAAATTCAGCAAAAAACTATAATTGAAGCGTTGAAATAAACACAAAAAATCTGCTCATTTCCTGATTGAAGCCCCTACAACCCTTACAATCAGGACAATCTAGATGACATTAAAATTGCGAGACTTGCCACAGCAGATCGAGAAAGCGATCACCCGTGACAAGCAAAAAAGAGGTCAACGAGCATGACCTCACAGAAAGATCGTGTTTGTAACACTATCGATCCCGAATTTACAACTAAAGGCTTAGAAGCAAACACATTAACCACAACAGAATTAGCAGCGCAAACCTTTGCGAGCTTTTTCCCCTATTCGTGGAAATTTATCTACGCCAAAAATGTAGATCGGACGAGCAAACCCGAATGGAAAACCGAAACGCGCTATCCCATTACAGGAAGGCGACTATACGACCAATGGGCAGACCCAGACACCCTAATCGGCGTAAGATTTGACAACCAAACCGAATACGCCATGCTCGACATAGACAAAGGCAGCCCCTACCACCCCAACAACAACCACGAAAAATTTAAAACCGTACTGCAAGCCCTAGAAGACATAGGACTAGTCAGACCGCTAATCGTGCAGAGTTCGCATAGCGAAGGACTGCATATTTACTATCCCCTCTGGCAAGAAGTACCCAGCTTCGGCATCGCCTGCGCGATCAAAGCCTGCCTGCAAAAAAATAACTGCGAAATCGCCGCAGGAGTAATCGAGAGCTTCCCGAACACCAAAAAATACGACTCAGAATACAACGGACATCGACTGCCCCTGCAAACAGGCAGTTACCAACTCGACAACGACCTCCAGATCATTGGACGGGATCTAAATCAGTTTGTCGAAACATGGCTGACCGTACAAGAACATCAAGACATTGATCTCCTAAAACAAGCGATCGCCGAAGCCAAAGCCAACTACCAACCACCCAAAGACAACCGCAAAACAATCCAATGGCGAGAAGACCTCGAAAAACAAATCGAAACAGGATGGACAGGAAAGGGACAATCCAACCAACTGTTATATCTTATGGGCAAATACGCCCGCGTCTTCTTAGGCTGTGAAGAAATCGAAGCGATCGCCGAATACATCACCAAAACAGCGAGAGCCGCCGCAGGATTCCTAAAATATTGCGGCGATATCCAGAGACTCGAACAAAAAGCCAAAGACATCGCCAAATGGTGTATCAAGCATCATTTCCCATTTGGCAGTAAAAAGGGAGAACAAACAGAAAACGAAAGTGAAAATACAGAAACCCAAAAAGCCCAGAAACAAGCAGAAAGGCTAGAACGCATCCGCACAAGCGTAAACGAGCTAAATAAAACAGGAGAAATGCCAGAAACCATCCGAGGCATGGCACAAGCGATCGCCAAAGCCGCCAAAGTATCAGTAGAAACCCTATACGACAACAAACAGCTATGGCATCCAGAATTCACCGAATCGCGTAACAGCACAAACACAAACAATTCCCCCCCATCCCCCACCGCGATCGTCCCCCTGATCGAACAAGCTGAAACCCAGATAGAAAAGACTGTTACAGAAAAAGCCCTATATAAAGCGTGCTTAGCATCTGAAACGCCCCTGCGAGGGCAAGAATTGCCAAAATTTGCCAACGTTGATTTTCAGGTCGTGGCAGACTTGCCTAATTCCTTGCCAAAGACTAGCGATCCTATGTGGATCGAGACTCATGGCAGGCTAAGTCCGCCGAAAGCTGAAAATTCTAAGGTCGCAATCCCTCAAAGTCGATCGCCTAAAACTGCCAATGCCGACTGTCTGCGCCCTTATGAACCACCAAAATCTGAGCCAATCTCGGAGATCGGCAGCAGGATCGGCTTTCTCCGAACTTTATTGGAAACGCCAATTTTGCGTAAGGGCAAGTCTGCCTCGGAAATTGCCAGTTTACAAGCTGAACTAGAAAAATTGGAGCGCGATCGCCAGTCAAACTCTAGCTCTTAGTTATTCGTGACTTGGCAATTTTAATGAATAATCACTGCGGATGTACTTTTCCAATCTACAGTCTTATTTAATAGCTTTTTGTTCAGCAATTGTTGAGCGATCGCAATTTCATCATCGGTGAGAAACTTGGCTAGGTGGCTGGCATAGGATGGCTTTGTTTGAGATTTGCTAAACCAACGGTTTAATAAAGCCGTAGAAATTTGCATGGGTGTAGTGATGTGTTCTACTTCTATTTCAACAGTTAAACCCACTTTCTCAAAAGCCGATCTCAAATCATCAATATCCCAATTTGTCATCGAGTCATCAGGATTGGCATAGATTGCTTCTTCTGCTTGCATCCAGCGATCGCCAAATGTATCGGGTAAATTTATTAACTTATAAATTCGCTGTGTGTGTTTAGGAATCGACTCATAAAGAGCGATTTTGCCATGAGGTTGCAAGAGATTTGCTAATTGTTGAATGCAAGCTAATTTGTCAGGTTCGCGCATCAGAGCGTTATAGCCAATAATCGCTTCAAAATGCATAGAGGCGATCGCTTCAGGAAGTTCCGTTAAAGATCCATTCATAATAATTGGGCGTAAAAGTTCGGGTAAACTTGTTGACTGATCTTGCAATGCGATCGCTTCGGATTCTTGATAAGTCATTGCATAGACTCCACCTTCTGGAACCGATCGCAACGCTTCCCATGTGAATAATCCTGTGGCTGCATTTAGGTTGAGAACTACATCATGACGTTGTAGCGATAACTTGGAGAATAGGCGATCGCGTATTGTTGCTAATCTTTCACCCGCCTGTCCGATGGTGCGTTGTAACCAGCGATCGCTTTTGGTATCAGTTGGGCTAAAGGTAAGAATTTCAGGCAATTCTACGACTACACCACTTACCATTGCAGCTAATTGTGCTTCGCGGCGACGTTCTACTTGTAACTTAATCGCAGCTTCTGCACCTTGATCTGATGGTTGATAGAATACCTGTCCTTGCAAGCTGCTGGGTAAATATTGCTGCTCGATCCAATGGTCGCGATAGGCGTGGGGATAGAGATAACCAGCACCATGACCAAATCCTTTTTTATCGCGATTGCTATCTTTGAGGGGATTGGGAACATCGGATTGACGTTCTTGCTCAACGGCGGCGATCGCATCGAAGAAGCCCATGAGACTATTCGACTTGGGAGCATTGGCTAGATAGAGTGTGGCTTGGGCTAAATGATAGCGACCTTCGGGTAAACCGATGCGGTCAAAGGCTTCAGCGCAAGCATTCACCACTACCACTGCTTGCGGGTCGGCAAGTCCGATATCTTCGCTCGCTAAAATCAGTAATCGTCGCAAAATAAAACGGGAATCTTCTCCTGCATAAACCATCTTAGCTAACCAATAGAGGGCAGCATCAGGGTCGGAACCACGCACGCTTTTGATGAAGGCGCTAATCGTATCAAAGTGAGCATCGCCTTCTTTGTCGTAGAGAACGGCTCTTTGTTGAATCGATTCTTCGGCTACGGATAAAGTAATGGCGATTGCACCATCTTCATCTGGTTCTGTTGTTTCTACGGCTAGTTCCAATGCATTCAGTAATGACCTTGCATCACCGTTAGCGACATTGGCTAAATGGGCGATCGCTTCTTCGGTAACATTTACATTGAGGTTTCCATAACCTCTTTGGCGATCGCTAATTGCTTGCTCTAATACGCGCCGCAAATCCGCTTCGGTTAATGGCTTTAATTGGAATAATCGCGATCGGCTGACTAGAGCTTTATTCACTTCAAAGAAGGGATTCTCAGTAGTTGCACCAATGAGAATGATTGTGCCATTTTCTACCCAAGGCAGTAATGCGTCCTGTTGGGATTTGTTGAAGCGATGCACTTCATCGACAAAGAGGATCGTGCGTTGATTGTGATATCCGCGTTGAGTTTGAGCGGTTTCAATTGCTTCTCTGATTTCTTTTACCCCTGCGAGAACGGCATTGATGGCGATGAAGTGGGCGTTGGTGGTGTTGGCGATAATCCTTGCTAGGGTGGTTTTGCCTGTACCTGGGGGGCCATAAAAGATGAGGGATGATAGGCGATCGGCTTGAATGGCGCGGCGGAGCAGTCTTCCTTGTCCGAGGATATGTTCTTGTCCGATGAATTCATCGAGGTTGCGCGGACGTAAGCGATCAGCTAGGGGTGCTTCTGATGCGGTGATTTGTTGGCGATGGTTCTCGAATAGGTTCAAGATTTTTGCTTAACCATTTGTAATTTCTAAGATAGATTCAATTTCTGCCAGCTTTTTCTGAAAAAGTGTGCGTAGATCTGTTAGCTGTTGTGGATCTATATTGGCGATATTTTCCTTAGATAATTTCTCGACGCTACGTTGTATCGCTGTAATTTCCTTTGACGGACTATGCTCTGGCTTAATGTATTTAGCCTTAATTTGAGCAATAAGTTCTCTAGTCTTGGCTACATTTAAATCCTGTGATAGTACCTGCTCAGTTGCCTTGATCCGTTCTTTTGATGCTATTTTTTCTGAAGTTTCTAAGGTCTTAGCGGATAGGACAGAGAGTGCTAAAGCATGAGCGCCCTTGAGTCCACGTTCCCTAATTGCTTGTTTTAAGTCATTAGGCAAGGACAGCATTGGCATCAGATTTGCTTTTACTGATGTTGGATTGAGCGCTAAACCTAGCAACACTAATAGTAATTTTTCTTCAGCTTCATTCACGCCTAAACTTTGAAGTCCTGAGATCTGCTCTTCGGTAGTGGCGGTGACAAGACTTGTTAGTTGACTTGTTTGTTTTTGTCTTTCTAAACGTTTTAATACAGTTGCGAGAACTGTCAATATCTCCTCTGTTCCCATGCTGGTAACGTCAGCAACTTCTTTAAAGATTGCTTCGGCTTTGTCAAGAGGATTAAGATCCTCATGGTGAATAAATGTCAATAACGCTTTGCGATGTAAGTCATTGGGCATGATGGCGATGACCGATCGCAATGTTTGCCATCCTAAGATTTTGGCTGCTTCCCAACGGCGTTGACCATCTAGTAGGAGATAGTTGTCATCTTGAGGGATCACAATTAATGGGGTAATTTGTCCGTCTTTTTCGAGACTTCTAGCAATGATTTGGATACTTTCATTGGTAATAGTCTGACGTGGTTGATGAGGATTTGCTTGAATCTTGCTCACTTCAATATCTTGTTCGCCCGTCTGCTCTTGTAGTTGAGATCTGAGGGTCTCAATTTGCTGTTCGAGAACAGGAGACTGAGAAGATCGCAGCTTTTCTACTTCGGCTTGTAGTTCAGAAATACGTTGTGCTTGATCTGTTGCTTGGATTGCGCCAGTAAATCTTTGTGAAATTGATGGAATCTTTCCCATTGTGATGTTTCCTGTTTGAATTTATGTGTTCTAACATGGTCGGCACTTTGCACCGCCCATCCTAACCTTTTAATAATTTAATGATGTCTTTGGCGATCGCTTGAAAATCACTACAAGCAGGATGATTTGGTCGATATTTTTGTAATGGCAATCCATTAGCGCTACAGTTTTTGAATTCCGATGAATCACGGATATAGGGATAGAGTTTGATCCTTAACTGTTCAGTTATTTCTGGCAACTGTTGTAAATATTGTCGATGGATTGCACGGCTACTGTCATAGAGGCTAGGTACTAGTCCAAGTATCTGAGGAGAAGGATCGAGTTTGAGATCATCTGTGATGGCGATCGCCCATTCGACTAAATCCGCAACTCCAGAGATGGACTTCATTTCTAGCTGGATCGGTACAAGTAAGCCTGTACTAGCGGCGATCGCATTTTCGCAAATTATGCCCATGGTGGCGGGGCAGTCTAAGATCACCACATCATGACGGAGGGGATGACTTTTTAAGCGATCGGCGAGAGCATATTCGCCTCGGCGACGAATCACTAGATCATCGGCTAGTCTTGCCATGCTGGGATGCCCTTGACAGACTTCGATGTTAGGAAGATCCCAAGCAGGAACCAATGTCCAATCACCTGTAAATTCTTTAGACAAAGCGTTAACTAT
>JBILGV010000015.1:0-53450 GCA_044350865.1 Pseudanabaena sp. | reverse complement strand
ATGGAGCAGACAGACAAACCCATGTTTCTTAGCAGTGAAACGCAACATAGTCATCAACATTTGTTGGTGATCGGTGGCTACGTTAGCGGCTTCAAAAAATGGGGCAATTTCAAATTGTCCAGGAGCAACTTCGTTGTGGCGGGTTTTTGCAGGAATGCCAAGGCGATACAAACGCTCTTCCACATCTTGCATGAATACCTGTACGCGCTCTGGGATTGCACCAAAGTAATGGTCATCAAATTGCTGCCCCTTAGCCGATGGCTTACCAAATAGAGTGCGACCAGCAAGCAATAAGTCAGGACGTGCGTTGGCAAAATTGGCATCGACCAAGAAATATTCCTGCTCAGCACCACAGCTAGAGTTGACAGGAGCAACTTCTTTCTCGCCCATCAGTTTTAAAACTTTGGTAGCAGCCTTGTTCATTGCGGCGATCGATCGCAACAATGGGGTTTTCTTGTCTAAGGCTTCACCAGTCCAAGATACGAAAACTGTGGGAATACACAGGGTGGAACCATTGTCGGTTTCCATGATGTATGCAGGGCTGGTGACATCCCATGCTGTATAGCCGCGTGCTTCAAAGGTAGAGCGGATACCGCCGTTGGGGAACGAAGAGCCATCTGGTTCGCCCTGTACTAATAACTTGCCTGCAAATTCAGAAATTGCCGATCCGTCGCTCTGGACAGAAATAAACCCATCATGTTTTTCAGCCGTAGCGTTGGTCAAAGGATAAAAGACGTGGGCGTAATATAGTGCGCCTTTGGAGATTGCCCAATCTTTCATCGCTAAGGCGATCGCGTCAGCTACTGAGCTATCAAGAACTTCACCAGTTTGAATCGTTTTCTTGATTGATTTGAAGACTGGCTTAGGAAGACATTCTTGCATCTTGCTCAGAGTAAACACATCGGTCGCCCACATCTCTTCCAAGCGCTTTGGTGCTTTCTTGGGCATTGGCTCGCGATTGGTGATTTGATAAATGGCTTGAATGCGCGACTCGTTTCCGCTCATGGTTTTTTCTAGAAAATATTTTGAATTTAGCCCATCATACTCAAGGTGGTTTTTGCAAACGGGTAAAAAGGATACCAAATTGATCGCACTTGATTGATATAGACACAAAAAATAAATATCGAGCCAGTTAATTACTAGTTACTTAATTGTTGAGTTAGACTTTTTAGTGATTCATGCTAATCAAAGCAACTCAGAAGCAACTCAGAAAAATGACCAACTTGTTTAATCTCCTCGCCGCATCCGATCCCCTTGTGTCTGGTTTTATCAGTAAAGAAATCGAAAGACAGCGTAATAATATTGAGCTAATTGCCAGCGAAAATTTCACATCCCTTGCGGTCATGGCAGCCCAAGGGTCAGTATTGACCAACAAATATGCTGAAGGTTTGCCATCTAAACGCTATTACGGTGGCTGTGAATTTGTCGATGAGATCGAATCGATCGCCATTGAGCGCATTAAAGAATTATTCGGCGCAGCCCATGCCAATGTTCAGCCCCACTCTGGCGCACAGGCGAATTTTGCCGTATTCCTGACCTTGCTAAAACCTGGGGATACTTTCTTGGGGATGGACTTGTCCCACGGTGGACATTTGACCCACGGCTCACCTGTAAATGTATCGGGGATGTGGTTTAACAAAGTTCATTACGGCTTAAATAAAGAAACCGAGCAGTTAGATTTTGACCAAATTCGCGATCTCGCCTTGCAACACAAGCCCAAATTAATCATTTGCGGTTACTCGGCTTATCCAAGGATTATTGATTTCGCTAAGTTTAGAGCGATCGCGGATGAAGTGGGCGCGTACTTGATGGCGGATATTGCTCATATTGCAGGGCTAGTTGCTTCTGGACATCACCCTAATGCGATTCCCTATTGTGATGTCGTCACCACCACCACCCACAAAACCCTGCGCGGTCCTCGTGGTGGTTTGATCATGACTCGTGATGCGGCTCTAGGCAAAAAGTTTGATAAATCTGTCTTCCCTGGCACTCAAGGCGGTCCTCTCGAACATGTAATCGCCGCTAAGGCTGTCGCTTTTGGTGAAGCATTACGTCCTGAGTTCAAGACTTATTCTGGACAGGTAATTGCCAATTCTCAAGCCATTGCCGTCCAATTACAGGAGCGTGGGTTTAAACTGGTTTCCAATGGTACTGATAACCATCTGTTACTAGTTGATCTCCGTTCTATCGGTATGACGGGTAAAGTCGCTGATTTATTAGTAAGCGGTGTGAATATCACAGCCAACAAAAATACAGTTCCCTTCGATCCTGAATCACCTTTTGTCACTAGTGGTTTGCGTCTTGGCTCCCCTGCGATGACTTCTCGCGGTCTAAAGGAATCTGATTTCCGCGAAATTGCGAATATTATCGCCGATCGCCTATTAAGTCCTGATAGTGATGCTGTCCAAGCAGATTGTATTTCCAGAGTTCAAACTTTGTGCGATCGCTTCCCGCTTTATCCTGAACTAGACTATCCTGCGGCGATCGAGTCCAAAGTACCTGCTTTAGCTGTCTAATCAATCCTCCATATCTAATGTTGCATAAAAAAGGTAGTGGCAATTCATGAATTGCCACTACCTTTTTTTAGTGGTTACACACTCATACACAAACCCTATAAATCGCTTCAATCGACCACTATAATTTAGAGTTAATTAGATAAAGTAGCGCTAAGCCCTACTTTATAAATAAATCCATAATCCGAGATATGTCATGCTTTGCCCGTTTTGTCAGCATACCGATAGCCGTGTTTTAGAGTCTCGTTCGGCAGAGTCGGGATCTAGCATTCGCCGCAGGCGTGAATGTCTCAGTTGTCAACGCCGCTTCACTACCTATGAGCGGATCGAGTTTGTGCCAATTACAGTTGTAAAACGTAACGGCGAAAGCGAGTCGTTTGATCGCTCCAAGCTATTGAGGGGGATGATTCGAGCCTGTGAAAAAACTGGAGTCACCCAAATAAATCTTGAATCGATCATTGATGAAATCGAAGCGCAGTTACAAGTACGCGATCGCCATCAAGTTTCCAGTGTCGAAATTGGGGAAATGGTGTTGCAATATTTACAAAATGTTAGTGAAGTCGCCTATGTAAGGTTTGCCTCAGTTTATCGACAATTTCGCGGTGTCAGAGATTTTGCTGAAGCTTTAAGTCATTTTGACGCAAACTAATTTCTAAAGTTCCTAGAAAACACCCAGAAAATGTATCAGGTTAAGGCACATTAATTACAATCTAACAAAAATTTGTAAAGAAAAGTTGAAATTTTCTATTTGCCTTGGTTATAATAACAATGTTTTGTAATCCCGATCGCATTTCAGGGTCTAAATTAGGAGGTATTGATTTGGCAAGGAGACGTAAGCGCAAGAGTAGACGTCGCCAGGAAGGGCGCAAAATCCTAGAACATATTCCTCAATTTAGTATCGATAGTGGCGAAGATAAGCCAGTGACGGCTGCACGCAAGTACATTCATACACATGGCATTCTTCCTCCAGCGCTGTTGCTTGTAAGACGTAACGAGCATACGACAGATCGATACTTCTGGGCAGAGAAAGGACTGTTCGGAGCACAGTATGTCGAGGAAAATCACTTCTTATTTCCGAGCTTGAAGCCACCTGAAGAGAGAGAGGTCGCTCTTTCTGCTTCTAGATAGACTTTAGTCGGCTTGTTAAAGCAGTGCAATTACAGTACATAAAAAAAACCACTTTTTCCAATCATGTGATTTTTAAACTGTCATTGCGTGATTAGCTCTGGCTGTTTTACATTTAATCACGAAACAAATTTATGTACTAAGTTTTATTTTTACTCCGTTCTGCCTTAACTCAGCACCTAAAAAGAGTTCTAAAAAGCCCATTTCGCGGCTCTTTTGGGACTCTTTTTGTTAGTAAGATAAAGCTGCAATGTGAATCACTAATGCTAATAATTAATTACTGACAACACAAATGTTACCTGTTAAGGCTTTTTATTACATCATCCCGAAGTGACATTTCCGCACAAGACTTTCCTTGTTTGAGCTTGATGACGATGAACCAAAGTAGTCACTCTATCTAATTAAATCTATCTATTTATGCTTAAAAACAAACAACCCCACCGAAAATCGATGAGGTTGTTTATTTTTAAATTTTTTTATAAACAAATGGGAAAAAAGGAAGAAAACAAAAAATGATTGCTTTAAGCGCTCATCAGCTCATTGCTATTTGTCTTTTTCCAACCTCTGGGCAACTTGAGATCATCAGGATCGACATAATGGCAAGCATAGTCATCCAGACAAATTAAAGCCCAACCACTGCCATCAATATTCACTAGTTTGTAAGAAGCTTCCAAAACAAAAAAGCCTTTGTGATTGCGGGTATCTGGCTTGACTCTGACGTTTTCTAAGATCATTTTATTAACTTCCTTATAAAGTAAAAATTGGTAAAAAGATTGGCAAAAGGCTTACAATCACTTGTAATAAAAAGATTCGTAACTTTAGTTACTTAAATTTATTTTAACTAGATGTAGCCTAGCACTCTTGACAAAAAAACAGTGTTAAGTTTCTCTGACAAAACACGGACATTTATGAAGTTAAGTAAACTTAAATAAAGTTATTTATGCAATCTCACCAAATTATTTTAATAAAAGTTAACAGATCTAAAAAACTGCCAGATAAATTTTAGTTTAGTACCCAATCCCTAACCTTTTCAAGGGCTTTCCAGTCAGGACGGCGGCGCAATCCTTCTTCAAAATTCTCAACAATTTCTGGCTTCATATCTTTCAAAATCATTAGCCAATTCTGGGCGGCTTCAACCTGTTGGCGCACACCTTTTTGCGATAATTCCAGCATGGCGATCGCTAGATTAATATGTCCTTGTGGATCTTCGGGAGCGATTTTTACCGCTTTTTGGGCTGCCTTGACTGCAAGATTAGCCTTGCTATCTAACAAGTACAACCAAGATAAACAGATCCAACCACTAGCGACTTTGGGCTGGCGATCGCACACTTTTTCAAACACAGGAATTAAGGTCGCCGCAGATTCACCTTGTTTGTAGCGTTCTATACCTTGAGTGAATAAATCTTCTGCAATTTCTGTATTCATCGAGGGGGTCAAGACTCCAAAGCCATATTTTTTGCCTTAGCGATACTAACATAAGTAGGTAGACATAATTGAATATTAAGCTGATTTCCCCGCAAAGCGGCGAAATCAGCTTGTTTGGGTTTTGATGAAAATAATTAATGTCGATATTGACGAGACTAGCTATAGGGATAGCTGCGATCGCCTTGTCAAGTTAGCGCAGCAATCTCAATCTTGCTATGTTGTCGCCGCAAATGTGCATGTGGTGATGACAGCTTATTGGGATCGCGCTTATGCTCAAGTGTTAGCAAATGCCGAAATTGTCACTCCAGATGGGATGCCGCTCGTGTGGGCAATGCGATCGCTAGGCGCAAAACACCAACAGAGGGTATATGGACCTGATTTAATGTTGGCTCTTTGCGATCGGGCTATGCAAGAAAATATTTCTATTTATTTATTTGGCGCAAATGCCCATACCCTTGAAAAGTTAGAGCAGAATTTAAAAATAAAATTTCCTAATTTAGCGATCGCGGGTAAACACGCGCCACCCTATTTAGATCTTGATTCATCGAAATTTTCCGCACAGTTATATGAGGATGTACAAATAATTGCTGATTCTGGGGCAAAGCTGGTATTTGTGGCGCTGGGTTGCCCTAAACAAGAATTTTGGATGAGTCAAGCCCAACCGTATTTAGCATCCGTGATGATTGGCGTAGGTGCAGCCTTTGGTTTTCATAGTGGGCAGGTTTCGCAAGCACCAAGATGGATGATGGCGATCGGTTTGGAATGGTTATATCGCTTCAGCCAAGAACCGATGCGATTATGGCAACGCTATTTAATTAACAATCCCTGTTTTATCTTTTTATTTGCGATCCAATATTTCAAGCAATATTTCAGGCACATTTTTCAAAGTTTCTTTGGCTGTAAGTAGCTGGTTGCAATTAAATAATAAGATGTTGTGGGATGGGCATCTTGCCCGTCAACAGGCTAGAAGCCTGTTCCACTATCTAACAATTAATTAAGCCTACTTACTTAATTCTCAACTGAGTTTTAAAATGCGGATATATCTTTGTAAAGCAAATAGTACTTTTTCGGCAATTAATAAAATAAAATCTTGATTATTTGTTTGTACCTTTTCTAAAGCGTCATAATAAGCCATCCGACTTTCATAATCTCCACCAATAATTGCTAATGGAAAACCATGTTGCAATAAAATTAAATTCATAATTAGACGTGAAGTCCGACCGTTACCATCAATAAAAGGATGTATAGTTACTAACCTTTGATGCATTTCCGCCGCTAAAATTACTGGATGCAGCTTGTCGTGATGCTGATCGTAAAATCGAAAATAATCTTCCATCAAATCTTGTAACAGATATGGCTGGGGAGGTATATGCTTACTTCCCGCGATCGCTACGGGTAGCTTTCGATAAACACCTGCATTTTCGCGATCGATTCCATACAAAACAATAGCGTGAATTTGCTTGAGAACATATTCGGAAAAATCTACTTTTTTATCAACGATATCTTGAATAAATAAAATTGCCTCTCGATGATTAATCGCCTCTAGATGCTCACGCATACTTTTACCGCTAATCGTCATTCCCTCATTAATGACGAGATGGGTTTCTCGCAAGGTTAGGGTATTACCTTCAATGCGATTACTTTCATAGAGAAATTCAGTTTGTAATGCTTCTTTGATGCTGAAATTATCTAAACTCTGTCGAAAAGTATCTAGTTCAGCTTTGGATTGATCGATACTAAAAATGATGGTTTCGATTGAGGTCATATGTCATAATCCCTAAGAGATCTGCCTCAATCCCCCTTAAAAAAGATAAAAAGGGGGGGGAAGAAGATACTTTGTCAATTCTTAACCAGTCTCTAAGAACGAAATTCGGCAATGATCTTGTTGAGGATGTCTTGAGCGCCCTTGTCTTTGAGTTGATTCGCTAGCTCTAGCCCGATCGCTTCAGGATTAGTCACATCACCTGTAACTTCACCTTTGATCATCGTTTTACCATCAAGAGTGGCAACAATCCCTTTTAAGGTTAATTTATCCGCATTAATTGCTGTATTTACACCGATAGGAACTTGGCATCCGCCTTCGAGTTCGCGCAAAAACGATCTTTCAGCGAGACAGCGCTGGGTAGTGGGATAGTGGATAATTGGCGCAAACAAGGCGAGAATTTCAGGATCTTCAGCGCGACATTCAATGCCTAATGCACCTTGACCAACGGCGTGAAGGGAAATTTCACCATTGATTACCTCATGTACGCGATCGCCCATACCCAGACGGCGCAAACCTGCGGCGGCAAGAATCAAAGCATCATATTCGCCTGCATCTAACTTTTGGAGGCGGGTATTGAGATTGCCACGCACATCTTTAAAGGTGAGGTGGGGGTAATAATGGCGTAATTGCGCGAGACGACGCAAGGATGATGTACCAACGACAGTACCTGATGGTAAGGTGTCGAGGGTTTTGTCTTTGAGCTTTTCATGGACAACGAGAGCATCGGCAGGATCTTCACGCTCAGTGATTGCGCCAAGAATCAATCCTGCGGGTAAATTGGTGGGCAGATCTTTGAGACTATGCACCGCAAGATCAGACTGCTTGGCAAGGATAGAGACTTCTAATTCTTTGGTAAATAAACCTTTATCGCCAATTTTAGCTAGAGGAACATCAAGAATTTTATCGCCCTGCGTACTCATGGTGACGACATCAAATTGACGATCGGGATGTGCTTTGCTTAGTTCCGCTTGTATCCAATGCGTCTGTACCAGTGCTAGCTGACTTTTGCGAGAACTAATGCGAACTGTTGTGGAGGCAACCATAGGACAAACTGAGTGTGAATATTGCTAAAAATTTAAAGTAGATCAAATCCAAGCTAATGCGCTCGCTTCGCGAGCGCATTAGCATTTTGGGATGAAAGCACTGTTTTCTATTCAAACAGATTTTGCTACGGTTTCGATGCGATCGCTAATCTATGAAGTGTAAAGAATTCTTGCAAGCCCCAGAAATTGAGTAGCGGCGCTCCGCGCTGTCATTCGCTACAAAGCTTGACTATCTTGACTATAATTCTTGACTATAATATTGCTAGCCCTAAAGTTTTAGCGATCGCAACTTTGCGTAAATGCCCGTGACCACAACACCGCCACCAAACTCAATTCCGAACGTCGTTACGACCGCAGCAGGTGTAGTTCATCATCAAAACTGTGGCAATAGCGGTATCCATAAAGGGGCGAAAATACCATTAAGCTTAGTAATCACAATGCCATTTTTACTAAGTACCTTTGGCATTGTCGGTTTGATTAGTTGGCTGACTTTTAGCAATGGTCATCGGGCGATCGTCCAACTTTCTACCCAGTTACACCGCAAAGTTACCGAACAAGTTCAAGAGCGACTATATTCCTACTTAGAGCTTCCCTATACCCTTAATCGGCTGAATGCGAACAATCTCGACTTAGACGAGATTAATGCTAGCGATGAACAGAAAATTCAAACCCAGTTTTGGAAACAAATCCAAGACTTCCCCCATATTAGTAATCTCTACGTTGCCACGGCTTCGGGCGAGTATTTTGGAGCAAGAAGAATTAAGAATCGATTTGCGGTAGAAAATGCTACAGCCACTTACATGACCGATGAACGGGGGCAACCGCAACCAGCATTAATGCCAAAAAGTAAATTGAATCTGCGCGATCGCCCTTGGTATCAGACGATAGTGGAAACAAGGCAAAGTATTTGGACTGAAGTATATACAGACTCACTTACGGATGAACCAGCTATTACGGCGATCAAACCCGTCTTCAAACCTGATGGTGGAGAATTAGAAGGGGTGCTAGGAGTTTCGATTCGTTTAGGGGATATCAATCGTTTTTTAGAAGAAACTAAAGTCAGCCAAAGAGGACAGACTTTTATTATTGAGCCATCGGGAAAATTAGTAGCCGCGTCTAATCTAGGGCTTTCTATTTTTGCTCCAAGCAATAAATCCGAACGCATTTTGGCGACTCAAAGTCAAGATAAACTCACCCGTACAGTTGCCGAATGGCTCAAATCCCAGCCTATCCAACATGATATTCGCCAATCAGTAATTTTCTTTGAAGGGGAACCCCATTTTCTGCAAGTTGGGAAGTTAAAAAATAGTTCTGAGTTAAATGGATTAGATTGGCGTATCGTTGTTGTCGTACCTGCCTCTGACTTTATGGCGGAGATTCGAGAAAATAGTGTTTCAACGATTATGCTCTGCCTAGTCGCCCTTGGATTGACCACAATTTTTGGCATTATCGCTGCCCGCGCCATTAGTCGTCCAATTACCCAATTAAGTAAGGCGAGTGAGGCGATCGCTAATGGTGATCTCGATCAAAAAGTGGAATATTCCTGTGTGGTCAAGGAGCTAATTATTTTAGCGAATTCCTTCAATCAGATGAGTCGTCAGATGAAAAAGTCACATACTCGACTGGAAGAATATTCCCATCTGTTAATGCAAAAGGTTGATGAACGCACTCAAGCCTTGCAACAGGAAATTCTCGAACATGAGCAAACAGAAGCCGCGCTGCGAGAATCGGAAGAAAAATTTGCGAAAGCGTTTCGGTCTAGCCCCGATGGTATGGCTTTGTTCTCAATATCAACCAGAAAACACCTTGACGTTAACGATAAATGGACGGAAATTACAGGATATAGTCGGGAAGAAGCGATCGGTTCCAATCCCACCGATTTAAATTTATGGGTTGATTTGGAAGAACGCGATCGCATGTTAGCGATTTTAGACCAAGAGGGCAAAATCATGAACTACGAAGCGAGATTTTTGGCAAAGAATGGTAGAAAGTTTACGGGTTTAATCTCTTCAGAAACGATTGAATTTGGCGGTCAAGCTTTTTCTCTTTACGCTGTTAAGGATATTAGCGATCGCAAAATCATCGAAGAAAATATTAAGCAGAGTGAAAAAAAATATCGCGATCTGGTGGAATCAGCCAACTGTATCATTCTGCGATGGGATACCAAGGGGAGCATTTGCTTTTTGAATGATTATGGATTGAAATTTTTTGGCTATCAGCTTGACGAGATTATTGGCAGTTACATATTAGACACGATTGTTTCTGTCCAAAATGTTACAGGTGAAGACTTGCGAAATATGATCGCCGACATTTGCCGCGCTCCCGAAAGATATCAATTAAATGAGAATGAGAACTTCTGCAAGGATGGAAAGCGCGTATGGGTAACTTGGTCAAACAAGCCAATTTATAACGAGCAAGGAAAGTTGATTGAAATTCTATCGGTAGGAACAGATATTACCGATCGCAAAATTGCTGAGAGGGAACTGCAATTGGCGAAAGAAGTTGCGGATACAGCCAATCGAGCTAAGAGTGAATTTCTTGCCAATATGAGCCATGAGTTACGCACCCCCCTAAACGGGATTCTGGGCTATGCTCAAATTCTTAAACGCAGTTTCGATCCCCATAAACATAAGGAAGGGCTGGAAATTATTCAACGTAGTGGCGAACATTTATTAACCCTGTTGAACGACATTCTCGATCTCTCTAAAATCGAAGCTAAAAAATTAGAATTAAATCCTAGTGAATTTGATCTGGCTAAATTACTGCAAGGGATTACGGATATGTTTCGGTTGCAGCTACGCGCCAAGGATGTGGAGTTAATCTATCAACCACTCACGATCCTACCGAATATCATGTATGGCGATGAAAAACGGTTGCGTCAGGTGTTAATTAATCTGTTAGGAAATGCAGTTAAGTTTACGGATCGCGGTAATGTTTCGTTGATTGTCAATGCTCAATTGGTTAATGCTCAGCCAAACGATTCCAGTAATAATCCCACTAATAATTCTATTTGTAATTATAAAATCCGTTTCACAATTACCGATACAGGCGTGGGTATTGCTCCTGATAAATTAGAAGATATCTTTTTACCATTTCAGCAGGTGGGCGATCGCGCCAGACGTTATTCTGGAACTGGGCTAGGATTGCCAATTTGTCAAAAAATTGTGGAAATGATGGGTGGTCAGCTACAGGTGGAAAGTAGTTTAGAGATTGGTAGCACGTTTTGGTTTGAGATTGAATTAACCGAAGTTCCCCATCATCCTACACAATCACTGATCGATAGTCGCACCATTACTGGTTACTTAGGCGATCGCCGCAAAATTCTGATTGTCGATGACAAAACCGAAAATAGAATGGTGTTAACCGATCTGCTAACTCCCCTCGGCTTTATTGTCGCTGAGGCGATCGATGGCTATGATTGTCTGACCCAAGCCCAAATATTCTGCCCTGACTTAATTTTGTTGGATATGGTCATGCCGAAACTAGATGGGCATGAAACCACAAAGCAGTTACGCCAGCTATCCATGTTTGCCCAAACGGCGATCGTGATGGTTTCCGCAAGTGCCTTCAATCAAGATCGGCATCTTAGTCTTGAAGTTGGCTGTAATGCTTTTATTGCCAAACCCATTGAACCCGATCATCTTTTCTATACGATGCGATCGCTCCTGAATTTGGAATGGCAATATGAAGATCTAAATTTAACAGAAGTGAGTTTGGCGGAAGTGAATTTCGTTGGTAACAAGACTAATCGAAACTATCAGGCGATCGCCCAACCGTTAATCGCGCCCCCCCACTCTACGTTAAGCAAGTTGATGCAACTGGCGAGAATGGGAGATATTATCGCTATCCAAGATGAAGTTACACTTTTACAAGAAACCGATCCCAGTTTTAATCCTTTTGCCACTCAAGTCCTAGAGTATGCGCGTGATTTTCAGGTAAAGCGGATTCGTGAATTTCTAGAGTCTCAACAGGAGAAGATTTTATTGTGAATTTTGAGCGCTTAGACACCTTTAAAGCCCCCGTACGCATTGTCATTTTTTTATTAACCTTACTCGCCCTCTGGCTACCAATCGCCGCACCTCTGCATCTGATTTTTGGTGAGTCGGTTGGAGTGGGTTTGACAATTTTGTTATATAGCGGTTTTTTGGGATTAATTTGGGTTTGGGGGCGTAAAGTTGCCAAATATGCCCAGCCCTTTCGCTATTTTGGATTGACTTTCACGCGGCAGAATGGATGGGATTTTTTGTTTGGATTGGGTTTAGGTAGTGCCACCTTGTTTGTATTTATGTTTTTGCAAGTTAACCTCGGCTGGCTCGCTGTCCAAACCTCTAATTGGCAAGCGCCCCTACCCGCGAGACTATTACCTGCGATCGGTGTCTATTTTGTCGATTGGCAAGGCGCGATCGCTCCAGGGCTATTAACCTCAATCGGTGTAGCTTTTGCGGAAGAAATGCTGTTTCGCGGTTGGCTATTATCAGAACTAGAGCGTGATTACTCAAAAAAGACCGCATTGATCGCTGCTAGCCTAGTTTTCGCGATTTTACATTTCATCAAACCCATAAATGTAATTTTGGCTACATGGAGTCAATTTGTGGGCTTGGTGATGTTGAGTGTGACCTTAGTGCTGGCGAGGTGGCGATTTAATGGCAGATTGGGCGCGTCGATTGGTTTGCATGGCGGATTGATTTGGGGTTATTACATTGTGAATACAACCCACTGGCTCAAGCCCACAGGTGTCGTGCCTGAATGGATTACAGGGATTAGCGGCAATCCGATCGCTGGAGTGATGGGGATTATCTTTTTATGGGCGATCGCGATCGGCTTGCAAAAAAAATAGGTTTAAATTATTTTTTCAAATACCTATTGCAAGTGGTGCAAGAAGTGTATATGATTAGGTTCGCTTGGAAAACAACCAAGCAAAGGGTCGATGCCCGAGTGGTTAATGGGGGCGGACTGTAAATCCGCTGCGTAAGCTACGTTGGTTCAAATCCATCTCGGCCCATAATTAAAAGAAAAGCTGCGGCGCTTAGCGCCGCAGCTTTTTTTATACTGTTGCTTCGATCTCGGAGTTAATCTCAGGAACAGGTAAAACTAGGCGATCGCCACACATCGATCTTAATTTATCGACAAACATCGATGACTCAGCAAGCAAAGCCATATTCTCATAGGCGGAGAGATAAGCCTGAGAATAAGTCGATGTGGACGGCGGATGATAAACTTTAGATGGCTTAGTTGTCCCCGAAGTTGTGACAGACTGCTCGGGATATTTTTCGGAATACTGTTGAGGGCTTGGTAAATCCTGCAAAATTTTTCGCCCACCAAACATAGCTCGACGCGGAAAGGGCGTTGCAGGAGGTTGGATTTCTGCAACGTTTAATGGGGCAACTTGAGCGATCGCAACTTCACGGTTAGAAGTGCGTGGCGGGGTATAAAAAATACGGTCTTCGTAGATCACGGCGACATCACCGCAGACCAAACGCTCAAATTCATGGTTGTAGCGATAGTTTGCTTCACCCTTCCGTTCCCATAGCTGCAAAATTTGAGTGACCGAAACTGCCTTGTATCTACCCTGAAACAGAGATTCAATCACAGCTTGACGCACCCACTCAGGCTTAAAACCACCCCATGTACGAGTCAAATCATTAATGGTATAACCACCAAGATCAAAGCTGTAATGTTGCAAGAGGGCGATCGCAATTTCCATTATTCGGCGATGGTATTTGAAGTTATGTACCAGCATTCTAACGTTAAAATCAGGAAAAGTGAAGATCTAATTAGAAAGCCAGTTGAAAATTTTAACTAATGTGAGTGGGAAGTCCCGTACCCTATCCGTTTACAAGATGGGTGACGGGATGAAAACGAACCAGAGAATAAATTGAGTGCTAGCGAATCAATGATAAAATAAGTACACCTTGACCACTAACTCCCAAAGTGAAAACCAAGCTAAAGGGACGTGTTGCAAGGAAAAATATGGGTCTTAGGAACTAGGACTCTAGCCTGTGGAGGGACGGTAAGACTCGCTATATTTCGGTATAGAAAGCTCATCCCAGTGAATCAGGAAGCCAGTGTTGTATGCGAGCATCAACGTCTGGTAGTTCACTAACTTAACCTATACGTTCGAGCGTTAAGATAGTAATTGCTTCATAGATGTGATTTCTGGGTCTCCCAAATCAATGGCTGTTAAACTTGCGCTTGATGATAAACAAGAAATACTTCGCCTCTATCGTGAGTCTGACGCGGCCACGACTCAGTTAGCGAAGCAGTTTGGCATTAGTACGAGTACAGTTTTGCGACTGCTACAAGAGCTAATCCCTGCTGAGGAATATAGAGAATTGGTAATTCAAAAACAGGCTAAAGGTAAAAGAGGATCGCGAGCAAATCACGATTTCGGTAACTTTCAGGTGAATCAACTTGCCTTGATTCCTGACAAGTTACAATCTTCTCCCGATGAGAGCGCTGTTAATTTTACCGAGCATATTGGCGAAGATTTGGGCGAAGAATTTGGCGAAGAATTTGGGCAGGGTGATGAAACGGCGATCGCTATGGATGACTTAAATGACGAATTAGAGACATTAAACCCATCAAACGAATTACATAATGCAGAAGTTGATCTTGATCTGAATAGCGTAGACATTGGCGCGGATGATGTAGATCTGGTTCTTGAACTCGAAGATGATGAGCCAGAGGACTCTGAACTCGAAGATGATGACGAACTAGATGATGATACTGAAGATGATCTGGTAGATGAGGATAATCTAGCTCTAGATGAGGAAGATTTTGCCGAAGAAGATAATGAATCGGCAATTTCTATGTTTGCGGATCTGCACGGTAATCATAGTGCCAGCGATCGCCTTGAGATGTTGCCTTTAACCGAAGCTGATTTACCACAAATTTGTTATATCGTTGTTGATCGGATTGCCGAAATTATTACCCGTCCTCTCAGAGATTTCAAAGATCTTGGCGCAATTCCGCCAGAAGAGGCGCTGTCAAAAACGATCCCCATATTCGACAATCATCGTGTGGCGCGAAGATTTTCGCACCATAATCAGCGCGTAATCAAGTTTCCTAGTGATTTGATCCATATTACTAGCTCTAAACTTGTCCAGAAGGGAATTACGCGGATTCTTTTTAGTGGTCAGGTTTATACATTAAATTAAGAAAATCCAAAAAAGAGTTTCGGCGCTTCGCGCCGAAACTCTTTTTTGAGTTTAAGGAAAAAAGGAAAAATTTGTGTTGACGCTTTCTCCTGCCAGACAAAAATTTTGGCAAATTGCCCATCTACCTGATGCCGAATTATCAATTGATCACCTCATTGAAGGATCTTTGGCGATCGCTTGGGAAGAATATCCGCGCATGGATCTGGGATATTATCGCGACATCATCGATCGCATGGTTAATGATTTACGTCCGAGGATTGCCGAGATTCACTATCCGCTTAAGGTGGTGCAGGAGATCAATCAATATTTATTTGGAGAACAGAATTTTTGTGGGAACGAGAATGATTATTACGATCCCCGCAATAGTTTCATTACTGATGTGTTAGATCGGCGATTGGGAATTCCCTTATCACTATCGATTGTTTATATGGTGATTGGCGATCGCCTTGGCTTTCCGATTGAAGGGATCAGTTTTCCCGCCCACTTTATTGTGCGTCCACAGCATCCCGATCTAGAGGTTTTTATTGATCCCTACAATAAGGGGGAAATTTTATTTTCTGAAGATTGTGCCAATAAATTGACACAACTATATGGTCATGAAGTACCACTTCAGCCTGAATATCTCCAACCTGTTGGCGTTCGCCGTATTTTAGAGCGCTTACTAAATAATCTAAAAATGATCTATTTACGATCAAAAGAACCTACCAAGGCTTTAGCAGCAATTGAGCGATCGCTGATGTTGAATCCTGATGTACCTAGCCAATGGCGCGATCGGGGTTTGATTTGCTATCAGCTAGATCGCTACACTGAGGCAAGAATAGATTTGGAAAGTTATTTAAAACGTAGTCCCTACGCCGAGGATAGTTTTATTATCATGCAGCTACTCAATGAAATGTCATAAATCCCAAAAAACAAAGCGGGGATCGGCTTCGTCGCGCCCCTACTTTGTTTGCTATCATAAAATCATTATTAAATAAACTTTACGATCCATCCAATAAATGCCTTCTGTCGATACTTTCATAAATATTTTAATAAACAAATTTCAGCAATTATTATCGATCTTAATCATCAACTTGATTTGTTTAGCGATCGCTATTCAACCTGCATGGTCAGCCTCTTTCGCCGTAAGAGTTTTTGATGGTGACAATATCACACTTGTCGATAGAGGTATTAAAACTAAAGTGCATCTTGCCTGTATTGATGCCCCTGAATTATTCCAAGCCGAAGGGGAACATGCGCGGAAAATATTGCAAAATATCCTTGACGATGAAGAGGTTTATGTCAAAGTTTTCAAAAAAGATAAATTTGGACGTTATACGGGCGAAGTATTGGCGGGTGGACAAAATGCCAACAAAGTGATGCTTTCCTTGGGATTAGCCCATTACGATCACATTCAAGAAAAAGATTGTCAGGGATATGCTGATATCGAAGCAAAAGCCCAAAGCGATCGGGTCGGTGTCTGGGCTAACGGATTAGATGTCATGACTCCAGCACAATTTCGCCGCGACAATAAATTATTGGGTGTTGGTTATTAAAAAATAAAAGCTGCGCTTAGCGCAGCTTTTATTTTTTTGGGATTAGACATCACGGCGGCGGAAACGACCACGACGTTTAGCATTTTCGGCTTTACGTTTACGTTTTTCACCAGCAGTTTCGTGATACTGACAGCGACGAATATCTGCTAACAGCCCAGCCTTCTGGATTTTTTTCTTAAATCGGCGTAAAGCCGATTCAATCCCTTCATTTTCACCAACGATTATTTGAGTCATGCTTATTCAGGTAGCAAAGTATTATTCTAATTATGCTGTAATGTGACGCATTTAAATTTAAGCGGCGGGTATCTAGTGTAGCAAATTTAAGATTTGTTTGTAAAGCTAATTTTTTTTATACCCCGATGTGCGGTTTTTTGAAACCCAGAAGATGAGTGGCAGTGCTTCGTACCTTCGGGGTTTGCTATAAAGCTCTAAATATTTTGCGAAAATCAGCTTGCGCTAAGGTTAATAAGATGGCAAAATAATAGCAGTTGGCAGATATAGAGATATAGCGTGTCAAGCCTGTTCTACCTATAAAATTCCTGTCGGTATTGGCTAACATGACCATGCTCGGTAAGACCCTGACTGGGCGGTATAAAATTATTGAACAACTTGGCGGTGGTGGCTTTAGCCAAACATTTATTGCCGAGGATGCACATTTACCTGATCGACCTCGATGCGTGATCAAGCATCTTAAGCCTGCGTCAACAGAGGAAGAGATTTTAAAGATTTCTCGCGAATTGTTCGATCGCGAAGCGAAAGTACTTTATCGATTGGGACGACATGATTGCATCCCTAGCCTATTGGCGCATTTTGAGGAGGATGCGGAATTTTTTCTGGCTCAAGAACTAATTGAAGGCGATATTCTCACTAAAGAACTAAAACGAGAACAATGTTTAGGAGAAGAATATACCATTGATTTTTTGACTGATATTTTGCCGACCCTAGATTTTGTGCATTGTCAACAGGTTATCCATCGTGACATCAAGCCCAGCAATTTAATTCGTCGTACTAGCGATCGCAAAATTGTTTTGATTGATTTTGGCGCAGTCAAGGAAGTGAGTACGCAGCCACTCAGTCAATTAGGGCGCGAGCAAACTTCGAGTTTAGTCATTGGTTCCCCTGGATATATGCCCAATGAGCAGTATAGCGGCAAGACCATGTTCGCCAGTGATATCTATGCTGTCGGCATTATCGCAGTTCAAGCATTGACGGGATTAGCTCCAAACCAAATTCCGGAAGATCCGAGAACCAGTGAGTTTTGTTGGCGCGCTCGCGTTCAAGTTACGCCAATATTGGCGGATGTAATCGATAAAATGGTGCGCTATGATTTTCGGCAACGATACCAATCGGCAACGGAAGTATTAGAAGCTCTGCAACCGTTGCTAACTAGATCGTTCGGTCAGACAGTTTTTAGCGAGCTAGTAGCCTCAGAAAATCAGGAATCATCACCAAAGTTGGCTCTTATTGAAGAGAATCTTCAAAATCCAATTGAGAGTACGATTGAGAATATTGCGAAAAGTCCGACCGAAATTCTAATGGAAGAAATTTCTGATGACTTTGAAATGAGTGAAGATCCAATTAGAGCTAAAAAATTAGTCTGTTTAGTCTGCACTGGTATTTTAGAAAATGATTTACAACGTTTAGATAATTTTAGTTTTGTAGAGTTACTGCAAGATTTATATCAGCAATATCCCACAATTGAAGCCTTAAAGGAAGACTTAGTCAAGGCGGTCAAAACCATTGCGCCGCAAAAACAACGCCTATATTTAATAGTTGCTAAACTTGTTTTTAATATAGTTAGTAAACTTTATAAACAATTGGCAATGCCAGCGATCGCCGAGCCAGTAATTTCATCGGCAATTAGTTCTCAAATTGAGCCAAAAGTTGCCCCAATTCCACACCCAATATTATATTCAGTTGAGAAGTTAGTCATTAATGCTGGCTCCGCTCAACTGATAGCCCAAGAAGTGGTTCCGCCTGCTGAGATAGAACCCGCACAACAACCAGAAAGGGAATCAGATATTTACGATTGGGTTGCCAATGAAATTAATGCGGACTCTCAACAAGTTCGCTTAAAGAAACTTTTGTTTTATACCTGTCAAGATATTTGGGAAAGCGACATTGAGCAGTTAAATAGTATAAATTGGGCGGGACTATTAAGGGAACTAGTCTCTTTTATGCCAACATTACACCAATTAATGGCTCTGCTCCAAGAATCTGTGCAGAGAGTCTCGAAACCTGCGGAATATTTACCCATCGGTAATTTGTTACTCTCCAAATTACAGCATCTTTATCCAGATGGATTGGATGCAATCGCTCCACCATCTAATCAGCAATTACTTGATCATAAATTGCTCAATAATCAAGGCAACAAATCTAGTTCTCGCTCGGCTATTCCCGAAAAATCGAAGACTCCCTTTGATCCAAAAATAGCTAGCGATTTGTTTGATGTACGCATGGAATTAATGCGATTCACTAATTCCATGAGAGCTAAGATTTTATTGTTTTCTGTACTCTATTATCCCTTTAATCCCGATCGCGATAATTGGCAAGATTTACGCAATCACGGGCTGGATGAATTACTCAGACAACTGTTTTATGTTTATCCATCCTTTGCGGAAGCTGACAATGCGATTTGGCAAATGTCGCGATCGCTAAATGAGCCAAGCGCCTATGAGCAATCGGCTAATTATATTCTCCAAGCCATTAAAACTCTCTACGATCAACTAGAATCGAGGTCAATGGCGCATCCTACTGAGCAGAGTTCACCATCATTTGACAATCTCGATTTCACACAGGCTAACGCTTTTCCTAATACTAGTGATGACGATGAAACTTGTCAATTTATGTGAGGTTTACCGCGTGTGAACATATCGAAATTAAGAATCACGGTAATATTACAGTAATATTATTTTTGGAAGTTTAAGGGATAATGTCTTGAACAAGGTTAAATCCAAATGGTTGTCTATTTACAATCTTCACGCCTCACAAATTTTAGGTGTAGCATGTCTCATCCTCATGCCATTACCAGTCCTTGCTCAAAGTGATAGTAATAGTCTGTCCAGCAGTCATTTACCCCAAAATGCTCTGGCACAAACTCCACAAATTATTACCCCCAACACGCCACCACCCTTACCGCAAACCACTCCAGCGCCGCTACCACCGCCAGACCAATTACTCAAACCACCTAGTCAAAGTTCTCCATCCGTTAATCCTTCGGATAATATAGAACCAACCCAAATAGGAGCAATCACCGTTCAGAAATTTGAAGTACTAGGTAGCACGGTATTTAGTAGCGAAGAATTGAATGAAGTAGTTGCTAAGTTTACCAAGCGATCGCTGAGCTTTTCCGAGCTACTTCAAGCTCGTTCAGCAATTACCGATCTCTATCTTCGTAATGGCTATATCACTTCTGGTGCTTATATTCCACCGCAAAATCTGCAATCGGGAATCGTCAAAATCCAAGTCATCGAAGGTGGATTAGAAGAAATTAAAGTTATTGGGACTAATCGACTTAACCCTGAATATATCCGATCGCGAATTAGTATGGCAGCAGGTGCGCCACTTAACCGCGATCGCCTGATCGAAGCTTTACAAGTTCTGCAACTTAATCCCCTAATTGCCAATCTATCGGCGGAACTCTCAGCCAGCGAACGAGTCGGCAAAAACATTCTCGAATTGAAGGTAAAAGAAGCAACAACCTTTAACGCTCAACTAGCGATAGATAATAACCGCGCCCCTAGTGTTGGTTCTTTCCGCCGTCGGATTCAGGCTAGCGAAGCAAATCTCACGGGTTGGGGCGATTCCTTAACGATGGGCTATAGCAATTCCGATGGAAGTAATGCCTACGATATTAACTACACATTACCAATCAATCCCTATAATGGCACTGTTTCCTTAGCTTTCAGTAATAGCAACAGCAATGTGATCGAAGCGCCCTTTAATGTCCTTGATATTTATTCTAATTCCACTAACTACGATCTTACTTTCCGTCAGCCAGTTCTGCAAACCCCCAGTCAAGAGCTAGCATTTGGCGCGATCGCTTCCTATCGTGAAAGTCTATCCACACTCCTAAAAATCCCTTTCCCCCTGTCCGCAGGTGCTGATAGCAATGGTATTACCAAAATTTCGGTGCTGAGTCTCTTTCAAGATTACACACAGCGATCGAGTCAATCAGTTTTGGCTTTTCGCACGCAATTAAATATTGGTCTGGGGGGCGTAATTGGTTCCACTGTTAACTCTAGTTTCCCTGATAGTCGATTTGTGTCTTTTCGGGGACAGGCTCAATATGTGAATTTGTTAGCGGCGAATACGCTCTTATTATTCCGCGGTGATCTACAACTAAGCGATCGCCCCCTTGTACCGCTGCAACAAATTGGTTTTGGTGGACAAGATACCCTGCGTGGCTACCGTCAAGATTTATTACTCGGTGATAATGGAGCCGCCCTATCCGCAGAGTTGCGAATTCCTGTTTTGCGAGTTCCTGAAATAGAAGGACTTTTGCAAATCGCGCCATTTATTGATTCAGCAATGGTTTGGACAAGTTCAGGCGAGGCGAATCCATCTCAAAATCTATTGGTTGGCACAGGTTTAGGATTACGTTGGCAAATGGGTAATAGGATGACGGCTCTGTTGAATTATGGAATTCCACTGATGAACGTATCCAATAGCCGTAAAACTTGGCAAGAAAATGGAATTTATTTCTCGATCATTTACAATTTGTTTTAGATTATACGAATTGACAATATGTTTAAATTCATGCCTTTCTTGCCCCTCCCTCAGCCTGATCAGAAACCTTTATCGCAGTCGTCCAGAAAAGTGCTGAGTGAAACCATTTTTTCGGCAAATCAACCCAATGCGATTGTGCAGGATTTCGAGACTTTTATCGAGTTCTTACAACTTCATAAAGTCGAGGTCAGTGCTAATCAACAGGCGATCGCACCTAAGTATCTTGCTGATCTCAACAGTCGTCTCAGTCATCCCGTCACCATTGATTTTCAGCGTCCTAGCCAAAAATCCTATCCCTATATTCATGGACTCTATTTGCTACTGCGTGGCTCAGCGATCGCCGTGGTGCAACTAGACAAAAAGAAGAGTTTACTAAGCATCGATCCGCAAGTTTTAACCTCATGGCAAAGACTAAATGCGATCGAGAAGTATTTTAATCTGCTTGCCACATGGATATATTATAGCAGTGAAGGTATTATGGACAATGATCGCCGTGCCTTGCCTGAATGGTACTTTGTCGTTAGTTCTTGGGGGACGATCGCTAAAGAGAACTTAAACTTCACTGACAATTCCACTAATAATTCTCCTAACAATTCCAAGAGTAACGAATGGTTAAATCGTCTAAAATTACACAATGTAGCTTTGTTGAATTTATTTGGATTTATAGAATTACAAGATACCAAACCTCTAGCGGGTAAAGGCTGGCGGTTGACTAAGGCAAAAGCCTCACCCTCTGGGAAAGCCCTGATGGAGCTATTGGAGAAAACTGATTGGAAAAGGGGGCTGTTTAATGAAGCGGAAGATGATCTGTCGGATTTATTTATAGAACCGCAATCAGAACTACAGCCTATAGAAACGAAACTTGATGTAGTCGTGCAGAAGTCAACACCGACAGAGATCCTGCAAGAGGAATTTCTAGCTCTAGATTTATTTCCTGAATGGGAGAACAATTTGGAGCTACCTGAGCCTGAAGCCCAAGATGGTATCTTCATTTTCAAAGTATCCCTGCAAACTTATGTTCAGAAATCTAAGGACAAGTTTTCTAAAGAGACGATCTGGCGTAAGATTGAAATTCCTTCTAATCTGACGCTCTACGATTTTAGTTCGGCAATTCTCGAAGCCTTTAACTTTTATAACGATCATCTCCACCAATTCACCTACAAAGATCGTCAAGGCTTCGTTAAGACTATTAATCATCCTTATACTCAACATGGTGACGGAGATGGCTTTACCGATGAGATCTTGCTGAGAGATTGGCAAATTAATATCGGCGATCGCATTACCTATGTATTTGATTTTGGCGATTGGTGGGAGTTCAATGTAGTTTTAGAAAGTATTGATGAGCCTGATCCTAAGCTCGAAAAGGCGAAGGTAATCGATCAAAAGGGTAAAGCACCTAAGCAATATGATGAATGAGTGGATCATAGCGATCGCTTACAACCCATACAATTCCTTAAACCAAGTCACAAATTTCTGAGCATTAGGATGTGTGGGATCGAGGATTTTCTCCATCACGGCTTGATGCAATTGCCGCCCTGGGGGATTTTGCCAAGCCAGCCAAGTGTAAATATTCGCTTTGTCTCGTTGAAATTCCGTAAATTTTGCCCCTTGAGTTTTGGCTGCTTCGACCGATGATTGAGCAAACTGCCATAGCATCTCAGTTTCATTGGGAATCATACAGGCTAAAAATGTTTCGAGCATACCGCTCTCTTTGTTATCTGGCATCATCCAAATACCAAACTTAATTCCATTAGGAGCATCACAAATTAGTCCGTTTTGTGGTAGATCTGCGGGTAAATCAGGCACACTTTTATGACAGGCATTTCTGATACTTTGCCAACGATCGGTTGGTTTCTCATCTGCATCAAGCACAATACCAAGCGCAGAACGTCCCGACTCTTGTAGCTCCGTAGCAATCAGATCGGGATCGCTTAAATTTGAGTAACCAACGTTATCGCGAATGTAGACAATAGGATTTTTCTTTGTTCCCCAATCTATACCATTTGCCTCGATTAGTTCTGGAATGACTCTAACTTCTTGTACACCTTCTACGAGTAGAACATTCTTATGAATTAAAGCCATTTCTACCGCACCTCAATATTACGCTCAGCAGCGATCGCAATTTGTCGCTCTGTGAAAACGATACTATTTGGTTTACCCTTTTCAATTCGATGAATTGTAATCCCATCTTCGCTTGGATTTTCAGCATTGGCAATATCCGCTAAGCTCGTCCAGCAGTCATTGCTATGGGTTGTCGCAAAAATCTGTACATTAAGACGCTTTGCAGTTTCCCAGAGCATTTTCCACATATCAGACATGACAGTAAAATGCAGTCCAGTATCAATTTCATCAACCAATAAAACTCCATCCTTTGCATTTACAATCGCTAGAGCAAGTCCCAAAATCCGCCACATTCCGTCGCCCATACTACCAATTGGGATACGTTGATTTTCATTAGCAAGTTGCACAATAAAGCCGCTATGTGTGCCTTTGTATTTATGCTTTCCAGAAGTAAGTGTTACAATTCTTTTTATTCGTGATTCAATAATCTGCATAGCTTGCGTAACAAGGTCTTCTTCTGGTGTCAGTACTATCATTTCAAATAAATCGATTGCTTTTTCATAACTTAACGACAACGAGTTGATAAATTGAATATTTGAAGCTTGCTCTTTCAAACTTTTTCTTGCATTTTTTAATGATTTTAACGATACATTTCCATGCCTAGACAGCACGAGTTCTATTTCAGATCTGTCTGCTAAATACATACCTAAATCTGGGGAATCCGCAGAATATAGAAGGATATCCATTTTAGATCTTTCTGCTAAATGCTTATCTAAATTTGGTAAATCCTTAGTATAGTTAGTTCTTTGTATATACAACATTGGCAAATAAGAATCATCACTGTTTTCTTTATATCCTATAGAAATGATGATTTCTTTTCTTATATCATTAATATTATCTTGTCCAGTAATTAAAAAATTACTACCAATCTCAATTTCATGTCCACGAAAAAGATGGCGAATTACCAATTCTTTATCTTGATCGTCTTCTTTATCTAGATACTCACTGCGATTAATCACAACATCACTCAATACTTCAAAATTAGGGGATTCACTTAGAAGTAATTGAAGTGCTTCTAAAATAGAAGTTTTGCCACTATTATTAGTGCCAACAATGAGATTTAACCTGCCAAGTTGCTGCATCTCAAAAGATGGGAAGCAACGAAAGCTTTGGATTTTGAGGGATTTCAGCATGGTTGAATACCAATTTTTTAAGCACTAAAGTATTTAGCAATAGGATGATGCACAATTAACGCCGTGGTTGACTGTTCGGGATAGAGTTGTTCGCTCTCATCCATGACTAGATCAGCACGCTTCGCATCGAGCAGATCTAAAAGCTTGTACTGATCCTGCATATTTGGACAGGCGGGATAGCCGAAGCTATAGCGAGAGCCATGATAGCGCTGGGCAAGAATATCGCGGATATTATCAGGATCTTCTGCCGCAAAACCTAACTCATGACGAATACGAGTATGTGTCCATTCCGCAACTGCTTCCGCCATCTGTACGGCTAGCCCGTGGAAATAGAGATAATCGGTGTATTGATTAGCCTTGAATAAACCCTGTGCAAACTCTGTGGCAATATGTCCGACCGTGACCGCTTGTAATGGCATCACATCTATAATCCCTGACTCCTTGGGTGAAAAGAAATCAGCAATACAGAGACGACGCAGCGACTTTTGACGGGGGAAGACAAACGAGTTTATTGGCTGGGCTGCGTGAATATCATCAATGTCTTTGGGATCGTAGAAATAGACCGTATTGCCTTCGGCTAGCACAGGGAAATAGCCATAAACTGATGTTGGGGCTAGTAGCTTCTCATTTATAATGCGCTCTTTCCACGTTTCTAAAATTGGATAGACCGTCTCTTGCAAAAATGCATCATATTCCTCACGAGACTGGTCTTGAGGTTTGCGGAATTGCCATTGACCTGCGATTAGAGCTTGCATATCCAAGTTCCAGAATAGATCTTCAAAAGGAATATCATCACCTTGGAGAATCTTGGTTCCCCAGAAAGGAGGCTTGGGGCGAGGAATATCAGTATCTACGGCTTCAGAACGCACGATGTCCAGATATCGTTCAGCAAGTAGCGCTTCTTTTTTTGCTTTTTCCTCTTCACTAGAAAGACCGTCGATAACATCTGCTGACAAATCTGCGATCGCTAGATCTTCATCCAAAAAGCCTTTGACATCTTCCCATTTACCTTCCAACTTCGCGGGCATATACTTGTCCATAAAGTTGAGGTCAGAGAAGGCATCTTTACCATAAACGACTTTACCTTTATAGACATTTTGGCAATCGGTGTACACAAACTTGGGAGTCAAAGCCGCACCGCCGAGAATCACGGGAACCGAGATACCGCGATTATTAAATTCTTGGAGATTATCTTTCATAAAGGCGGTGGACTTGACTAGCAATCCACTCATGGCGATACAATCAGCATTATGCTCTTCGTATGCTTTGATGATATTCTCAACGGGCTGTTTGATGCCGATATTCACTACCTTATAACCATTGTTGGAAAGAATGATATCAACGAGATTTTTGCCAATGTCATGGACATCACCTTTGACAGTGGCAATCAAGAACACGCCTTTATTCGATCCTTCCACCTTCTCCATAAATTGCTCTAAGAAGGCAACCGCCGACTTCATCGTTTCCGCAGATTGCAATACAAAGGGAAGTTGCATTTGACCAGAGCCAAATAATTCGCCGACAACCTTCATGCCATCAAGTAGAAATTGATTGATAATAATCAAAGGTTCGTACTTTGTGAGAGCTTCCGTGAGCGCATCATCTAAACCAATGCGATCGCCATCGATAATATGATTTTTAAGTTGCTCTTCGATGGAAGTATCGGCTTTATCAACCTTAATTCGCTTACTAGACACACCTTCAAACAATGTCGTGAACTCACCGAGAGGATCGTAAGTGCAGATATCACCATCAAATTCGCGCTCATCATAAATCAGTTGTCGCGCCACTTCCTTTTCGCGATCGCCAATTCGATTAAGCGGGACGATTTTACTCGCATTCACAATGGACGAATCCATACCCACTTGCATTGCTTCATACAAAAATACCGAGTTGAGAACCACTCGCGAAGCAGGATTTAGTCCAAAAGAAACATTAGAAACTCCAAGCAATACATGGGTTTCTGGCATTGCTTCTTTAATGCGGCGAATTGATTCAATCGTAGCGGCAGCATTTTGACGATCTTCGGCAATACCTGTGGAAATTGGTAGAGCAAGCGTATCAAAGAAGATTTCACTAGCTGGCATACCCATTTCTTCCGTGGCTTGTTTGTAGGCACGAGCCGCAATCTCAAACTTCTTGTCGGCTGTGCGTGCCATACCATCTTCATCAATTGTACCGATGACGATACCAGCGCCATATTGCTTGGCAAGGCTAACGACCTTGCAGAAACGTTCTTCGCCATCTTCATAGTTAGTGGAATTGAGAATACATTTTCCACCCGCTACTTTCAGCCCCGCTTCCATCTTTTCCCATTCGGTCGAGTCCAACATCAGGGGCAAAGTCACATTCGTAACTAGCCGCGAAACCAGTTCATGCATATCGCGAACACCGTCACGTCCCACATAGTCCACGTTCACATCGAGAATATGTGCGCCTTCTTTTACTTGTGACCTAGCGATCGCCACTAGTCCATCCCAATCTTCAGCATTTAATAAATCACGAGTTTTCTTAGAACCACTAGCATTGAGACGCTCTCCGACAATTAAGAAGGAATTATCCTGAATATAGGGTTGAGAGCTATAAATGGAAGCTGCCGAAGGTACGACTAGAGGCTCACGATGCTTAGGTTTGAGGGTTTTCGCTGCGTCAGCCAGAGCCTTAATATGAGCAGGAGTAGTTCCACAACAACCACCAATGATTTGAATGCCTAAGTCTTCCACAAAATGTTTGAGATGATCGCGCAGATCGTCAGGGGTGAGGCGATAAAATGCTTGACCACCAACGTTTTCAGGTAGTCCTGCATTGGGGACACAAGACACAACAAAGGGAGAATGGGCGCTCAAATAACGCATATGCTCGGTCATCTGATCAGGCCCCGTGGCACAGTTCAGCCCCAATACATCAATGTTGTAAGGTTCTAGAATCGTGACTACTGCGGAGATATCAGAGCCAACTAGCATTGTCCCTGTGGTTTCCATCGTCACCGAAACCATCACAGGCAGACGGACTCCGCGTTTTGCAAAAAATTCTTCGATCGCACTTAATGTGACTTTGATTTGGAGAATATCCTGACAAGTCTCAACCAGCAACAAATCTGCGCCGCCATCGTACAGCCCCTCGATCTGCTCGATAAATGACTGCTTCATGGTATCGAAATCAATATGCAGCAAGGTCGGCAACTTGGTCGTTGGTCCAATCGAACCTGCGACAAAACGCGGTTTTTCAGGTGTGGAAAATTCGGCAGCTACGGATTTTGCTAACTCAGTCGCTTTTTTGCTAAGTTCATACGCCATATGCCCAAGATCGTATTCATTCAAAACGATCGATGTTCCCCCAAACGTATCAGTCTCAATCACATCGGCTCCCGCCGCCAAAAAATCACGATGCACTGTCGCTACTGCTTCAGGTTTTGTCATCACCAGATACTCGTTGCAACCCTCATACTCCGCGCCACCAAAGTCTTCGGCGGTGAGGTTTTGTACCTGCAAGTTTGTACCCATCGCACCATCAAAGACAATGACGGGGCGATCGCTGCTGTGAAGACGTTCCAGAAACAGGCTGGTCATTTGATAAATACCCTAGGCGAACAAAGCTAATCTAGCAGCCCATTATAGCAAATTAAGCCAATTCAAGAATAAAATGCAATGCCTAGGTTGTAGCGATCGCCAAATCTAACCCATGCTCAAAAATTTCATCGATCGCCAACATCTCACCATCTGTAGTCATGAACTTATGATCCTTAGTAGCTCTAATGCGATCGCCGTTTTCTAACTCATATTCAAAGACTTCTTGATTACCGCGATCATGCCACTGAGCGATCGGTTGAGTATAAACAAAACCATTCTCATCAACACTGTAAACATTACATTCAATTTGATGCTCAACGATTTTACCGATAGGCATTAAGCCATATTCGACAGTTCGCACTAATGTATCGTAACTGAGACAATATTCCGCAAAAATCACCATCTGATCGAAGAGATCGTTGGAAATCTCTGATCTAATACCATTTTTAGCACAACCATCAAGGAAAATGGAACGCTGTTTTTCCATTTCTTCAGGCTTCTTTTTCCCCATCGCTCGCCGCAACATATCCGCAGCACCAAGGGAATATCCCGCCAGTTCCTGCGCCATTTTCATGATCTGCTCTTGATAACAGTTATGGGTAACAATTCCATTGGCAAGGAAATAGGGAGAATTTTGATCTGCCATTTCAATATCAAAGCATTCAGCAGTTCCCCAATCTTCAACAGATACCACAAATACTGGACGAGCATTTTGCAGATACGTCTCTGTATAAATTTTTTGATACGCTTCAGTCCAACCTGTAATCTTTGACGCATATTGCGATCTCACAGGTTTAAACATTACTCCTGCTTGAAGAGAACGCTTAGCAGTTTTGCGACTTTCTCGGTCTGTTATAGCGATCGACTCTTCTAACTCTTCCTGCATTCGCAAAGATGGTACAGGAATAAAATTATACTTTTTCTCACCAGTAAGCTTTTGGGGTAATCTTGGCTCACCAATTAGCTGATAAAAACGGGCGATATCCGTAATCATTACATGGGTTGAATGCAGAGAATAGGAGATTTTTAGACTACTCAGCAATTGCCCTACTTGCTTAATAAGTTGATTAGAAATACTACGGAAATAAGGATTTTGAGTATAGGAACCATCGCTATCCCATAGTCCTCGCAAAACATCAATGCGATCGCTTTCTTGATAATCAACTATGTCAACAGGTAAATGCTTATCTTTAGAATTAACTTTCCAATTTCTACCACCATAGATTTTATCCATGAAGATAGTTAATGGAGTTGGTTGTGGTTGCGTATTAAACTTTGCATAGGCATACCAACAACGGGTATTAAAGTAATGCTTTGGTTCACCTTTCCATGTCTCAGCCATCAGATTAGCAACCCAAATAGCAGTTTCTTCACTAGAGCAAGCAATATTCGGAGAACTAGAGGTTAAATGTCCATCACCGACTAATAAACCTAACAGATAGGCTTCATTGGAATTAAGTGATTTATTGTTCTGAGAAATTTGCCAAGTTTCATAGATGATTGAGCCATTGACATGAGCGTTCTTAATATTGTCTAATGGCTTTAACTCATAGGTAAATTGATCGCCTTCTGTCGTAAGAAAGCGATGCTCTGGCGTGCAGTAAATCTCTGTACCTGTGGAGAGTGTGATTTTAACAATCGATTTAATGCCACTTTGCCATTGTTTTGCAACTTTTGCTGACCATACGCGCTTACCATCTGATGAGAGAATTAGATCACCTTTGCGAATGTTCTCAATTGGGGTACTTGTGCCATCTGGTCTAGCAATTAAAGTTCCTTTAGCAAGACATAATACGCCATAAGTATTGTTTAAAATTGGTTCTAGAGTATGATGTTGATACTCGATCGCTTCACGACCATGCTTACGATTAATGAACTTGGGAATTAGTCCTGCATCCAATGGTCCTGGACGATAGAGCGCTAAAATCGAGGAGATATCTTCGATATTGGAAGGTTTGAGATCCTTTACAATTTGCTTCATTCCTGAAGATTCTAATTGGAAGATACCTTCGAGATCGCCTTTTTCTAAAAGCTTATAGGTTTTTTGATTTGCCTCCGTGGACATATCTGGGGCGATCGCATCAATATGGAAATTAGGATCTTGATTGTCGCGAATTAATTTGCTGGTATGCTCAATTGTGGTTAAGTTCTTTAACCCTAAGAAGTCCATTTTTAGCAAACCGAGGGATTCCAAATCCTCCATCGTGTATTGCGTCACCACTTGTCCTTCATTACTGCGTTGTAATGGCACAACCTCATCAAGAGGAAATGGCGAAATCACCACACCCGCCGCGTGAACGCCTGAACTTTTGTTCACACCTTCGATCCGCATTGCCATATCTAGCCATTCAAAGACTTTGGCATCATTTTTGTAGCGATCGCGAAATTCTGGTGCTGGCGACTCTTCGGAAATCATTACCTTCAATTTGGCAGGTTTACCCCGTGAAACAGGAATCATCTTCGCCATTTTGTCGGATTCGCTGTAGGACACATCTAGCACCCTTGCCACATCTTTGAGAACTGCTTTGGAGGTCAGACGGTTAAAGGTAACGATCTGCGCGACTCGTTCCTGTCCATAGCGTTGAGTGACATAATCAATCAATTCGCCACGATGTTCGATACAAAAATCGGAGTCAATATCGGGCATCGACTTCCGTTCGGGATTAAGAAATCTCTCAAATAGAAGTCCATGATGAATCGGGTCAATATTGGTAATACCGAGAGAATAGGCAACTAGGGAACCTGCGGCACTGCCCCGTCCGGGACCTACAGGAATCTTTTTATCTCTGGCATATTTGATGTAGTCCCATACGACCAGAAAGTAGGTGGCAAAGCCCATCTGCATGATGATTCCCAACTCAAAGCGGAGACGCTCTTGATATTCCTGTGAAATCTCGGCATGGGTTTTGGCATTAAATCTTTGCAATAAGCCTTGCCATGTTACCTCTTCAAAATAAGTGTCAGCAGTATGTCCTTCAGGAATCGGATAATTTGCCGCTTGGGGATCGCGCATGAGGTCGTAGGGCTTGACCTTGTTAGCTGCATGGAGGGTATTCGCAAGGGCTTCTTCGATGACATCATCTTCCAAATGATCACGAAATAGGCGTTTCATCTCATCGTAAGATTTGAAATATTCCATGCCGCTATAACGGAGCCGCTTCTCATCGGAAATTAACTTTCCAGTTTGAATACAGAGCAGCGCGTCATGGGCTTCCACATCCATACAGGAGGTAAAGTGAGAATCATTTGTGGCAATTACCCTAATTCCTAATTCTTTGGCAATCTTACAAATTTCCACATTCACAACGCGATCTTCTGGATAGCCGTGATCCTGAATTTCTAGATAATAATCATCACCAAAATGTTCTTGATACCAAGCCGCTACTTCCCTCGCCAGTTTGCGATCGCCGTTCATGATTGCTTGGGGAACTTCTCCTGCCAAACAGCCTGATGTGAGCATTAAACCTTCTTTGTATTGCAGTAAATAATCTTTATTAATGCAAGGACGCGCAAAAATTCCTTTACCCTGAAAGCCTTGTAAATGGGAAATTGTAGTGAGTTTAACGAGATTGCGATAGCCTTGTGTATCTTTGGCAAGAACGCATTGGTGATATTTTCTTTTTTTATCTTCTTTCTTATATTGGATGGTAATGTCTCCATTCAAGACATACATTTCATTGCCAATAATCGGCTTAATTCCTTTAGATTTACAGATTTTGATGAGTTCGATCGCCCCATACATCACACCATGATCGGTCAAGGCGATCGCGGGCATCCCCAATTCCACAGCCCGTTTGACCATATCAGGGATTTGGCTTGCCCCATCAAGCAAACTATATTCAGTATGAACGTGCAGTCCGACAAATCCAGTCATAGCATCTACTTATCAAATCTAAACAGCTAGATTAACACAATCTCAATCTAAATGATGACAGTTTGCTGCGTAGCCGCCGCCTTTTCTGCGGCATTTGCCACGGCGAGAGAATGCAAAATACTGTCGTGGTTAGTATAGAGCGGAGTGCCTGTAAATAAATGAGAGAGAACATTTTCTGTATCCTTTTTAAAGAGTCCTCGCGTTGTTCCTGCATCAAGTTCTGTTTCACCATCGGCGGTAATTAGCTTTCCTTTATCGCCAGAAAAGACGATCGCGCCATGACTGCCCTGTAGTTCCATAATCCTTTCGGGATGCCAAAAGTTCTCACCTTTACTATAACTGATATCAGCAATTACTCCATTCTCAAATTGCAATTGAGCGTTGCATACACAGGAAGCAAAATGATGAGGCAAATTTTCGCCGTCATAACGTAACTGACATGAGACGGCTTTTACTTTGCCGAAGAGAACAATAATGCGATTGAGGCGTGAGACAGCCGCAGTTAATGGGAATCCAAATAGATCGGGGTTATAAGTCCATTTCTGAGGTGCAGGATGTTGCGGTCCTTTAGTGGAATATCTGGCATAAAATGGCTTCCCTAGTTTAGATAGATGTTCGATCACCAGTTGATGTACGCCGCCCAAGAGTTCAATATGTTCGACATGGAGTAAGAGATTGTATTCTTTGGCAAGATGCACTAATTTCTCAGCTTCTTGCAGACTAAAGGCAAGAGGATATTCCACGATGACATGTTTGCCCGATCGCAAGGCTTGTCCGACCACAGCGCCATGATCGCGATTGACATTACAAATCACGACTAGATCAATATCAGGACGCATGACCAGTTCTGACCAGTATTGATGTTGCTGCATGGGAATTGCTAATTCTTGGACGATCACTTGAGTCTTGGCGGGTGTACCCGCGATCGCCACTATTTTGACTCTGGGATCTTGATTTAATATTTCAGCGCGTAACTTAGCGACAAAGCCTGAACCGACAATACCAACCCGTAAAGGTTGCGAAAATGATGCGTAACTGGTCATGATTGAGATTTTTTGTTTACTTGAAGCTTATTTGAGCCGATTTAATTTGGAAGGCGGTAATAGTTTTTGTTCTCGCACAACCTTAGTACGCGGCGATCGCACATAAAAGATTTTACGTCCTGTCGTCTCATTGACCCACCGCGCAAAACGATTCCAGACTTTTTCAGAAAGAAAGCGCTGCACTACATAGGCTAAACCAAATACCACTGCGATCGGCATTATGGATTCCAAGGGATTGCCATCACGACTACCCACAAATAGCAGCACAACCGAGGAAATTAGCGCTGAGATTAGTAAAAACTGAAATTTAGACATGTTATTCTGTTCCTTTCCGATCTGTTAATTCATGGATAGTCTGCTACGCAAACACTCTGTCAATCAACGGGTTTTATATGTTGTGCCATCTTTGGCGATCGCTAAACATTTTGTCACAGCCGTAACACCTATTGCTTGCCAAGCTTGTTGCATGGCTACGGCGACTAACTCTATTGTACCCGTTGGCGCTAAAGAAAGTAATGTCGGACCCGCACCGCTAATTACTAAGCCATAGGCTCCCGCCGCGATCGCTGCTGCTTGGACATCCGCCATACCTGTAATTAAACTTTGGCGATAGGGTTGATGCAGCCGATCTTGCAATCCTGCTTTCAGCCAACTCACATGCCCTGTCTGAATCCCATGCGTCAACAGCGCCAAGTGGGAAGCATTAAAAACCGCGTCCGCCATCGAAAACTGCTTTGGTAATACGGCTCTTGCCTTGGCAGTCGATAGCTCGAAATCAGGAATAGCCACAGCGATCGCAATACTTTCATGCCACAGCAAATCACAATATTCCCAACCGCCCGCTTGGTTAGAAGCCATTAGTTGACAGCCGCCCAACATTGCAGGAGCGACGTTATCAGGATGTCCTTCCATAGCGATCGCTAAGTCCAATAATTCTCCGCGCTCCAGTGGTGAACCTGCTAATAAGTTTGCCCCAACCAGCCCACCCACAATTGCGGTTGCGGAACTGCCTAGCCCCCGCGATAGAGGAATTTTGGTATTAGTGTGAAATGCGATCGCGGGAATGGGGCGATCAATATGCTGATAAAAATTTGCGATCGCCTGATATACCAAGTTAGTCTCGTCCCGTTCTACCTTCTCCGCTCCTTCGCCTGATGCGGTGATGGTAAGGCGATCGGCTAGGGAAAATTCAAAATGGTTATAAAGCGATAGGGCTGCGCCAAGGCAATCAAATCCAGCGCCAATATTAGCAGTAGTCGCAGGAACAGAAACTTCAAAGATGGTCATGTTTAGAAAAGTTAGTAAGTGTTATTTTTTAAAAGATTGGTGATTTTAAAATCAGTATATTTTTAGTATGTTTATTTAATGCATAGTTATCCACTCATCCATATTCTTGAAACTTTCCAACAATTTTTTTCACTAATTCTTCCAGTCGTGGATTAGGAAACTTCGCTCCCATTTCAATAAGATTTGCACGACTATATTTAGATTCTCGATTTTTATGACTTAAAAAGCGCAATAGAGCCTGAAATAAGTTTTTCCCCCGTAACGCTCTAGTATATTCAGAATAAATTGATTCCACAATATATGCAGACGGTTCAACAAAACTGATACTTTCTTTAAAGCTTTCAGATAAGAACTTTTCTGGACAAATTTGATTGACATGAAAATCACACCAAACACAATTAAATTCTTGATAGCGATTAACTTCAAATGCGAACCAAACCGATAGTTCTTTTATTAAATCATCAAAGTTTCTTGCTTCATTTGTATCCAATAATCTATTAAAAAATGATTCAATATACAAATCATTCTCTAATGAATATCCATCTGTAAAGACAACTTTGTTATCATATTCTTCAGGAACACCTTTAAAAAACCACATATCTTTATCGGCAACAAAGACGACCTTAGTCTTTTTAAATTCTGCTCTTCTTTTAAAAACATTTAGAAGTTTAGCTCTTCCATCACAAGCAAGGATATCAACATCTTCAATATTGATTTTATCTTGCAAATACCTGTTATATATCGACAACTCATCATTACCTTCAACTAAAATAGTTGGCAATAATGTTCTTTTTAGATGAGATATCATTTCATCTTCAGAAAGATTTCCCGATTTACTCATTCACCCTTTTCCTCAGACAAAATAATTTCTTTATCCTCATACTTAGAGTAAATAAAAGGAGAATGGGTAGCGACAATAAACTGATTACTTGATTGTTGTTTCATTAAATTTGGAAATAATCTACGCTGCCAGTCTGGATGCAAACTTAATTCAGGCTCATCAATAAATATTACTGAGTCTTCATAAAATGCGTTATAGCAAAGAAAGCTAAGCATTTGTTGTTCACCAGCAGATAGCAATCTGGAATCAATAGCATCGTCTGATTGTCCAATAGTGAAATCATCAAGTTTGACACCTTTATAGCGCATGACCTTAGTAACTAGTTCAGATAGCACTTTGAACGGTTGAAGAAGTTCATCTCGCCTATTGTCAACATCTGCTACTTCTCGCTGTAGTTTACTAACAATAGCTAACGATTCATCTTTACTATCTTCAATGCCAGATTTGATATTTTCAAGTTTACTAATTAATGATTTGTTTAATGCGAGAGAATATTCATCAATTTTTTCAGTTGTCTTGGCATGGTGTAAGCGGAGCAAATAGCCAAGATCATGAGTTGATATAGAACATATAAATTTATGGTTAGCAAATGACATATTATTTGATACTTTATCAAATCCTTCTTGGATATTTACATTGTTTACTTCTCTTTGAAATTGACGAATTTCTGCTAATGTCTTGGAGGAATTTGATAAGGGTTTCTGGCTTTTAGAATTTATCAATGAATATCCCCCTTCAACTCTTCTGAATGTTGGGAAGAATAGAGATGAATCTCTACTCTCGAAGATTAGAGATTTCAGCAATTCACGTTCATCTATTTGATTATATCCATCTATATTAACAATTCCATCTTGCTGGACTTTATTTGAAATATAACGCCATTTAATTGTACTTCTTTTACTTATGAAAGAAGGTGAATATACAGCATTTTCTGGTAAAATTACAGTTGAACCTTGTCCTTTATCTTCATGACTTTGGTTGATTAGCAATAGCGAAAAATCACTGGTTTCCAAGTTGAATTCTGCAAAACTTATTTCAGTTACAAGACGCTCGATATTTCCTGAAATGGCATACCAGAGCATTTTTAAGAATGTTGTTTTACCACAGCCATTGATGCCCGTGACAATGTTTATGTCATTATGAAATTCAAAATCACAATCGAGCTTATTATTTAGCCCCCTGATAGAGACACTTTTAAGTTTCATATATCTTCACCGATCGCGATCGCCTTTAATTGTACAAGAAATTTAGCCTAAATGACTTTACCAACGCTACTGTCAACCCCAAAAACTAAATCCCCATCATCTTGGAATGCATGGGCAGTAATTTCTGTATTTGTATTAATGACTTTAGGGCTACTGATTGCAGGTGCTGGCGGCGTTAAAATTTTGGCGATCGCTTTTCCCTTCGGTTCTTTTCTTGTCGGCTGGTTTTTATATTTTCGATATCCACCCCTCTACATTGGCTTTGTCTGGTGGATCTTATTTGTGACCGCCTTTGTGAGAAGGTATGCAGATTTTCGCGGGGGAGCTTTTACCGACCCCAGCCCGATTTTGCTCGCTCCCTATGCAGCGATCGTTGTATGTGGTCACACATTGTATTTTAATTTGCCTAAAGTGAGAGAGCAGGGTTCGGCTCCATTTGTTTTAGTTTTTACAAGTATGCTCTATGGCTATCTTGTGGGCGTTATCAAAAATAGTCCTATACTCGCCACAATTAAGGGACTAGAGTGGATTACTCCCCTTCTATTCGGTTATCACCTATATGTACATTGGTATCGCTATCCCGAATATGGTCGCCATCTCCGTAAAGTGTTTTTATGGGGAGTAATCCTAATGGGAAGTTATGGTATTTATCAATACCTTGTGGCTCCAGATTGGGATCGCTTATGGTTAGTCTCTTCTAAGATGATTACCAGTGGTTTACCAATACCGCAAGGAATGCGCGTATGGAGTACGATGAACTCACCCGCGCCATTTGGTGACTACATGGCAACAGGATTACTACTGTTACTCAGTTCACGCAATATTTTAGTTGTACCTGCCTCAGCAGTTGGATTTCTATCATTTCTACTTTGTATGGTGCGAACAGCTTGGTTGGGATGGATTTTGGGGATGTTCTCGCTGGTTGTGTCTTTACCACACAAACAAAAAATCCAAATTTTGGTAACAATCCTTGTTTTAGCCGCGATCGTTATTCCCCTCAGTACGGTGGAGCCATTCGCAACCACAATTGGCAAAAGATTACAAACCTTATCTGATATTTCCACTGATAACAGTGCCAACGAACGCCAAATTGCTTTTGGACTTTTAATTAATGATGCGATTAGTGAGTTAATTGGCAAAGGGTTTGGAGGATTTGATACCGACAGCGCTTTTTTAGTTCTGATGATTGAATTAGGATGGTTCGGAGCTATTACCTATGTGTCAGGTTTTGCCCTTTGTGTATTTTTAGTATTGACCTTTAAGAGCAAAAATGATGATGTTTTTCTGTCAACTATTCAGGCGATTTTAATTAAGTCACTCTTTTTCTTGTTGTCGGCTCCGACAATGCGAGGGGCGCATGGTGTCATGCTTTGGAGTTCAATTGGGATCGCCTTAGCAGGGAGAAAATATCATCAAATTATCGATCAAAGAAATGCCGCGATCGCTAATCAAGTAATGGTGGACACTGATGAATTGACGAATAAATCAGCTCATAGATTGTAGGGCAGAAGATTTTTTTTGGATGGTGTTGATCAGGCGATCGCTGTCGATTAAGAATAAGGATGGACGATCTAGTAAAGGCAAAGTCATCGAAGGAATAAAATCAACTTTCCATCGTTGGCTATAAGTTTTTGGTAATGCAACTATTTCATGATCTGGAATCAATTGCATGGCTGGTTGAGAATTGCTAAGTAAGCCAATTAAATCTTCAGCTTGATTGCGGATAATGACCAGTGAGGGTTTAGAAGAAATGATCGCACCACTAACAGATAGCTGTGGGATATCATCTTTATTAACTTTTGTTTGACCAAATAAGACTCTCCCCAGATCGATGAGAGGAACATTTTGTCCTAATGCAGTTAGTTTAGGGATATTTTCTTCGATGGGCATTAATCGATAAATAGATGCGATCGGGACAATAAACCAAGCAATGCGTAGTCGAAAAGTGACATATTGCTTACCCGTATCGGGACGAAGTTGGGCTAATCGGTTTGATCTAAGGGAAGTGATGGATGGCATGATGTTAATGATGGATTAGTTGAGACAGAGTTTCTAGGAGTTCGTTATCCTTAAACGGTTTAGAAAAATAGGCTGAGGCTCCCAGACGCATCGCTAAATCACGATGTTTAGAGCCACTGCGAGAAGTAAGCATGATTACGGGAATATTTTGGCAGTTTTCATCGCTGCGTGACTGAACTAAAAAGCCAAATCCATCTAATCTAGGCATCTCAATATCACAGATTACCGCACTAACTCTAGAGTTTTGGAACATAGTTTGTAGTTTCCGTAATTTTTCCATTGCTTCCTGCCCATCTTTTGCTTGTTCTACACGATAGCCAGATTTTTCTAAGGTCATCGCTAAGAATCGCCGCACATTAATTGAATCGTCAACCACTAGCACTGTAGCGCGGCGATCGCTTCGATCTGATGGCAATGTCAGTGTCTTACTGGGAAGAGCGTCAATATCGGCGATCGCCCAATCCAGTAGATTATCAATGTCCACAAGTGGCACTAACTTGCCACCGCCTAAAATCGCACATCCCATAAACCCAGTTGGCAGAGGGATCAAGCTTTGGACACCACGAATTGTCACTTCCTGTTCACCCCAATAGCGATCGACCTGTAGAGCAAAGGGAACAACCGTATTGTTATTATGGAAGTTATGGGGATTATGGGAACTATGGGCAACGATTAAAGAGAGTGGCTCATCAACGGTCGGACGATTCTCTGTTTCAAATTGAAACTGTGGACGCGAGAACCGCAGACAATTACTAAGTCTTAGGAGAGGGACTGAGTAACCATTCCAATCAATCACTTCTTGATTAGCAACAGCATGGATATCGAGATCGCGCATTAAGAGGATTTCTTCAACGGCACTGGTGAGGATTGCCATCTGTAAGCCATTGCTCTCAAATAGCAAAACACGAGCAATCGAGAGAGACACAGGCACGGTCAAGGTGAAAGTAGTTCCTTTTCCCGCTTCCGTCTCTACCCGAATATTGCCACCAATGATATTTAAATTGGATCTAACGACATCTAGCCCTACCCCCCTACCCGATAATGTGGTCACGCGATCGGCGGTACTAAAACCGGCTTCAAAAATCAGATCCAATAATTCAGTTTCACTGGAAGTGGCGAGATCGCTCTCATTCAGTCCCATTTGTAAGGCGCGATCGCGTAACTTTGTGAAATTAATGCCATTACCGTCATCACTAATACTAATCACAGTTTGATTGCCGCGATAGCCTGCGCTAATTTCAATCTTACCTTTGGGGGATTTACCTGCCGCTAAGCGTTCTTCAGGCGATTCGATGCCATGATCAAAAGCATTGCGAATTAGATGCAAAAGTGGATCTTCTAAAATTTCTAAAACCGATCGCTCAACGAGGGTGGAACTACCGCGCACGACTAGCTCAACTTGCTTGCCATGAGCTAGGGACAAGTCACGCAGTAGACGAGGGAATTTACCAGAAATCTCGCTGAGCATTCGCATTCTCGCTTGCTCGATCGCTGTTTGCATTTGCCGAGAGGCGCGTCCAAGTTCACGTTCAGTCGCTTCGGTATCAGTTAGAGCCGTGGCAAGATCGCTAGAAACTTCTTGTAACTGCACCACACTATCCATAATTTCGCGTGAGAGAACGTGTAGTTCACTATAGCGATCCATTTCTAGCAGGTCAAAACGATTGGTATAGGGGAGAAAAGAGCTATTGTTTGTAGCAGCATAAAGCTCTCTAGGATTCTCTCGGATAATTGGATTATTTAAACTATTGACGGGAATCAACGGCTCCGAAGATGTGACTACCCGATCATAGGTTTCTCTCAATAGAGAATTTGACTGCTCTAATCCATGCATTCTCGTACTGAGAAGCTGGACTAGCTCCCGCATTCTTTTGAGTTGCATTCGTAATCCACTACGTTCAGCATTTAACTCACCAAAGCGATCGCTAAGGGCTTCTAACTGACGCAAAGGAATCCGAATCGTTGCATCTAAGTTATTCGCGGATTGCTCATTTGATGTTATGACAGTTGCAAGTTCATTGGTGATTTCTTGAAAATCGTACAAATCATTTAGATTTGATGGATGTGATAAATCTGATATCTCCGACATCTCAAGAGCCGAATTTGGAACCGAATTTGGAGCAATTAAATTGGGAGATAAATCTGGAGATAAATTTAATGGCGCAGCAATAGTCGTCTTGGGAATTGAGATCTCAAAATGTTCGGGCAGAGCCTGAAATTGTCCAACTAATACAAGGGCTTGCGATCGCCGCCATGACTCAAGAGCCGCTGTTGTGACTTGGCGTAGATTTTTATGGGGAAGATTGTCTTTTATTTCTAATGCTTGACTAATTTCTTCGCATAAACTTGTAAACGCGGGTAATTCCAACATTTCACCTAAACAGCCGAACTCTTGACTGGTCAGGGCAAATTCTTCACGCAGTACCTGTGAATTTTGATCAGCGAGGACTTTGGTTAATCTTTCTAAACAACCATCTACTTCTGTCGCAAACATCAGAATTCGCATATCCTGACCTGCATCTTCTGAAAGTAGTTGCGCTTCGTCCTGTGTAGATAATTCTCCTAAAATTTCATGTAATCTATCAAAGGGAGGATTGGCATATTCCTGTAGCCATTTCACATCTGGTTCTTGACGTTGCTTATTTATGATTGCAGTTTTAGACAGGCTATCAACTGCTGCAAGAAAGAGGCTTTCTAGTTCTTGAGAGATTTGAACTTGATTTTTGACCTGTAATATTTTCACGAAATCTTCTAAACGATGGGCGAGTTTGCTCATCGCCATGAACCCCATCATCCCCGCGCCCCCCTTCATCGAGTGCGCCGCTCGTAAAATCTTATCGATCGCTGATCTTTGCAAACCGCGATCGCTTAAGCCAATGATTTCTAATTCAATATCCATCAGAAAATCCTTAACTTCATCAAGAAATAGTAATCGAACCGCCCATTCTTTATCGCTTAATGTATTCGTTGACATATCTCTTTAGTATTAAATGGTTTTACTTGGAAGTTTTCAAGACCCTCACCCCTAGCCCCTCTCCCAAAAAGGGAGAAGGGAACAAGAAATTAGTCTTACTACCCCTCGCCCTTAATAGGAGAGGGGGCTGGGGGGTGAGGGTTCCACATATCAAGTTGCATCAACTTTAAATGTCTGCATTGAAGCTTGCAATTGACTTGCGACATCTGCGGTTTCTTGTAAGGCGATCGCTACATTTCGCGAAGTTTCCGAAGATTTTTGTGATTGGGTAGAGAGATTAGCCATCAGCGATCGCACTGACTCCGAAATTTCTACCTGATTACTCGTAGCAAGGGAAATCTGCTTAAACAGTTCATTCACCTGACGCGAAACTTGGACAATCTGACTCAAACTTTTCCGCGCTTCCTCAACTCGATTTGTACCCTCAACCACCTGTACCGTACTTGCTTCCATCGCTTGTACTACCTCACTAGTTTCCTGTTGAATACTTTCGACAAGAATTTCGATTTCTTTGGTTGCCGTTGCTGATTGGGTCGCCAATGCTCCCACCTCTTCCGCAACCACCGCAAAACCGCGCCCTTCTTCACCCGCCAATGCGGCTTCAATACTAGCGTTCACCGCCAACATATTTGTTTTTAAAGCAATCTGATCGATCAGTACTACCACCTTAGCGATTTGTTGCGAGGCTTCACCAAGACGTTTTACTTTTTTGGCTGTTTCCGCGAGAGTCTGCCGTAACTGCAAGATACTTTGGACTGACTGCTCGATCGCAAAGCTTCCTGTTTCAGCATTATTTGCGGCGGCGATCGAGGCTTTGGCAGCTTGTTGAGCGCTAGTTGCCATTTGTTGAATGGAACTAGTCATTTTTTCAACTGAAGTCAAAGCTTCTTCAAGTTGTTGCGCCTGAGAGTTGGCATCTTTAGCAAGATCGCGAATGGCGGCATTATTTGTGTCAACGGATGTATTTACTAGCCCTGCGGATAGTTTTACCTGTCGAACCACATCGCGAAGACTCTCAATAATTGCATTAAAAAAGTCAGCAACAATGCCAATCTCACCCGCCGAAATCTGGGCGCGTACTGTCAAATCTCCACTGGTCGCACCCTCAACATCCGATACTAGAGTTAATAACTCTTGCTGTAAGACTTCACTGCGTTCTCTTACTTGCTCAGAGATAGACTGCTGTAGTTCTAATCTAGCCCGTTCCTGTTCGGCGATCGACTGCTGTAGTTCTTCGAGTTTGGCTCGTTCCTGTTCGGTTTGAGCCTGTTGAATTTGCAATGAGGCAATATTTTTTTGAGCGCGATCACGATCGCTTAAATATTTATGAATCAACTTCACCGCAATTAGATAGGCGGCAATTAGTGCGGGTAAACTCAATAAAGTGAAGACTAACGAAACGATTAAACGTTGACTAAAAGACTGTAACTGTTGATCGGTTTCAGTTCGTATAGCACCAAGGGTCTTTTTTGTCCCGTCAGCATAGATTTTTTTCTGATTTTCATATTCACTGCTAAACAAAATTTGTGAAGCCTCTTTCTTTTTACCTTGGCGAACCAATTCAAAAGATTTCTTTTCTAAATCAACGAGCTTATTATTCGCCTGATTTACTGCAACGGAAGAATTTTTATAGGCTTCAGGGGCAATTCTAGTTGATTCATCGATCGCGGCTACCAGTTGTGGATCGTACTTTAGATAACGCACTTCCCATTTTGATTCACCAGTTACTGCCGCCATTCTAGCGGACATGGTGAGAACTTCATCAAGATGGACAATCACACCACTCAATTGTTCCAGTCGAAAGTTTCTCTCGGAGATCGAACGGAAACCACGATAGATATCAAACAAGTTCCATGCAGAAATTCCAAATACAACTAAACCGACTCCAATAAATGTACTCAGCCCGTTAACGAGCTTATTTTCTTCCTTAGATTGTGGCTCTCTAGATGGCGAGTCTCCAGTTTGCGGCTCTATGACTTGCTCAATTACTGGTTCTACAGAGAGTTCTCTAGTAGGCTCAATTATTGGTTGAGGATTAATTACTGGCTCAACTAGGGGTTCTAGCAAAGGCTCTAGCACAAATGGAGTTGGAGTTTGCATCTGAGTTGGATTTGACTCAGTAAGTGGTTCTTTGTTTACTAACATAATGTTTTTGTAATAGCCCCTAGTTAACCTTAAATGTTTCTACAGATGATTGCAATTGACTCGCAATATCTGCGGTTTCTTGCAGGGCGATCGCGACATCCCGCGAAGTATCCGAAGATTGCTGTGACTGCGTAGAGAGAGTAGACATTAGCGATCGCACCGATTCGGAAGTCTTTACCTGTGAAGTTGTCGCAAGGGAAATATCTTGGAAAAGCGTGTTTACCTGACGCGATACTTCCACAATTTGATTCAGACTTCTCCTTGCATTCTCGACTCGATTCGTACCTTCAACCACCTGTAATGTACTCGCTTGCATCGCTTGCACCACCTCGCTGGTTTCCTGTTGGATGGACTCAACTAATCGGCTAATTTCCTTAGTCGCATTTGCCGACTGCGCCGCTAACGCCCCAACTTCAGCCGCAACCACCGCAAAGCCACGACCTTCTTCACCCGCACGAGCCGCCTCAACACTGGCATTCAACGCCAACATGTTAGTTTTTAAAGCAATCTGATCGATCAGTACTACCACCTTAGAAATTTGTTGCGATGCATCTCCCAATCGTTTTACTTTTTTAGCAGTATCATCAACGGTCTGACTCAGTTTCATAATACTCTGCACTGATTGTTCGATATCCGCACTACCCGCCTCGGCAGTATTAGCAGCCTTACTAGAAGCATCGGCTGCCTGTTGAGCGCTGACCGCCACCTGCTGCATGGAGTCTGTCATTTGGGCAACAGATTGTAAAGCTTCATCTAGTTCTTTGGCTTGCAAAGTCGCATCTTGGGCTAGGTTGCGAATCGATTCGTTGTTAGTATTTACCGATGTATTTACCTGCGAACTCGCTTGTTTTACCTGTGTTACAACGTCCCGCAAGCTTTCCACGATCGCATTAAAAAAGTCAGCAACAATCCCAATTTCACCTGCCGAGATTTGAGCGCGAACGGTTAAATCTCCACTCATCGCTCCTTCAACATCAGACAGCAATGTAATTAACTCGCGTTGAATCGTTTCACTTCGTTGACTCTCCTTCTGGGCAACAATACGCTGTTGCTCAACCGTGGCAAGTCCACCAATAGCGGTTCCAATTTCTTCAGCATAGCGCTGCATCAACTTAATCTCTGGCGATTGCCAATCGCGAGTTTGCATACATGAGTGCGCGATTAACAACCCATCTAGCTCACCTGCGCGTAAAATTGGCACGATTAGATTAGATTTAATTTGCAATTTCCGCATCAACTCGATGTGAGCAGGTGCAAATCCAGACTGAAAGACATCTCGAAATTGAACGACTTTACCTTGTTTGTATGCATCGAGGGTTTCTGGAGGAATGCAAGCATCACTTAGTCCAACATTTCTTGCCTCACTCAGATTTGAGATCACTGATTCAGCAACGACTACTCCTTGTTTATTGCCAGTGGCATCAGACATAAATCGATAAACTACAACGCGATCACAGGCTAGCTCTTGACGAAGCTCAGTTATAAATTGACTTAATGGCTCCTCAAGATCCTTAATGTCAGTTGATCTAGATATATCGGCAAGAATCCGCGATCGCCTTGTTTGATCTTCTTGCAAAGCAATAAAATCTTGCAACTGACCCGCCATGAGGTTGATGTTGTCGCCTAGCTGCGCCATTTCATCTTCACCTTGTACTGCAAGGCGGGTTTCGAGATTACCTTTGCCAAGTTCAACCACCGCTTGCGTTGCATCGATGATTGGTTTGGTGGCGCGTTGGGCGATCGCGATCGCCAATACCGAGGCTAATATCCCCACAGCGCCAGTCGCCCCCACCAAGATCAACAACAACTGTTGCAAAGGTTTTAGCGCAATATCGGTGTCAACCGCAACGATTGAATCCCATTTTAGATCTGGCAAACCCTCCAACTTGGGTAAGGGTGAATAACCAACAAACTGCTCGTTCTTACTAATTTGGTCAATCGATGTTACGGCAACCCGTTCGCGATTGCTAAGTAAAGGCTGTAATCCAGGAAAATCAGCTTTTACATAACGACCAACTTGATCTTTTTCCAAAGCTACAAAAAACTTACCGTCAGACTCAACTAAGTGATACTGCTCACCACCAACACTAAAGTCCTTGATCAGATCTTCTACGACAGAAGCTTGGAGACGACTACGGATAACCGCTGTAGTTTTACCCGTATTAATATCTTTAATCGGTGCAGCCGTAAAGATACTGATTTTTTTAGTTACGATCGATGGCTCTGGCTGACTGATGAATGGCTTATCGGTGGTGACAACTGCCTGAAAATACTCGCGTTTAGAAATATTAGGAGGAGGTGCTTCTGAGCCTGCATCAATAACTAAAGTGCCATCCAGTCGATACACCGCAATACTATCATAGACACGATAGCTATTGATGTAGTTGTCCAGAATCGCTTTCTGCTCTGGCAATGTCAAAGCGGTTTGGATCTTTGGATTAGTCAAAAACGGTAAATTAGCCAGCGTTTGAATATCGCCATAGCGCTCACGCATGAAGTAAGCGACGCGATAAGCCATCCCCTCAGCCCGTAAAGCCCTAGTCTGTCTAGTGTTATTTGCGATGTTTTGTCCAACATAGAAGTAAGTAAAACTACTTAAAGCCAGCAAAGGAATTGTGATCGCGGCGACCGATACAACTGCGGTCTTAGTCCGCAAACCTAGAGCTTCCCACCATCGCCAAATCGACTTTTTCTTTTTTATAGGATTGTTAATCGGCTCTGGTGGGGCATAGTTGCCATTCCTAGAAGGATCAGCACCATTGCTATTGAAAATGGATTCAGAGCTGTCAACGCGAGAACGTGAATCGAGAACCATGATTGAAAACTCCGTTTTTCAAGGAAAAAGTTAAAAGGAAAAAGTTAAAAGGGAAAAGTTAAAAGGGAAAAGTTAAAAGGAAAAAGTTAATAATTAAATCTGTAAAGTAAAGTTGTGAATGGCGATCGCCTCAGCGTCTAACAAATAAAGATTATTGGTAAGCCCTTGGGGTTGAGCAATCCAACCGCGCAAAAATGGCATGATCTCACTCGGCAGTTTGAGTTGTGGCAATTGTATCGGTGAAACGATCTCTGGTTCCGTAAACCTTAATACCCTCCCAATGCGAGCTACACCCAAACCAAGGAAGGCTCCACCAATTTGTAATATGGCAATATGCAGATCGATCGCCGTTGCATCAATCGGCGTAAACCCTAACAGTTGTGGTAGATCTAGTACCCAAAAGACATTACTGCGATGCTCAATCAAACCCATCAAGCAAGGATGGACATTGGGCATTTGCGTTAATCTTTCGGTTGATAATACTAAGGTTTCTCTGGTGTATTTTAATTGCACTGCCACGGTCACATCAAGGTCAAGCTGCAAGCTCAAATAGGGTAATCCTGCGATCGCCTGTGACTGCTCCTCGCGTAGTTCGATCGTGAGATTGCTTATATTACCGCTCATATTGATTATGCTCCTATACCCTGCGATCGCACTGCTTGCAGGATCTCTTCTTTGGTAAATGGTTTGGTGAGATAAACATCCACACCCTGCTTCATCCCCCAGAGGCGATCGAGTTCTTGATTTTTGGAAGTGCAGGCAATTACAGGTACTTTATTGGTGGTTGCTTTTTTAATCGCCCGACATAACTCCAAACCGCTCATTCCTGGCATGACCAAATCCGTAATCACTAGATTTGGTTGATCTTGGTTAAATTTGGCTAAACCTTCCATACCATTGGTCGCACTAATGACCGCATATCCCCCCTGACGTAAGTACTCACCGATCAACTCACGTTCTGAAGCTGTATCCTCAACAACCAAAATTGTAATCAAGATCTTCTCTCCTTGCTAGATTAGGAATTAGGAATTACAAAAATTACGAATTACGAATTACGAGACAGATCGCACGGCTCGTAAGATGTCTTCCCGCGAAAAAGGCTTGGTGATATAAATATCTATGCCCTGTTTCATCCCCCAAAGCTTATCAAGTTCTTGATTTTTAGAGGTGCAAGCCACAATTGGTACATCTTTAGTTTCGATGTTCTTTTTTAAACTGCGGCATAGTTCTAATCCACTCATCCCTGGCATTACTAAGTCTGTGATTACAACATCAGGTTTTTTAGTTTCTATTTTCTTAATGGCATCTTGACCATTAGTTGCGCTGATTACGTTGTAACCACTTTCAACTAAGTAGCCAACGATTAAATCCTGTTCCGAAACCGTATCTTCAACCACGAGAACTGTCGTCATAATTTTTTTGTAATTTTTAAATTCTTTATTTTTAATAAAGATATCACAAGTCGCAATCGCAAGTTATATCCAAACCTTCCTGCTCTTAACAAGGGGCTTAAGCCACTTGTCTCGGTGACTTGTTGCAGTTGCTTGTCAAATAAGGTGACGCATGATCATTTTTAATAAATCCGACTGCATAAAGGGTTTTGTGATGTAGTCAGTCGCTCCTGCGATCCTTGCGCGGGCGCGATCGATTAAGCCTTTATTACCCGTCACCATCACAATTGGGATATCTTTTAAAACCGATGATTTACGAATCAAAGAACAAAGTTGATATCCATCCACATTGGGCATACCAATATCTAGCAAAATCAGATTAGGACGAATAGAGGTGATTTTCATTAACGCTCTCATCGAGTCTTGAATGAGCGTAACCTGAAAATCTTCACTTCCTAAATAGCTGCCAATAATACTTAGCATCGACTCACTATCATCAATGCAAACGATCTTCCATACTTTTGTCGATTGATTAGTAAAACCTTTAGAAAAGCTAGAAATATCATCACCTGAACCAGCTTCATCCACAAAAACTTCTGAAAGTTTTTGGATGTTTTCTTTCTCTTCTTCGGGAGCTAAATAATAGGTGCGTGGCAACATATCAAAGGGAGAGAGGGGATCTCGCAATAAGATTGATCCATCGCCAATAAGCGGGTAAAGTTGCTTCGCGATCGCTAAGGGATCTTTACCCATGAGCGCCCCTAACTGCAAAAAGTTAAAACCGCGCAAAATCCGCCCTAGTCGTTGGACAGTTTCCATTGACATTCGCTTTGCCGCAGAGGTTTGGCTGACTAGATAGGGGCATTGATAAGGTGAATAAATTGTGGGTCCCAATTTGTACCATGATTGCAGTCGTAGCTGTACCACTTCTAATATGCGATCGACTGAAAGCGCACAGTAGTTATCTCGCAACAAATGTTGGTAGTAATGTTCGGCGAACTCACCACTGGGCAAACAAAGAAAGACTTCGATTACCTCTTGAATAATTCGCGCTATTAGTTTCCCAGCTAAGTGTTTGGTCAAATAATTTTCATCAACTAGCCAGAGGATCGCCAGGTATTCGATGCATAACATTTCGCTGACCACCTTATATTTGGCAAGGTCAGGGGATGTCTCATCAAACATTAACCTTAGCTGCGATCGCAATTTATCATCCAAGGCGGGGACTTCACGACTCAGCATCCGCAAATGTCTTTCCAATCTCTCAAAGCTATCAAGGGAATGGGATGCATACACCAACTTCCCGCCCCTGACATAAAATGACCAACGAATACGATCGCGAATCACATAAACACAACCATCCTTATAAGAACCTAAACTTTTCAAGAGTTCTTTAGGAGATTGTTTCTGATCCTGAGCCATATCCACAGCTATATCCGTAGTAGCAAACATCATTAATTAGCACCAATTGCAAAGCTCATCAGCGATTAAATTAGTCTCGGAATTCTTTTCAAATGCATGTGCCGATCAAATTGTCTATATGGATTAGCACTAGCTTGTATTAATTTTTGATTACATAGATGTTACGGGGAAGTTTCTACCGTAGGGGCGGGTTTAGTTGATAATTCTGGACTGAAGCAAGATCTATATGCAAAACTCGAGCCTACTGTGTACTTCCCCGTAACATCAGTTATTAAATCACAGTTAAAACAAAATTCATACAGCTAAAAATTTATTCTCAGAATAGGCTGAATTCATGCAAGTCTATGATCGTCTAAAATTCAATGAGAATTTAGTCACGAATTTCATAGGCTTTAGTACTGTGTCAATATTTCTATCAAAACTGTTGCCAATTTTTTTGTATCCGCTCGGCTTATCAACTCTATTAATAACGATCGCTTTATTAAGTTTGCTATGGACATCTAAGCGATCGCGCAATGTCTCCAACACAAATAAACTCAAAAGTAAACGATTTCCTATAGTTTTGCTCAGCCTAGCAACAGCAATTTTGTGGTTAAGCAGTAATTCCATCTTCTCGAATTGGCTATTGCGATCGCTAGAATGGCAAAATTTACCAACTGGTGAATTACCCTATACTGAAGTAATCGTGATTTTAGGCGGTGGTACAAAACCGCGCATCGCGCCCCGTCCTTGGTATGAAGTTAATGAAGCAGGCGATCGCATTCTGTACGGCTCATGGCTTTACAAACAAGGCAAAGCGCCATTATTACTGGTGAGTGGTGGACGCGCCGATTGGTATGGGGAGGGTGGTAATCCTGAATCCGAAGATATGGCGGCGATCGCGGAAGCGATGGGTGTACCAAGGAGCGCAATTTTGCAAGAGCCTGATTCCTTGAATACTCGCGAAAATGCGGTTAATACTAAGCAGATTCTCTCTCAAAAAGGGATTAATAAAATATTGTTGGTAACTTCGGCTTTGCATATGCCGCGATCGATGGCTATTTTCCGCAAGTTAGGGTTTGAGGTGATCGCGGCTCCAACTGACTTTTTAGCTGTGCAGAATGAGAATAGCAAGGGTTGGGGGATATTACTTGATTTACTACCTAATGCCGAAGCTCTAAAAAATACAACCAACGCAATCAAAGAATATATCGGATTACTTGTTTATCAAATGTCGGGATGGGCGTAACTCCAATTTTCTGCAAGAGTCGGTTTTATTCCTCAAATTGCCATCGATCTTGGGATGCAGCTTCGTCAAAGAAACGCTTGGGACGCAGTGTTAAAGTCACCTTCCCTAAAATCTCAACTTCAGGTAATGACTCAAACCAAGTAAACTTGAGATTGCCATCTTCACCCGCGATCGCAAAATAACTATTTTCATCCCAATCTCGTTGAGCGCGATCAACTAGTACCAAAATATCCTCAGCGCGATCGCGGACAGAACTGAGAACCTCTTGATTGATCACCGCTTGCAAAGTACTGGTATTACAGGAAACAATGACACCATCCTCGGCTTCATGCACCACAAACCACCCTGGCAGAGTTGCCCATGCCGCTTCAGTACTGGAATGGACAATACCAAAAGGAGAAAGTTCAGAGACTTTGGGAATTGATTGAAATTGTTCTATCGATAGCGGTAAAGTTCCTGCAACTGGCAAAATACGCGGAATACTATCTTCACCGTCATAACGGAAGTTGGGAAGATTGGGCGCTTTCTTTTTGGTGGGAGAAGCCATATCCATCAGCAACCGCTCGATCGCTGCCCGCGCTTTTTCACTATGAGCAAAACGTAACCCCCGCGCAATTAATCTGGTGCGTTCCTGCGGATCGATCTTGCCCTGTGTAGCTTTGAGGATTTGTAATACTACCGCATCCCCTGGGTGACGGGTAAAGCCTTCAGGTAAATTCGCCATATTAGAAGCTTCTTTAATAGCCTTAACGACATCCTTCGCTTCCATCACATCCAGATTTTTTTCGAGCGAAAAAGTTGCCATCGCAACCCGTTCCGATTGATTGAGTACGCGCAATTCATTGAGAATATCACTCCCCTTCTGCTCAAAATGGGCTAACACAATATCCGCAGCATTACCTGCTTGGAGGCTAGCGTAAACTTGTGAAGCAACTACAATCTGATTCTGTTGAATTGGTTCAAAACCCGTATTCTCAAAAATGGCAAGGGAATTCTCACCCATTTTTTGGAGCATTTGACAAGCTAATCCCCACTGCACCCAAGTTCCCTCTTTATGGCGTAAGAGTTTCAAAAGTCCTTCAGAGTCGGTGGGAAGAGTGGGTACTGGGGTTGGCATAATTGTAATAGGGGAGGATTAACTGAAAGTAAGCAATAACTAAAGTTTTGGGCTAAAAGCTAAATTCAGTTAAAACAGAATAAATTAAAACTGTTTCAACAGGTTTGCTTTTAGCCCGCAATAGATTGCAGAATGACTGGTATGTAAACGAAAATTAACTAATGCAATACAAGGAGTTTAAACCCTATCTAGAGCGTGAATCAATAAGATTACCAAGTTTTTTATAGTCACGCATTTCGTTCACAAAACGTCCGAACAGGTAATCAGCATCATGAGGTCCTGGACTAGCTTCAGGGTGATACTGCACCGAGAAGATCGGCAAGGTCTTATGCTCCAATCCTGCGACAGTGCGATCGTTGAGATTGATGTGAGTCAACATCGCCGCCGACTGATCAAAAGATTCACCTGTTAGGGCAAAGCCATGATTTTGACTGGTGATCTCCACGCGGCGATCGGCGTTTTCGGCTTGGTTTTGAGCGGGTTGATTGAGTCCGCGATGTCCAAATTTCAGCTTGAATGTGTCGCCACCCATCGACAAGCCTAAAATCTGATGTCCAAGACAAATACCAAACATCGGTTTATCAGCAGCTAACAATGCTTTGGCGGTTTCAATGCCTTGGGTAACAGCCGCAGGATCGCCAGGTCCATTCGAGAGGAAAATGCCATCGGGATTGTAAGAAAGAATCTTTTCGGCGGACGTATCGGCAGGAACAACGATCACGCGGCAACCGTAGCTAGCAAGACGGCGGAGAATATTGCGCTTAACCCCAAAATCGATCGCCACGACAGTCATCGCTTCGCCTGTTAGCTGTGATGGTTCGATAAATTCCCATGCAGGTAGGGTTTTGTCAGCCCATTCATAAATGCGATCAGTGGAGGCGGCTTGGGCGAGGTTTTGACCTTGCATTGATGGTTCTGCTTTCACCTTAGCAAGTAATAATTCGGGATCAAGAATTTCGGTAGAGATACCGCCATTCATTGCACCGAGCGATCGCAATTTACGGGTAAGCGCACGAGTATCAATCCCTGCAATACCGACCACGTTATGTGCCTTCAGGTAATCGGGCAGAGACTGACGCGATCGCCAGTTGCTTGGTACTGCCGTAATATTTCGGGCAATTACGCCGCGCACTTGGGGGCGATCGGACTCATCATCTTCGGGGGTTACGCCTGTATTGCCAAGTTCGGGACAGGTAAAGGTGACAATTTGACCTCGGTAGCTGGGATCGGTCATTACCTCTTGGTAGCCAGTCATACCTGTATTAAATACTACTTCGCCGATCGCGGTTCCAGATGCGCCAAACGCATAGCCACGGTAACAAGTACCATCCGCCAAGACCAAAATCGCTGCTTGCTTTGTTGCCATATCTTCAAATACTCGTTCGTTGCTGTCCACTATACAAATATTTATTGTGGACACTTGCGATCATTCTAAACGTTATCTAGGTCACAAGACTGAATCTTAATTGGTTTTTCTCCAAAATTTATAGCTTGGACGCTATAGCGCGATCGCTGGCGCACAATATTTAGAAAATTGCCACATCACTCCTATGGCTCAAATTCTTTGAATAGCGTCATATGATAAGCCAGTCGATTCTCCAATAACTTCTATAGCTGTGTAGCACAAAAAATGGAGGCTATCTAAAAATCAAATAAAACAATCGCTCTATATCCCAGTTTAGAAGCCTGAAATATGGGAGGCGGTCACTTTGCTATAATCCAAAATAATCAAACAAAAGTAAAATGACATTCCGAATATGCTCCTAAACCTATTGCGATCTATTTGGAGCGATCACCAAGATTGGTTTTTCGGAATTGATATGTGCTACTACTACGAAGCGAATATTCGTTAGTGTCATGAATTATTCGCGGAAGATCTACGGTCGTGTTTAGCATGATCACGCTCAACAACAAGCCAAAAAACAGTTAAACAACTAGTTTCATTGGGAAAAGCGCCAATCTCATCAGATTTAGT
>JBILGV010000014.1:0-54257 GCA_044350865.1 Pseudanabaena sp. | reverse complement strand
ATCGGGATAATGGGTAATGGGAATATCGGCATATTCACTTTGCAATTCGCCATAATCACCTAAAGCCTTAACCCGACCATCCTCAACGACTAATAATCCATCAGCAAAGTAGCGCATACAATCAGCGTCTGGGGCATAAAAGGGATCGGCGATCGCATCTAAAAAACTCGACCGAAATCCCCTGATGCTTGGCTTAATATTTTCCTGTGTAGGTTGATTTTGCATAGTTTAGAAATGTTTTTTAAGCAATCAGGAAAGCGATCGCTAAGGTAATTTTATTTTCAAATAGCCATTCATTCTCTACTGCATTTAGAATTTGTTATAGTCGCAAAAAGTACAAGTCACTCAGAAATTTTTGCGATCCTAATGGGAAAAAACATCGGCGTAGCCTAGCAGATCTAAATATACAAGAGTAGGAATGTGAGCAAAACAAGCCTGTGCAAGGTCATAGCGATTTTCTCTTGTCAACATCTCGCTCAGCTTGCGATAGACTCCTAACAAGTAGCGCACATCATTAGCCGCATATTTGAGTTGGTCTTCGGAGAGTGCCAGCACATTGCCCCAGTCAGAGGACTGGGATGTTTTATCTAATTCCACATTTTGAAGTTCCCGCACGACCTCTTTCAAACCATGCTTATCGGTATAGGTTCTGGCAAGTTTACTGGCGATTTTAGTGCAGAAAATTGGATGGGTGGCGATACCAAGATGGGCTTCGAGCATGGCGACATCAAATCTGGCAAAGTGAAAAACTTTATTGACATCAGGGGCTTCAAACAAATATTTGAGATTTTGGGCTTCTTTAATCCCCTGCGCGATTCTCACAATACTCACAGTTTCATCAGCATTACATATTTGGATTAAGCACAGGCGATCGCGTCTAGGAATTAGTCCCATCGTCTCCGTATCTACAGCGATCGCATCATTGCCGAGATATTCTTGCAGGGTGTCAAAATCGATATCGTTGTCAAATATTTTAAAAGCTGGCATTTTAAGGATCTCTGTATAACTTATATAGTTTAAGGCTACAGCGCTTTGCGGTGACTTAAAACCCAGAGTAATTTGTGAAAGCGCCGCGCTACAATTACCCAGCGATCGCTTAGTTAGATCTTGATTTAAAAATGCTAGGATGCAGCTATTAATTAATACAAAAATACAAAAAATGCTTGTATGACATCAATTGACGAGGCTAAGCCCAGAAAGCAAGGTCAAAGGACTGACCTAAACGATGAGGCGTTAGCGGAACAAGTTATCGGCTTAAGAATTCCCATCAGTCAGCTTGAAATTGTCAAAGCAAAAGGTATTGACTGGATTCGTGAAGCGATCGCCGAAAAATTACAGAGAGAGTCTCTGATTTTCGTTTCTGCTGAAGCAAAAGCAATTCAAAGGTTAGATAGACTCGAAAACCCAAGTAACTATACAACTCTTGGTGAGGCGGAAGAAGATATTGACATCAAAGCAATTAATGCACATTTAGGAAAACGTGGCAAAAAGCAAATATCAATTGCAGATTGACAATCAAGCGATCAACGAAGATTTTCCGATGCTACCAATAGAACTATTGGAAGACTTTGCAAATGTTATCAAACCATTGTTGCAATTAGATCCGTTAAATTGTTGCGGCACTTATTCCTCTCATGCTCTTCTTGGCAAGCTTCAAGGATATCGCGCTCTCGAAATTGACTTTGATAAAGTGTATCGTTTGGTATATCGAATCTACGAAAAACCTGCACCTCGCCGTGTTGTCATTCTCAGTTTTGGCGAGCATGATCCCGCCTATGAAAATGCTAAGCGACGGAAAAAGTCATAAAATAAACGCCATTTATTCACTTATTCCAAGCCGATCGCGTTCCAAGCAATTGCAATTAACGCCTTATGTAATAGTGATTGCGATAGTTAAATCTTAAGAAATAATTTATAACGATCGCCTAAATTCTCGATCTACAATTCCCATTCGATTAGGCTATTCCAACTTTTGTAACCATAGCTTCAACCTAAATCAATCATTTTTATGTAAATTCATTGGTTTATCACTTTTTAGGAGGATGATTTGATTAGGCTATTCCTTAAGGGGTGTCTTTATGCACTTTCAGTAAAGCCAAGAAATTTAAACTAAACTTAAGAAATTCACTAAAAGCTGTAAATACTTGCAGGGCATAGCGATCGCTCGATTATAAGCATCAAAAAACCACTTTGATTTTGTCATGCTAGATTCTTGACGTTTATGGGAACTTTGCGTCAAACTGTCTAGTAACTCAATCGCTGGAATCAGCATGGAAACTCTGGAATTTATTATTTACCCAGATGGTCGGGTCGAAGAGCGGGTGACAGGTATCATTGGCTCTAGTTGTGCTGAGGTGACAGCAGCGATCGAAGCAAAGCTTGGGATTGTCGCGCATCGCGAATTAACTTCCGAAAATTTTGCTCAACAGCAAGTCATATCTCAGACTGCAAGCCAATTTGATCATGTATCAGATACCGATGCCGATGCTTCTAGATTTAGCCAATGGTAGTCAATGTAATAAAAAGCCCCAATTTCCCAGATTAGAATAATTAAAATAATAAATTAAAGTCCAAATTTTTGTTCGTCTGTCCCTTAGCGCCAATTCAGGATCAAACCTATGTCACATTTTAGCCAAGTAAAAACCCAAATCCGCAGTTTAGAACCGCTTCAAAAAGCCCTCACTGATTTAGGAGTCAACTGGAAATCTGGCGCATCGCCCATGCGTGGTTATCAAGGTGCGACAACCGAAGCAGAAGTCGTCATCGAGCAAGACAATGGTTATGATGTCGGCTTTCAGTGGAATGGTCGCGAATTCGCTCTAGTTGCGGACATGCAATATTGGCAACAGCCTTGGACAGTGGAAAGCTTTTTGAATAAAGTAACCCAGCGCTATGCGATCGCTACAGTCATGGGTGAATCCATCGATCAAGGCTTTGCTTTATCCGAGCAGCAAGTCCGTGGAGATGGCTCAGTCCGTCTCGTTTTACAACGTTGGAATGGATAATTTTTCTGAACATACATCGGAGCTTATGGGCTTGGAGTCAGAAATAAGCGATCGCTCTAATGAATTTGCTAGCGATCGCTCTGGCTTTGAGCCCGAACTCGGTGGCGAACTCCGTCAAAATGCCGTGTTTGTTGACGAAACCATATGCATCGGCTGTGGACATTGCGCCCATACAGCGCGAAGTACTTTCTTTTTAGAAGAAGACTATGGGCGAGCAAGGGTGATAGCTCAAGATGGCGATGATGAAGATTTGGTGCAGGAGGCGATCGATACTTGTCCAGTGGACTGTATTGCTTGGGTTAACTACAATGACCTGAACAAACTCGAAGAAGCCAGAAAACATCAAATCATTCAAAATTTAGGAATTGTTGGTGATGGCGCAGCCCTAAGACGCGCCAAGAAAGTATAAAAAAGGGGTGCTTTGCACCCCTTTTTATTTATTTAGTAGCGATCGCGACCGCCGCCGCCAGATGGACGACCACCACCGCCTCTAAATCCGCCACGACCGCCGCCTTCTTCACGAGGCTTGGCTTTGTTGACCTTGAGGGCGCGACCCATCCATTCAGCTTCGTCGAGGGCTTCGATCGCCGCATCTTCTTTCTTTTCATCAACCATTTCGACAAAAGCAAATCCGCGTGGGCGACCAGATTCGCGATCAATAGGTAGGTGGACACGCTTAATTTCGCCATATTCGGCAAATACGGCTTTAAGATCTTCTTCTGCAACCTCGTAAGAGAGATTACCAACATAAATAGACATAATACTTGCTTCAACAATCAGATATGTGTGGAGATAGAGATTTCGGAAAGAAGCCTGCCACGATGAAACAGAAGACAACTGTCAATAAACTGTCAATACTGAAAACAAACATTGCGATCGGGAAATACTCATCCGCACATATTCTAGCGCAGTCATCTTGAATTAGTTGATTATTTGGAAAATATTTACGCTGGCTAAAATTTACAATTAGCCGTTGCGCTATATGCGAAGATCGATCGCTCAGCTATTTTAAAAACATCTATAAAAAATTTTATAAAAATGACAAAAAACGTATGGATATTTCCTGGACAAGGCTCTCAGGTCGTAGGTATGGGGCTAGATCTTGCCGAGGTGGGCAGAGATAAATTTGCGAAAGCGGAGCAGATTTTGGGCTGGTCGATTTTAGAAAAAGTACAGACTGATACCACTGAACTTGCTAAAACTGAATTTACCCAGCCATGTTTGTATGTGATCTCAGCGATCCTTGCCGATCTATTAAAAGCCAAGGGGGCTAAACCTGATGCAGTAGCGGGGCATAGCTTGGGTGAATATAGCGCCCTTTATTGTGCTGATGTTTTTGACTTTGCGACTGGTTTGGAATTGGTCAAGCAGCGATCGCTATTAATGGCGGAGGCAAGTGGCGGCGCGATGACAGCTTTGATTGGTTTTAATCGGACTGAATTGGAAACGGCGATCGCGAAAACCCCAGATGTGATCCTTGCTAATGATAATAGTGCCGAACAAGTGGTAATTTCGGGGACAGAGGCGGCGGTCAAAGCAATTTGCGAACTGGTGAAATCAAAACGGGCGATCGCCTTAGCGGTCAGTGGTGCATTTCATTCGCCCTTGATGGCCTCGGCGGCAGCGCAGTTTGCGATCGCCTTAGAGAAAACTATTTTTAATGACGCATCAATTCCTGTTATTTCCAACTTAGAGCCGAATACTACCACCACATCAGGACAAGTATTGCGGGATCTCTTGAGTCAACAAATGACATCACCCGTACGTTGGCGCGAAATCTGTTTATATCTGGCTGAGAAAGGTTACGAACAGGCGATCGAGGTTGGCTCGGGTAAGGTTTTAACAGGACTAGTTAAGCGATCGGCTCCCAGTTTGGCGCTAGTCAATGTCAGCACCTTAGAACAAGCAAATAATTTTTGACTATAAAAAAACCGCGCTTTGCGCGGTTTTTTATTCTAAGCTTTTAGCTTATTTGACTCAGTTACGAGAGAATCGATTAACGGTTGAAGAATTAACTCCATCGCAAATCCCATCTTGCCACCAGGCACAACCAATGTTGTATGACGTGACATGAAAGAATCATGGATCATATCTAGTAGATATGGAAAATCAATATGAAACTTCTCGCGGAAAACACGATTGGTATGGATAATTACAAAGCTTTCATCAAGGGTGGGGATATCACGACAGATGAAAGGATTGGAAGTATCAACGGTCGGAACGCGCTGGAAGTTGATGTGGGTATTAGAGAACTGAGGCGCAATGTAGTTTACATAATCAGGCATCCGACGCAAAATCGTATCTACGATCGCTTCAGCACTGTAACCGCGTTCAGCATTATCACGATGAATTTTTTGAATCCATTCCAAGTTCACAATCGGAACTACACCGACCAATAGATCGACATACTGAGCGAGGTTAATTCCCTCAGAAACGACCGCACCATGTAAACCTTCATAAAAAAGCACATCGGTTCCAGATTCAATGCTTTCCCAAGGTGTGAATTCACCAGGTTGATTGCTAGTGCCTAAACGCCCGTTGTGATACTCAGCTTCTTCGGGGCTGTGCAGGTAGTAACGTCTCTGTCCGTTACCTGTTTCGCCATATTCATGGAAAAGTGCTTCGAGTTTATCTAACAGGTTGGCATTCAAACCAAAGTGACTAACAGTGCGACCTTCAGCCGCAGCTAGTTTTGTCGCCTCACGCATTTCTACGCGGTTATATTTGTGATAGCTATCACCTTCAACGACCGCCGCAGTGATATCTTCAATACGGAAAATATGTTCAAAAGCTCGCTTAACAGTACTAGTACCAGCACCTGATGAACCTGTTACGGCAATAACTGGATGTTTTTTAGACAAATTTTTACTCCTTTAAAAATTGTGATGACTGTTACGACCCATCATCTTTAGTAATGATTTATAGATTTTTAATGTTTAAGATCGGCTAGCGGTTTGGACGTGCTTTGCTCAAACTATTTAAAACTACTATACCTTTGTATATAGCGCTAAAGAAAGCAAAATTTCACGCCACGACTTTTGCCTCCTCTAAACCAATGCAAAAATTCACTAAGCCTTTAACTATTGGCAATGTCACTCTCCATAGTCGGGTACTACAATCGCCATTGTCGGGGGTGACGGATTTGGTGTTTCGGCGATTAGTGCGGCGCTATGCCCCAGACTCAATGCTCTACACCGAGATGATCAGCGCTACGGATCTGCATCATATGAAGGCTTTACCAAAACTAATGGAGATCGATCGCCATGAAACGCCGATCAGTATCCAGTTATTTGATTGTCGTCCTGATTTTTTAGCGGAAGCAGCCCAAAAAGCAGTGCATGAGGGGGCAGACACCGTGGACATTAATATGGGTTGTCCCGTGAATAAAATCACGAAAAAAGGCGGCGGCTCATCGTTATTGCGTCAACCTGAACTTGCCGCGAAAATTGTGCGATCGGTTGTCGAAGCAGTGGATATTCCTGTCACCGTGAAAACACGCATCGGCTGGGATGATGCCGAAATTACGATCTTAGATTTTGCTAAGCGCATGGAGGATGCTGGGGCAAAGATGATCACTGTCCATGCAAGGACGCGATCGCAGGGGTACACGGGTAATGCTAAGTGGGAATGGATTCGCAAAGTTAAAGAAATATTAACGATTCCTGTAATTGCCAATGGGGATATTTTTTCGGTAGAAAATGCGATCGCCTGTTTAGAGCAGACGGGAGCCGATGGGGTGATGTGTTCACGCGGCACATTAGGCTATCCCTTTTTAGTAGGGCAGGTCGATCATTTTTTGAAGACAGGTGAATATTTGCCTGAGCCGACCGTAATTGAATGTTTAGAAGTTGCCAAGGAGCATTTACAAGGGCTGTGGGATTACAAAGGTATAAAGGGTATTCACCAATCGCGTAAACATCTGACTTGGTATGCTAAGGGTTTTGTGGGGGCGGCGGTGTTGCGCGATCGCCTTTGTCGAATTGAGTCGTTGCAAGATGGTATGGATTGTCTGGATGAGGCGATCGAACAGATTGCTATACTGTAACGATATCGCTCATCGTAGGACTTGATTATGACTCAAGCGATCGTTGTTACCCCTAAAACCACTAATAATTCCATCGTTCCAGAAACATCATTCCCTCAGTCCCAAGAGCAACTTCTTTGGACTAGTGCTGACCTAGAACTAATGCCCGACAACGGCAACCGTTATGAAATTATTAATGGAGAACTTTTTGTGACTAGAGCGCCTCACTGGAAACATCAAACCACCTGTGGTAATTTTTACGCTAAATTAAAATTATGGTCAGATCAAACTAAATTAGGATATACCGCAGTTGGGGCTGGTGTGATCTTTGGTGATAAGGATGATGTGATTCCTGATGTGGTGTGGGTCAGCAAAGAGAAGTATGAAATCTTGATAGATCGGGCTGGACATTTACTTGGTGCGCCTGATTTGGCGATCGAAGTGCTTTCTGCGGGAACGGAAAATGAAAAGCGCGATCGCGAAATAAAACTTAAACTTTACTCATCAAGTGGAGTATTGGAATATTGGATTGCGGACTGGAGAGCCAAACAAATTCAAGTTTATCGACGTGAGAATGGTGTTCTCAAACTAGTAGTAACTTTATTTGCAACTGATACGCTCACTTCGCCACTTCTACCAGATTTTTCCTGCCTGATATCCCAGATCTTTGAATAAACTCATGACACAAATATTGCTAACGCAGAATCTCCAAACTGTTAATGAATTAGAGTATCTCTATGATCGCGATTTTAATTTGTGGATTATAACTACCGCAGAGTTGTTACGCGAAGGTAGACTCGCAGAGTTAGATGTGGCTAATCTATTGGAAGAAATTGAAACAATGGGGCGTAGTGAAAAATCGGCACTAAAAAGTAATCTGGTCGTAGTTTTATGGCATTTATTAAAATGGAAGTATCAACCAGAAAAACGATCAACCAGTTGGGAATTAACCATTGCTGAACATCGCCGCCGCCTCCGTGATGCCTTTGAGGATAGCCCTAGCCTGAAACGATACTTTAATGAATGCTTTGATCAGTGCTATCAAGATGCTAGAAGACAAGCAAAAATTGAGACAAAAATAGCGATCGCCGCATTCCCGAAAACTTCGCCTTTTACTGCCGAGCAATGTCTAGATCAAGATTTTTTACCATAGAGTTGTATGAGTGTACCCGCCAAAATCTCTGAACTAGTCGATCGCTTTCAACAAAATGCATCGGAATATCGCTCAACAACTTATAATGAAGAACAAACGAAAAGTGAATTTATCGATCACTTTTTTGAAACTTTAGGATGGGATATTGATAACACAAAAAATGCTCCTGAATCCTATCGAGAAGTCATTCGTCAATACAGTTTCAAAATAGATGATGTCCGTAAAGCTCCTGATTATTGCTTTCGGATTGGCAAATCTCCCCAGTTTTTTCTGGAAGCCAAAAAACCTTCTGTTAACATTGCTCAAGACTCAAAGCCTGCTTTCCAATTACGCCGCTACGGATGGTCGGCAAGCTTACCGATTAGTATACTTACAGATTTTGAAGAGCTAGCAATTTATGACTGTCGCATTCAACCAAACGTTAAAGATAAGCCAACTGTTGCTAGAATTTTCTATTGTAAATATACAGAATATATAGATCGCTGGAATGAAATTACATCTTTAATCTCTCGTGAGGCAGTTTTTTCTGGTTCTTTAAATCAATTTATTACATTACAAACAGTCCAGAAAGGTAATCAAACAGTTGATGATGCATTCTTAAATGAGATTGAAGATTGGCGTAATAAACTAGCTGAAAATCTGATTTTTCATAATCCACATCTTAATTCTCGCGATTTAAATTTTGCTGTCCAGATTACAATAAATCGTATTATTTTTCTGAGAATTTGTGAAGATAGGGGTACAGAAGATTACGGCACATTAAAAAAATTAGAACAGGGCAGTAATGTTTATGAGCGTTTATGTCAAATCTTTTTTGAAGCTGATAACCGTTATAATTCTGGGCTATTTCATTTTAAAAATGAACAAAACCGTCCTGATTTTGATGGATTTACTCCAGCTTTAATTTTTGGAGATATTCCATTAAAAAATATTATTAAAAACCTTTACTATCCTAGTCCCTACGCATTTTCAGTGATTCCTATTGAAATTATTGGACAGGTCTATGAGCAGTTTTTAGGGAAAGTTATTACGCTCAAATTAGGCAGTGTAACTGTAGAAGATAAGCCTGAAGTTCGTAAAGCAGGAGGAGTTTATTACACTCCCACTTATATAGTTGATTACATAGTTAAAAATACCATTGGTAAATTATTAGAAGGTAAGACAGCGAAGCAAGCCGCAAAGTTAAGGATTCTTGATCCTTCCTGTGGTTCGGGTTCATTTTTGATCGGCGCATATCAATATTTATTAGAATGGTATCGCGACTATTATTTAAACCATCAAACCCGCAATTCCCCTATCTATGAATCTATTTCGGGTTGGCAGCTAACGACAAATGAAAAGAAAAAGATTTTACTAGACAATATTTTTGGTATAGATATTGACGCTCAAGCGGTAGAGGTTACAAAGCTTTCTCTATTACTAAAAGTTTTAGAAGGAGAAACACAGGAAAATTCCTATAGACAAACAGAATTATTTAGAGTATTACCAGACTTAGATGAGAATATTAGATGTGGTAATTCATTGGTTAGTTCTGATTTTTATGACAATATCCAGATGCAGTTATTAAGTGAGGATGAATTTTATCAAATCAATGTGTTTGACTGGGACAAGAAATTTGCTTTAATCCTTCAAGAAGGCGGATTTGATGCGATTATTGGTAATCCTCCTTGGGGTGCAGAACTTCAAAAAATGGAACTAGATTACCATCGCCACAAAAATCAAGAAATTATTGTGAGAATGATCGATTCATTCATGTTTTTTGTTTATCAAACATCCAAAATCTTACAAAAAAATGGATGCTTTGGACAGATATTACCTGATGTAATTTTGTATCAGATCGACAATTTTAAATTAAGAGAATATATTTTAAATAATTTCCGAATCAATAGATTACTGAATATGGGAGATGTATTTGAAAAAGTCGTTCGTCCCGCCTCAATATTAACTTTTGACAGAGGAAAACTAAAAAACAATCAAATTCTTGTTCAAGATTTGTCATCATTTTCAAAGGCTGAAAAGATGACTAAAGTTTTTGAAATAGACGGATATGAAAACCTTTTACAAGATAATATAAATGATATTCCCACATCATTATTTATTACAAAAAATATCAGTCATTATAAAATCCTTGCGAGAATTTTGAGTTCCTGTCAGAACAGACTAAAGGATTATATGGATCAAGATGGTATTCAAAGAGGAGTTAGCCCTGATCTGAAAGAAGCATTTATTGTAGATAGCAATCAAATACGCGAGTATAGATTAGAAAGCGCTTACTTGAGAAAAGTATTAACAGGTGGTAAGCAAGTAAGACGTTATCATATTGATTATCCAGATTTGTGGTTAATTTATACAAACCGTAATGAGAATTTTCAAAATATACCCAATATTTGTAGATATATTGATAAATTCAGATCAGAAATAACTTGTAGAGAAGTAATTGAAGGTAAACATCCTTTATATGCATTGCATCGTCCTAGAGAAGAAAAGATTTTTTTAAAATCGAGAAAATTATTAGGTGTTATTACTCAAGACAGAATTATTGTTGCTTTAGATGATTCTCAATTTTTTGCAACTGATGGACTATATTTATTAAGTCTTAGAGAAAATCTGAATTACTATTATTTTTTAGCGATACTAAATTCTAAATTATTTGTTTTTCTTTATAGATTACTAACTTTAGAGAAAGGTCGTGTATTAGCACAAGTGAAGCCAACTATATTAAAAAAGCTTCCTATTAAATCAATTGATTTTTCTAATAAAATTGAAAGTGACTCCCACGATCGCCTAGTTTCTCTGGTTGAACAAATGATGTCGCTGCACAACAGGTTAAAAGCAGTAAATTCGCCTAACGAGAAAAAAGTAATTCAAAAACAGATTGAGATAACCGATCACCAAATTGATCAATTGGTTTATCAGCTATATGAACTAACCGATGCTGAAATTGCGATCGTTGAGAATATGTAGCTATAGGAAGGGCTCACGAGGGCGGCGGTGTTGCGCGATCGCTTAGATCGGATTGAGTCATTGACCTGAAACCCGAACCAACGTCATTGAGATCGACAGGGATCTAGTCTGCTAGAATCAGGGCTAGGTATTTACCGTCTTGTTTATTTTTTTAGTTCATGCCCCACTCGTGGGGATTCCCCGCCTGTAAGGAATAATTTAGAGCCTCGTCACCGCCATGATGCAATCGGAAAATCTTCGTCAACGTGCCGCCGTTTTGGGTTTGCAAGTCTTTAGCAAGCGCTCAGCCGTGCGGCTTGGCATCGTAACGCAAATATGGCTAGATGTCGATCAGCGCCGTGTTACAGGTATGACATTAGCTGAGCGCTTTGTACCAGGAACAGCAATTGGGATTGGCGATACGTTTTTTATGTCTTTGGACAATATAGATCTGCTCGGTCCTGACGCGATTTTGGTGGATGACGAATCCGTACTGGAAGATATTTTGGTGACAGAGCGCTTTACGCCGCTGATCAATAATGAAGTTGTTACTGAATCAGGGGAGCCGCTCGGTAAAGTCCGCGATTTTAAGTTTGACCCTGAAAATGGCGATTTACTATTTTTGATTGTTGCTTCAGTCGGCAATCCGATTATTCCCGCTAGCTTGATCAGCACTTACGAACTTGACGTGAATGAAATTATTGCTGTTGGGCGCGATCGCATTATCGTCACTGAGGGCATGGAAGATCGGATGACCCAACTGAGCAAAGGCTTGCTTGAACGCATCGGACTGGGTAAAGCCCCTTGGGAAGATGACTTTGATGATGACTATCTGCCACCAACAAATGTGATTCGTGATAATACTCTGTCATCGGGGACTAGAAGCAGCTATTCACCACCGCAGCAGCAACGCTCCGATCAGCGTCCAGAGCAGCGTCCTATCTATCGTCAAGAGCAGTCATGGGATGATGGCGATAATTGGGCGGAAGAGCGTGTTCCTGTCAATCCACCACAGCAGCAACGTCGTCAAGCCAGAGCCGAGGTTCGTCCTGAGCCATCTAGACCGATCACACCACCGCCATCATCAAGCAGCAATTATGATGATGATTACGATGACTTTGAGGATGATTATCTAGACTCGAACAAGCCGAATTTTCGGAATGAAACTCAAAAACAAATTCGGGATGCTTGGGGTGAAACCAAGATTCCTGACAAATCCAAACAACGCATTCTTGAAGACGAGTTTGACGAAATTTAATGTTACCGCGTGACCTGTTAAATCATGTTGAGAACCGAGAAACTGTTAGCCGTTTGCTAGATTTAGGCGATCGCGCTATTCAGGCATGGGAAGTTGTGTGCAGTGATTTTTTGTCACCACCCGAAGTTGCGGAAGGATTGCGGGTATTTTCTAAGATGACGGAAGTTCAATGCCTCGCATGGGGGGGTTATGAACAAGCGGAGCGCCAACGCATTGCGATCGCCCGTTCCGAATTACCTCTTGATCAATCACAAGTTAGCCTCACGCCGATCTCTATTGCAGGCAATTTTCTGTTTGACACCGCCACCCATCGTGATTTTCTCGGTGCAATCCTTGGTTCAGGTATCGAGCGTCAAAAGGTTGGTGATGTGAATGTGTTGGGTGAAAAAGGCGCACAGGCAATTATTGTGCCTGAATTAATGGAATATTTGCAAATCCATTTCAATCAAGTTCGCACTGTGCCTGTGAAGGTAACGCCGATCGCATGGGAAGATCTCAAGATTCGCATACCTGTTACTAAAGAACTAACTTCCACTGAGGCTTCGTTGCGATTGGATGCGATCGCTTCTTTTGGTTTCGGAATGTCGCGCAGTAAAATGGTGGATTTGATTAACGGTGAAGATGTGCGCGTTAATTGGAAGACGGTATCGCAACCCAACTATCAACTTAAGTCTGGTGATCTAGTGGCGATTCGTGGAAAAGGAAGACTGACGATCGGTGAAATTATGATTACCAAAAAGGAACGCTATCGAGTGCAAATGACGCGATCGGTGTGAGGAGATCTTTGTCTGAGTTATGATTAAGCTACTGATAGCACGAAAAGAGCGATTGGACAAAAGCTATTTACCTGATTAACACAGCATTATTAGCTCTAGTGAGATGACATCATTTCTAGTTCGTACAAACTTGCATACAAACCTTGCTTGGCAATTAGCTGATCATGACTACCCGATTCCACTATTTCGCCTTGTTTAAGTACGAGAATGCGATCAACATTGCGAATTGTAGATAGACGGTGAGCAATGATGATCGTAGTGCGATTGATTAATAATCGATCTAGAGCCTGTTGGATCAAAAATTCGGTACTGACATCCAGACTAGCGGTTGCTTCATCCAGAATTAAAATTTTGGGATCACGGATAGCAGCTCTAGCAAAGGCGAGTAATTGCTTCTGACCACCTGACAGGTTTGTACCGCGCTCACGCACTTGAGTCGCATAGGCGGCGGGTAAATCTTGGATAAAGCGATCGACATTCATTAATTCGGCAGCCTCAACAACTTGCTCGATCGCATAGTCTTCACCGAGCGTAATGTTGTCTTTGATATCACCCGAAAACAAAAAAGCATCTTGCAAAATTACACCCACACATCGTCGTAGTTCGGTTTGGGTAATTTCACGAATGTTGATGCCATCGATCAAAATACGTCCCCTAGTTGGCTCGTACAAACGCGATAGCAATCGAATGATTGAGCTTTTACCTGCGCCCGTCGGTCCAACAAGGGCAATTTTTTCACCAGCTTTGAGCGTAAAGGTGACATCCTTGAGAACATATTCATCGGGCTTATAACCAAACCAAACGTGATCAAAGCAAATTTCGCCAGTCCCATCAAGGGGCAGAGATTTAGGATGTTCGGGATCGCGAATTTCGATCGGTTCTTGCAAAATCGCGTTGATGCGCTCAACCGCCGTAAATCCTGCTTGAATCGTGGTAAATTTTTCGGCAAGTTGGCGAATCGGATCAAATAGTCGTTGCGAAAATAGTACAAAAGCCGAAAGTTCACCGAAGGTAAGATTTTTTTGGACAATTTGTCCGCCGCCTAGCCACAAGACCCCCGCGATCGCCACCAGTGCAATCCATTCCAGCGTTGCCGACACCGCCGAATCATGGAATACAGTGCGGTTGACTTCGGCGACATATAGCTGATTTACCTTGAGATGTTGCGCCGAGTTAAACTTTTCGCGGCGAAATAACTGGACTATATTTGCGCCAATAATATTTTCTTGCAGAATCGAATTAAGTTCGGAGAGGCGCTCTCGTGCTTTGAAATTCGCCTTGCGATATTCATACTGAAAATAAACAATCAAAGCTGTAACTGGAATGACCATCGCCACTAGCATCAAGGCTAAGTCCCAGCGCAGCAAAAACATAAATACAGCGATCGTAGCGATCGCCGCAAAATCGCTTAATACGCCCACAGCACCAGTAGCAAACACATCACCCAACGCTTCAACATCACTAGTTAGGCGCGTAATTAATTTGCCAACGGGCGTGCGATCAAAAAAACTGGTTGATAAAGAGGTGACGTGGCGAAACAAATCTTGACGAATATCCGCCGTGATTTTTTGACCAACCTCCTGCACCAAGTAGCCCTGCCAAGACTGAAATGAAAGTCTTACCGCAATTGTGATTAATATCACAAAGCACAGCCAGCGTAAACCGATCAGATCACCGTTCTTAATTGGTCCATCAATCGCCTGTTGTACCAGAATGGGTTGTACGGCACTGGCGATCGATAAAGGTACAAGCAAAAACAATGATATGAAAAGTTGACGCGAGTTTCGCTTTGCATAAGGAAACAGACTCGACATCAATCGCCAATCACTACTTTTAAGGCGATTAGCAGATTGCGCCTGAGCAGAGCTAGCTTTGGATTGGTTAGGCATTGGCACTATTCAAGATCCCGATTGCCAGGATTCCGCGATGGGTCGCTGTTGAGGAAACCAAATACAAACAAACTGATAAAAAATATGACAGTGATGTAAACAACTATTTTTAAAGTGAGCATAAATAAATAATCTCCGTATAAATATCCAAGAATTTATCCTATGTTCAATCTTATAGGAAAAGATGGAAATTCTTGATAATTCATTAAGATTGCATTACTTAAACCCAAAATAGTGGGGCGGCAAAGCCACCCAAAAGATTTTAAAAGAATCTGCAATGTGACTTTATTGAAAAATCTGCCCCAAAAGTTGCGATCGCTCAATGTAAACAGATACTTGACTGGCGATCGCCTGTAATAATTTTTTATCGATAGTTGAGTAAGCAAACGTCACCTCTTTCACATTGACTTTGGTGATGACCACATCTTGCATTTTGCGATTTATCAACTGAAAAACTCCAATAGTCCGATTTTGTGAATCAAACATAGGAACGGCTAAAACCGAACGAGTATGGTACTCGATATCATAGTCAAAGGTCTTGTGATGCCGAAATTTGGCATCATCTGGTAAATCATGGGCATCTGATAGATTTAATATTTCACCAGTTAGAGCGACATAACCCACGATGCTGTCTCGATTAAGTGGCACTGCAAAGCTAACTAGCGATCGCTCTGGTTGTGAGTCATTCTGAGAAACCTCAAAACAAACTGTATGTACGGGAGTAGAGCGATCGATTAAGTAAATACTACCTGCATCGCTTGATGTCATTTTTCGACATCTTGTCAGAGCCGATTCCAAAAAAGCTCTTAGGTTGTTGTTACCAGATAAAGATAGGGACAAGGCAATCAAATGCTCTAGCAAGCTCTCGTAATCTCGAATTTGCTCTAATACCTGATTATTTAATGACTGCGGATTTGAGTGGGGCAAATCTTCAGTTGTTTCTGGTGGCAAGCCTAAATTAGGAGTCATGGATGTAGCCGATATCTTGATAATGTCTTGCTCAGTCCAATTTATTGGTTAGTCTCAGCAATACAATCTATGCGAATAATACTAGGAAAAATGCCTTAAAGACATAATATAGCGGTTTTCATTTTGCCTACGGCAAAATGAAAACTTAAAACCCTTACTCGTCTTCGTCTTCCTCAAATTGTAAATCATCAATCGGATAAACATCTGGCCAAGCGGATGCACCATGCTCATAGACATCAATACCGATGCGATCGGCTTCAGCATTGACTCGCAATAGTCCAACCGCCTTAAGTGAACCAAACATCACAAATGAGAAGGCAACAACAAAAACAATGATTGCGGCTTCACCGCCCAGTTGAATTCCCAGTAAGTCAAAACCACCACCCAAGAATAAGCCAGCTTTTTTATTCATTGCTAATAGTGGATGTCCAAACAAGCCGACACAGATGATCCCCATCATGCCGCACACACCATGCACAGCGAAGGCTCCCACAGGATCGTCAATTTCAAACCATTCAATAATATCTACCGCAATGAGTACAATTACACCAGCCACTGCACCAATTAAAGCCGCCGCCCAAGGCATCACATAAGCACATCCAGCCGTAATCGCGACTAAACCAGCGAGTGAGCCATTTAGTCCGCAGAATAAGTGCCACTGACGGATGCGAAAGTAAATGTAGAGAAATGCAGTCATTGCACCAGCCGCCGCCGCCAGAGTTGTATTGACAACGATCAATCCCGCTAGCCCAGGATTACTGAGTGTCAGGGTTGAACCAGCATTAAACCCATACCAACCAAACCATAAAATCATCGTGCCAATGGTCGCATAGCCAAGGTTATGTGCTGGGGGAATTTGTCCCCATACCCGATTGGGACGAGGACCGAGAATATATGCACCAACCAAAGCTGTCCAGCCACCTACAGTATGTACAGCCGCATCTCCCGCAAAATCATGGAAACCAAGCTTATATAACCAACCACCATTGTTCCAAGCCCAATGGACAACGATCGGATACATTACTGCTCCCATGATAAAAGCGTAAATTAAGTCGCCTTTAAAATCAGTGCGCTCAGCCATTGACCCCGTGGTGATCGTACTTGCCGTTGCCGAAAAAGCAAACTGAAAGAAGAAAAGGGTGAACGTACTAACTGGCGCAGTCGAACCGCCCGCCCCCATTGCATATTCGATCGCACCATTACTGATCGTTAATGCGTTATTTAAAAAGAACCCGTCTGTCCCAAAAAAACCGTTGCTAGTTGTGCCGAAGGCGATCGCAAAGCCCGTAACCCACCACGCCAAGAGTGTAATCGCCGCATCAACAAAGTTTTCGGCTAGTGTATTGACAACCCCAGTTTGTCGGACTAGTCCCGCCTCTAGCATCGCAAAGCCGCATTGCATGAAAAACACTAGAAACCCAGTGATTAGAACCCAACCTGTATCAACTGACAATCGCAGTTCACTTGTCGTTTTACTCAAAGATTCGAGCGTGGGCGCTTCCACCGCATGGGCGATCGTGGGCGTAAGGGCTGCAAATATCGCGGCTCCGATCGCGATCGCGGCAAACCGCGCAAAATGATTTTTTCTTTGGATTGTGACCTTGGCTATGTCTACCATTTCTATACTCTATACACTGCAATATAATGAATACTATGATTATTGAGTAACTACTACCTTCCCAATGAATACAACCTCTTGCGGGTTAATTTTTGGGACTTCAATTGAAAGTTACATGGGTAAATTTCAGCAATAGTTAATGACTTAGAAATTATTTGGAAATGATTAGCGATTCTCAAGATGTAACATATCCCTAATTTCTTATACTAATAAGCCAGATCTGCAAAAGTGCTTATTAGTACAATAGGTTGGACAGAATATCTTGAAAATTAAACTGGTTAGAACCGAGGATCAAGTGTGTGATCGTTGTCACAGGAAGTATGTTTAATGATCTCGGTATGTTTGTGAGTTGAGTCACTCCAAAAATTACTAAAATGCAACATACTCAAATCACTAGCGACGTATCTACATAATTTTTCGCCCGCAGGATTGCCTCCTGCGGGTTTTTTTATGGCAAAAATCGGTAAGTGTTCTCTGTCACAAAAAATCTGCGGAATGATGACCCTTTACCTGTGAGTTGAGTCACTACGGAAAATAGTAAAAAGCGACATACTTAAATTACTAGCGACGTATCTACATAATTTTTCACCCGCAGGATTGCCTCTTGCGGGTTTTTTATCGAAAAAATGTCAGAGAGTGGGATTGCCCTAGGTGCAGTACACATCCCGATAGGGATGTGAATGCTGCGAAAAATATTCTTGCCGCAGGGCTTGCGGTGAATGTCTGTGGAGCGACTGTAAGACCCGAACAGAGCAAATCTGTTAAGGCAGAAACCTAAGACTCACGACTTAGGTTTCTCCGTCACTTCGGTGCGGGGTAGATGTCAAGGCTGGCTGAGATAACGAGGCAAATGGCGAAATAGCTTGCTAGATTGCAACATGCGTAAGAGGTAATAACTTGATGTTGGCAAAAAGAGAATCATCGTCCAGCCAAATTGATCAGGGACGGCGACTTGAAAAAAGCTAGGAAACAAAAGCATTAAAAAGAGCGACAATCCGACTGAGACAAATCCAAGAATTGCGGATGTGGAATTTTTGGCAAAGGTACGGATTTTCCATAGAGAAATATCAGTCAGACTCCAAAATACAAATAGACAGAAGATTGTGCCGATAAAGGTACTGACGCATTGGGCTTGACCTCTGGCGATATCTTGAAAAGTATCGGAATCCAGCATAGTTGAACCATTGGGAATTCTCAGCAGCGCCCAGCCACTAATGTAATAGGAAAATACATAGCCCGTGGTCATAGCGATCGCCCCAAAAAGTCCTGCTAGGCAACTAGCACCCAAAACATCACGCAAGAAGTTTTCAAGACGTTTTGGCTTCAGCCAACCAAACGCGATCCAGATAGTCGGCAAACCAACCACTGCCATTGTTAACACCGTCATGTGGCGCGGCTCTACGGGAAAGGGAAGTTGCACAAATCCTGCAAAGGAAATCGTCAAAATCACCATGATATTCTTGGTGAGATAAAGCAGCGCTGACGAGAGAATCTTTTGTTTGATGTCATCACCTGCGGCGAAGGCTTGGGGAAGGGCGGAGAGATTATTATCTAATAGAACAATATCGGCGACATCTTTGCTAATTTGTGCGCCGTCATTCATGGCGATCGCTAATTGTGCTTCTTTAAACGCAGGCACATCATTAACTCCATCGCCGACCATACCCACATAGCCACCGCGCTTCACCATTGCCGAAATCAGGCGGCGTTTCATGTCTGGCGTAATTCTACCAAATACGGAACCAGTGGCGGCGGATTGACTGAAGGTATGAGCCTCCATTGCTTCTAAATCTTTTTGAGTGAAAACTGCATCATCGGGAACAGCAATTCCTGCTTGACGGGCGATCGAAGTCACCGTTTCCACACTGTCTCCTGAGATAACTTTGAGACGAATATTTTTGTTTTGCAATTCGGCGATCGTCTTAATCACATCGGGGCGGAGACTATCTTCTAGTAATACCAAACCGCGATCGCGGCGATTGTTGGGTAAGGCAGGATTTTTATCGGCTGTATCAATGTTATCTTCACTGGTGACGACAGCGATCGCTCGCAAACCCTGACGTGCATATTGTTTTGCCTCCTCCTGCATTTCAGGATTGGTGAGTAAAATTTCAGGTGCACCGACCATAATTGTCGTGCCGATATCAATGGCGATCGCGCCCCATTTACGACTGGAACTAAAGGGAATCTCGCTGACAAATTGCGACTGCGATCGGGGCTTGTCAGTAAAAGCAGCCATCGCTTTGGCACTACTATTTTGAGTTCCCATTAGGTTTGTATAGAGCGCAATTAGCTCGCGCAGTGAATCTTCATCGGTATCTCCTAATGGCACAATCGATTTGACGATCAGTTTATTTTGAGTGAGCGTTCCCGTTTTATCAGTGCATAAAATCCTGACGCTATTCATCGAATCGACAGCATTAATTTTTTGAATTAATGTGCGTTTTTTACTGATTTCCACTGCGCCGATCGCAAAAGCGACACTAATGGAGAGAATTAACCCTGCTGGCACAAAACTGTTAATGATTACCGAAGCATAACGAATCGTATCGACAACGGTACGCCCTGAATTAAGGCTAGAAACCACATGCAAAAAAGCTGCGACAATCAGCACCAGCACTAAAATTTCGACTAAAACATCAATCTTTTTTTGCAAAGGCGTAAATACACGCTTATAAACTCGCGATGACTGGGATAGTTTCACGGCATAGCTTTCATTGCCAATCTTATCGGCGCGAAACACACAGCTTCCTGCTAAACAAAAGGAACCCGACAGAACTATATCGTCAATCTGTTTTGCTACAGGATCGGATTCTCCCGTTAGCAATGATTCATCCATTTCCACATTCTGGGAAATCAAGACTGCTCCATCGACAGGAGCGCGATCGCCTGGGTTTATCTCAATCAAGTCATCACGCACCACCTCTCCAACGGGAATCTCCTGCGATTGTCCATTACGGCGCACTTTTACCTTCTGTACTGACAACAACGCTAGTTTATCCAAGGTCAACTTTGCTTGAATTTCTTGGACAACCCCCACCAAAATATTCATAAACACGGAAAATCCCGAAAAGATGGCATCGGTAAATTGTCCGAGCGCTGTCAGCAGGATTAACACCACCCCAAAGGTAACGTTAAATAAAGTAAAAACGTTTTCTTGGAAAATATCTTTGTAAGTGCGACTAGAGCGCATGACCACGACATTAAGATCGCCGCGTTGTTTTCGCTCTAAAACTTCAGCTTCACTTAAGCCTGTATGAGCAGGATCAACAGGCGTGATATCTGAAGCATTAGCTGGAGAGGTGCTATGTTGTGATTCAGTCATATAGGCTCACGGTTCACTTTTAGATAGCAATTAGATCGCAATTTTAGTTGGCAGTATACCCTTGATTCGGGAATACTTTGTCCTAAGTCTGTGAGTTTTCGGTAATGTGTCACATTTGTTGGAAGGTTTAATGAGGTTGAAACGAAAACTCATATCTGTTGATAAACAGACCAATGACAATATGATGCATCACAGTGGATTTAGAAAAGCAAATCGTCTTTCTAGCTAAACGCTTAATCCTCGTTCTCAAAGTTAGATGTTTTCGTTCAATCTTCTGAGTATTTTTCTTGCCGATTAGATGAGTGTGAGGATCAAGAATCCTTTCGTATGCACCCATGCATCCGTAAAAAAACGCTTGATTTCAAACGGTTTCAGCAGATTCACCAGTTTAACCAAAGCTTCATCTTTATGCGGGGCTAAAACATAAGCCAATACCATTCCAGTCACATGATCAATGGCGTGCCATAGCCATCTTTGCTCTTTCTTGCTGCAAACAAAACTCCACATCTCATCCATTTCAGCTTCTTCTACTTGATAAAGGTCAACATCCAGTGTTTCTATGTCAAGCTGCTCTAGCAGAGGATAGTTAACAGCTTCGATGTCTTCCTCTTTTTTTTTAATTCTTTGATGACAGTATTCGGACTAATCTTTAATACTCGACTTGTATCTCTAAGGCCACTGCCATTGACCGCCATTTCGGCAACTTGTTGTTTTACCTCTGGACGATACCCTTGATAGGTGTAATCAAGAATAAATGTCTTTCGCATACATTCTGTGTTTAGGCAAATGTATCGCTTTTTGCCTGTGGCACTTTGTCCGTGTCGGTGGATGTTTACACCTCCGCAGGTTGGACATTCTACTGCTTCAAATACCATCTTTCTTTTCCTACTTATTCTTATCCATGTTACTATGTCTTCCAACAAGTGTGACACATTACCGTTGTTTTTAAGTAAATTTAAAGAAAAATCAAACTACCATCATCCCCGCAAGTGCTCTAAATTAGTAAATCATCAAGTTCAGCATAGTCGGGAAGAGTCGTATCGATCGCTATGCCTTTTCTGAACACAAGGCGATCGCTTTGGGGACGAGACAACAACTCGCTATAACTACGCGCCTTAAATAGAACTAAATCCGCAGGTTCACCAATCCTGATTTTGCCGACATGATCTAAACCCATGAGCGATGCAGGGCGAGAAGTTACGGATTCGATCCAGTTATCGTAGGGCATATCTAGATGACAAATTTTCGTTCCCATACTAAAAACTTGTAACAGATCGTGATCACCAAATCCATAGAAAGGATCGCGACAATTATCACTAGATAGAGCCACGCTTACCCCTGCTGCATCTAGTTCTCGAACTAGAGTCACACCACGCCAGCGCGGAGTTCTTTCGGCAATTCGATCCTGTAGATATAAATTACACATCGGCAAACTGACAATACCAATATTTGCTTCTTTAACCAAAGCGATCGTATTTTCAGCAGTTTCTTGATCTTGCACAGCTAAGCTACAGCAATGACCACAGACGATTTGAGAATTAAAATCATGTTTGATCGCGGCTTCGGCAATATGATGGAGAGTTCGTGATTGTGGATCATTATTCTCATCAGCATGGAAGTCAAGACTGAGATTTCGTTCTGTCGCTAATGTAAACATCCGATCTAAAGAATGATCTAATTCGGGGATTATATGAGCAACACCACCCATCACACCGTTTAAATCAGCGATCGCATCGGCAAACTGTTCTCCTTCGGGCGTTGTGAAAAATGGAAGTTGTACCAATGATACCGCTTGCAGAGTTAGCTTATCTTTCCACTTGTCGCGCAATTCTCGAAACACTTGAAAACTAGTTTTAAATTGGTGTGGTGGACAATCTAAATGGGTGCGGATTGCTTTTGTGCCATGAGCATAACTACATTTCAGCCCAAATTCCATGCGTCGATAGAGATCGTCATAAGTCCAATTACGCTGCTCCGAACAATCGCGACCGATCGCCTTGATTGCGCCATCAAACGTACCATCGAGATTAGGATTACGCTCCCAGCTATGCCCCTTGTCGAGGTGAGTATGCAAATCCACAAAACAAGGAATCAAAATCCCATGCTTTCCATCCATTACCGATAAACTTTCGGTGTCGATTTGGTTGGTGAGTGCATCTGGTAAATTAGGAGCGATCGCCTTTATTTGACCATTACAAATTTCTAGATGACAGGGAAATAAGCGATCGCGCTGTAATGTGGGATTTAGAGTAGTTTCTAGAGATTGCGGTTGCATTTCCTCATCAATAAAACAATTAGGAATCCGAACATTAACAATCCAATAATGGGAAGGTTCTGGCATGGTAATCACTAGATTTCATCAATTCCTAATGCTTTTAGTCTCTCCGCAAGGCGATCGGCGCGTTGACGTTCTTGTTCAGCACGTTGAGCTTCTTGTTCAGCGCGTTGAGCTTCTTGTTCAGCACGTTGAGATTCCTGCTCGGCGCGTTGAGCTTCTAGCTCGGCGCGTTGGTACTCTTTCTCAGCACGTTGAAATTGGCGATCGGCACGTAAAGTCTCTTGTTCGGAATGTTGAGTTTCTAATTTTAGTTGAAGATCTGTCTGTTGTAATCGCTTTGCTAACTGCACAGGTGACAGAAAACGCTGACCATCAGGACGGGAAATTACTAGTTCTTCACCTGCGACCCAATCAAATCTGATTCCTAAAAGGGGGCTGACCCAACTGATCATCGATGCAATTCTGAATAAGCGATCGCCTTGACGTTGCCAACCTTCCAAAATCAGATCATCGGGATCGTAAATGTAATATTCTTGAATACCATACTTTTCATAAAACTCAAGTTTCTCTTCTAAGGAATCAATCCCGCGTCGATCCTTATTACTGGGTGAGAGAATCTCAAACGCAACCTGTGGCGAAATATTGTCTTCCATCCATTGTTTATAGGAGCCACGTCTTCCTTTTGGTCTACCAAAGGCTACCATCACATCAGGAGCAGTCCGTTTTGGGGTGTGGCGCACAGGATACCAAAGCAGATCTCCTGCAATGAATATATTGGGATCATCAGCGTACATGATCTCTAGATTTTCTTTGATCATCACGATCCAGCGATACTGCTCAGTATTATCAGACATAGGATTGCCGTCACTATCAGGATAATCAATCTCTGGCGTGGTATTTGGGGAAATTTCGGGTGCAATAACAGATTCAGAAGTCAAAGGTTGCAGCGTCATGGATTTAGCCTCACAAAAACCTGCCTGTAGTAAATCTATTCTAAGTTATCCAGCAGTACGACTTGCTATATGCCTAACCAAAGCTCTGAGTCCTAAACGATAGCTCTCTGCCCCAAAACCGCTAATCTGCCCGATCGCTACTGGTGCAATAAACGAATGATGACGAAATTCTTCGCGCTTGTGAATATTACTGAGGTGGACTTCGACTGTAGGAATATTTACCGAGGCGATCGCATCGCGCAGCGCCACACTCGTATGGGTCAATCCCCCTGGATTGATCAAAATCCCCTGCTTTACTTGAAAAGCCGCATGAATCGCGTCAATCAGCACACCTTCATGATTAGATTGCAAAAAGCTCACATCCGCGCCCAACTCTACTGCATCCTGAGTCAGGCGATCGTTAATCTGGGCTAATGTATCACGACCATAGACCTCTGGCTCCCGCAAACCCAACATATTTAGGTTCGGACCATGCAAAACCAAAATCTTCATTCTTTAGCTCTTATTTTGCCTTTTTCCCTTTGCCTTTTTCCTTGTTAGCGGAACTGTTCCAAAGCATCGCTAAAGCGCATTGTTTTTGTAATTGCCTCGACATTAGCGTGAGGGCGGGGAATTACCGTTGAGGAGAGGAACAGGGCTTTATCTTTCTTACTCAATACTTCAATTTGTTTGGCAGCTTCGACACCTGCGGCGACAGCTTTCTGGACATCGCCAACGGGTCCACGGACGATGATGGTCAGGCGAGCGCCGCTTACTTTTTCATAGCCAACAAATGTGACATTGGCAGCCTTAACCATTGTGTCAGCGACAGAAAGGGCGGGAGGATGTCCTAATACCTCAACCAAACCAACAGCGATTCCCATAAAATTTCCTAAAGTCTTTACCAATGCTCATTGTAAATCTCAATGGTATCGATTGATTGATATGCATCGTTTATTTGTGCGATAAGCAAATAAAAAGGGTAGTGGCAATTCATGAATTGCCACTACCCATAAATTGTCATTATTCTTAAGCAATCTAGGCAATTTTTGCGCGAATTGTTTCGATACGATCGCGATTTACGCCTAGATCTGACTCACCTAAGCGAGAAGCCGATCGCACTTCGATGATTTTTTTGTCGGCATTCAAGTAAAACTCGACATCATCGACATAGCCCATTAGAGCGCTCGTGAATTCAGCATAAATATAATTGTCCTTGGCGGTAATAATTTTAGTGCGAGGCAAACTAGAAATCACCGACTTGAGATCTTCTAACGCTTTAGCAGCATCGCCTGTATAGCTCAAGGGCGCAATTTTATGTTCAGCATCGATACTCTGACTGGAAACACAATTGGGTGAATTGGGACAGTCGCGCAATTTGCCATCATTTACGCCGAGGTTAGTGGGGCGTGTACCCGAAAAAGAAAAAAGTGCCATTGTGATAGGTGCGGCGATCGTCGCCGAATTTAAGTGAGAGAGAGATGAGATGGTCGAATTAGCGGAAACCGCAGGGACAAATCCGAAATAAGCAAGACAAACAAAATAAAAGCTGGCGGCGATCGCAATGAGTTTAGGCATATCGATTTCACTAAATTCGTTAAGTATTTATACTCAGTTATTATGACGCTTTTGATTATGAAATTTAGGAGCCGAACAAAACTCCGCGCACGAGATTAAATAATGTTCCAAACATGAGTGCTAACAGTGCTAAAGAAGCGATCGCATTTCCTGCGGCTCGTTTACCTGCTTCGACATAATACCCCCATGCATAGGCAATCCGTCCCACAATCCATACTGCACCTAAAATTGCGCCCCAGTTAGGGTTTACAAAAATGCTATATAACCATAAACATGGCAAGAATATGACAATTTGTTCGAGGGTATTTTGGTGAGCGCGATAAACTCGCTCGAAGTCTTCATTGCCAGTAGTTTGTGGTGGCGAGATTTTATACTTGACGCGAGCAATACCTACTCCAATACCTAATCCAAAGTAAACGAATAACGCGCCGATAGTAGCGATCGCGGGAAATACGAATGTTTTGATATCCATTTATTTTTTAATTACAGCAATGGTTGACGTTTTTTGTTTTGTCTATGGCAAAATCAAAACCGCTATATGATAACTTCTCTATCTCGTTTTATGTTATGTCAAAATTTCAAATATATTCAGGGGCTTATTTAGGATTGCGGTTACGCTCAAATCTGGCGATGCTCGCGATCGCCTGTTTACTTTTTGGCTGTCAGCAAATTTCTTCAACGGGTAATGTATCGACATCAACCGAAAAAGCGACAAATTATTTGCGATCGCAACTAAATCTATCGACTAATGTATCTATTTCGGTCGAGTCACAAAAGCCACAGGTCGCCAATATTAGCGATTTATGTCAAACCGTTCCACCGACTCAAGATGGTTTTGAAGTTGCCTTAATCGCGGAAGACATACGTTATATCTTGCAAACTAATCAAGATGCTAGCAAAATTGAACTTTGTCGCTCTGAGGATGCTAAACCAGAATTGACAGCTAAGTACAACGGCGCAGGTTATATGTTGCGGTATCCTGCGGCATGGAAAGTAATCGATTTAGGTTTAGAACCTTCAGGCGCGAGTATGGTGATTTTTACGCCAAGCTCTGAAGCTCTAAAAGGGGAAGATAATTCTAATCCAGCAAAATTAGAGCAGAAGTTACAAGAGAGCCAACAAGTTTATGCGATCGTGGCAAGGAACCCGATTATTGATGCTAAAGCTTCTAATAATTCTAATTCTTTTAATGATGGTTCGGAAACTGCCAAAGATTTAGTTACTATTCCATTTAATCCTAAAATCAAAGGCGCAAAATTCGGTTCAAAAAAAGAATTCACTAAGGAATTTAGAGAGACAAATACTGGAAAGTTATCTAGTAATAATCTAGTCTGGAAAGTCAAAGTTTTGACTTTGGGAACTGACCAATTTATCCACACAATTCACTATTATCAACCAGACAAAAAGAATGACTCCAATAGTCTAAACAGTTTTGAACAGTTTGCAAATAGCTTTGCTCTTACTCCAATTTAAAGTCTGATGTTTTTAGTAGTTTGCCCTCGAATTACTGATCCTTCATCTTTCATTTCTAATGCTATAGCTGTTTCTGTCTCGATCCGAAATGGCTTGTGATAAAAGCCAGCGAGATCGCCCAATCATCACCTTATCCAAAACGCGATCGCCTATAGTCATTGCGCTAGGATAGAATAAGTGTATTGAGTTGAAGAGGTACTTAAGTGACAGCAAAAGGCATAACTAAGCGCGTCACAGTTTCTTTAAAGTCTGACGTTTTTAGTAGTTTGCCCTCACAGGGGCGGATGAATTGGTTGCGTGAGGCGATCGCGGAGAAGTTGCAAAGAGAAAATCGATTAGTTTTGAGTTCTGCTGAGTCGAAGGCAATTGAGCGCATTGCTAAACCTATTAACGAAGATGAGTGGGTGACGATGGGAACTCTAGATGATGAGTTTGATTTGGAACAGGTGAATAGGGAGATTAAGCTGCGTGGCTATACGCGCTAAGTATTTTTTGCAGGTGCATCCGCTTGTGGTATCAGAAGATTTACCAAATTTGCCGACAGTCTTGAAGGCTGATTTTGAGGATTTGTTCAAGCCGATTTTGCAATCAACTCCTGATACTGGTGGGATTTTGAGTTGTCATAAGTTAGGGTGATTTGCGTGGTTATCATGCTTTGGAGATTGCCTTTGATGATGCAGAGTATAGGCTTGTCTATCGAATTTTTGAAAAGCCTACGCCGAAAAGGGTAAGGGTGATTAGTTTCGATATTCATGATCCTGCTTATGAGAAAGCGAAAGAAAGGGTGATGGGTTAAGTTTAATTGTATAAACGCGATCGCCCAATCATCACCTTATAAAAACGAGATCGCCCAATCAGCCCTCACAAAACACGATCGCCTAATGATCACCACATAACAACGCGATCGCGTAATCATTCACCAATCAGAAGCAAATAATACTAATAAATTTGATAACAATTATTGCTATTTACTGTTATTACAGCGAGAATATTACTATCAAGATTACTTAGAAGGTTAGGTTTATGAATGTGTCTCTAACACCTGAACTGGAAACCTTTATACAGGGAAAGGTTAAGACTGGCTTGTACTATTCTGCCAGTGAGGTTGTGCGTGAGGGGTTGAGATTGTTGCAAGAACGAGATCAACTTCAGCAGTTGCGTTTGCAGGAGTTACGTCAAGATATTCAGGCGGGTTTAGATAGTGGTGATGCTACGCCCCTTGATATACAGGCAGTGAAGGCAAAGGCACGGCAACGCAAGCAACAGAAGCAGGTGTAACAATGGCAATCATTCTGAAGCGTCCGCTTGCTGAGTTGGATTTGTTAGATATTTGGGATTATATTGCGGATGATAGTCCAGATAGAGCAGATAATTTTTTAGATCGAATGGAAAGTAAGTTGTTGACTTTGGCTCAGAATTCGGGTTTGGGACGAAAAAGACCAGAGTTGTTGCCAGATTTACGGAGCTTTCCTATTGGAAATTATGTTGTGTTTTATCAGCAGATTGAGGGTGGTATTGATGTGATTCGGTTGATTCATGGTTCACGAGATATTGAGGAAGTATTTAAACAGAACTAATGTATGGCGATCGGCTATCCATCCTCAAAAATGAGATCGCCCATCATCCACTCACCAAAAACGCGATCGCCCAACTATCCACAAAAACGCGATCGCCCTCAAAAAAATAACTAAACTGTGATCGCTTAACCACTAAACAGTTAAAATTAAGTGAAATCGCATCTAATTCTTGCTATAGCTTGATTTAGCCCATCTGCATGAATCCAACCAACAAAACCACCAAAAATCATATTTCCTTGGTCATCCGCAATAAATACATGATTAACACCTACAGGATTTTTAAAAACCTTTAGGACAGAACCATCGCGAAGAGTAAATCTGGGAGTTGCATTTTTGAAATCTCTACTGTGAGCTTGCGTCATACCTTCTACTTCATTGAGTAGATCTACCACTTGTTCAGCAACACTCGATATCTGATTAGCAGTTTGTGCTGGACTATTCCATTGATCAACGGAATCATGGATCTTTTCATAGACTTGAGTAAGAGGATTGATAGCACCTAAAAGAGAATTGAATGGATCTAGCATGTTTTTAGGTAAAGAATAGTATAATGACAATATTATAGGAAATAGAAGATAAAAGTCAAATTTATATCTTCATAAGGCTAATATTCTCAAAATATTTTTTTTGCTTTATCTATAGCTGTTTCTAGACCAGCAATGTGTACCCATCCAACAAATCCAGCATATTGACATCTTCTATCTACACTGACGATAAATACATGATAGACTCCAAACCCGTTTATCCAAGTTCGGATAGTAGTCCCATCAGCAAAGGAATGAACGATGTTGGCATATTGGACATCTGCTGAATTTGCATCAGTAATGCCTTGCACTCTACGAAAATGTTCTATTAACTCTGAAATCAGGGTAACTTTTGGGGCTGGTACAGGTTTCCTCGGCTTTTCCCAAAATACCTGAATTGTCCTAGCCACCGCAGGAGCAGATTTTATTGCGGGATGGCTTACACCATTTATACAGACGAAATGAGCGTGTTTAAGCTTAGTAGACTCAATAGTAACAGTTCCATCGCTACCACCTGTGGTATTTCCTGCCACTACTAATGTTGGAATTACTGCCGTAATTTTTTCTGCCAAAGGTCGCCGATTTTCGCCCAGATATTTAGCCATGCCAATACCCCAGCCAAAAGGATCAATCATTCTGGCAAGGTCTGCACCACCAATAGGCGATCCTAACAATACCAAAGATTCAATTTTTGACCACCACTCTCGATTACGAGATAATACTTCTACCCAAATCACCCCACCCAAAGAAGTAGCTATAATTCGTACAGGTATATTCGGATATTTCTCAAATGCTTGCGAAGCTTCTTCTTCAACTTTATTAATTAAAGGTTCAATCTTGAAATAAGTTTTCACAATCCCCAAGTTTGGAGCAACAATGTGAGAATTTGGCGGCGCGACTTTCTGCGCTAGAGAAAGCATCTCACTGTTTGTATCACTTAATCCATGCTGAGAAAATATTATAAATTTTGGTTTGTTAACACTTGACATAATTGTTTTTTATAAAATTAACCCGTTGAGATCTCCACACTCATAGACCTATCAACAATCAAGCGATTTTACCCATGAAATGAATAGGCGATAATAAGTAAGAGGCAATATCATCCCGCAACAGTTGTAACCTGACCCTTATTTGCAGAATCTAAAACAGCTAAAAGCTTTGAAGCTAAAGGCTTAAGCGCAGCCAAACTATTTGATGGTGCTTGCAAAACCACTACCGCAATATCAAACTGAGGAAGATTTTGCTGAAAAGACAAATTGCGATCAACCGTCACAAAGACATCAAACTCTTCTACTGCGAGAGCTAAAAGCTTACCGTTTTTGACTCCTGCCCATCCCATCTGCGGAACTGTTTTTACTTCATAGCCAACAATTTCTCTAGCAAATCGGCGATCAATACACTCATCTAAAAGGACTCTCATATTACGCCGCCGCAGTGAAAAATGTTCTTCCTAACTCTTCCAAAAAGTAAATAACTTGTTCTTTAGTTACAGTTGGAAAACCATCCAAAAAATCATCAATGGACTCTCCCGCTTTGAGATAATCCAAAAGTGTTTGCACTGGAACTCTTGTGTTTGAGAATACAGTCGTACCCCCCATAACATCATGAGATCTGCTGATAAACTTTGAATCTCTAAACATAAATTTGTGATATTTAGATATATTCGATATTCTAGCAACTATCGATCTTGCGATCGCCACACTCATAAACCTATCAGCAATCAATTAAGCGATTTTCTCCGTGAAATGAATAGGCGATCGCTGTACTACAAAGTTGACTATCCTCATCCAAATCCAACTTACTTAAACCTCACATACATCATCATCTGGCGGATGTAGCCCTGTTTGAGTCCAAAAAAGTCTTGTAGCGCGGATCGAGTCCTCCTGCGGATATCTCAGATCGATAAGATCAAAGCGATCGCAGGTTGCTCGACCGACTGCCGTAATCCCCTTAATCTCAGTAGCGTTATTTGTCCAAACAAAATGTTCTGACCAGTATTGCTTGCGAGGATTAAAAATTAGCACGACTTCCTGAGTTTGGGGATCAATCGCCTCAACAAAGTTATAGCGTCTCTCATTACAACGGCGGCAAGCAAGCGCAAGATTATCAACATTATCCGAGCCTCCCAGAGATACAGAAATCAGGTGATCGAGCGTAAATCGAGAAGCACTAAGTCGCTCTGGAGAATGGCAATATTCACAAACAAATTTTGCCCGTTTTCGTACAATTTGCCTTATGGCATCAGGAATTGACATTTTGGGCAGCAAGCATGGCATTCATGTGTGTAAAAATTCGATCTAGCTCCCCAATAGTTTCTAACTCAGGAATCTCTTCAATAGAAAGCGGCTCCACTTTTCTTTTCTCTAGAAGCAACTCCATCCGATCCTGTAAGCGATCGCTAAACTTAAACAGATTGAGATTGCCAAATCTCTCAACGCAAATCTCATGAATTAGTAATGACGGTTTGACAAGTGTTGCAGTCATAAATTTACTCTGATTGACTAAATTATTAATTCAAACGCGATGTTTTTATTATAGCTATTGATGAATAGGCGAAAATAGAGGCAATTCATGAATCGCCTCTACTGTTCAAAACCTAATTATTACAAAGAAATTATTTTCACCGCAAGAGCAAGACTTTCCTCATAGAGAACCTCACGCCCCCAACGCTGCAACTGCTGACCGAGCAGAGTATCCGCACTTTGATCAGACAAAGGTGACACCTGATGCACACGATAGTTTTGTGCATTGCCGCCCGCTTCCATCCGCATACAGCCTGTAGATTCAGAACAGAACACATTACAAGCTTCAGTATTTTGATTGGAAGCCGTCAACCTTAACCCGATCAAATCACCAACAACTTCGCCTGGATCGCCGACGGGGATCGCTGCCAATTCCGCTTTGACCTTGATATTATTCTGTCCTTCAAAAATAATATGATCGAGGTTGTAATCGCCACCTTCGACATTGCGTTCAATCGGATTCCATCCCAACCGACTCGCAATCCAGCCTAAAAACATTAGCGCTTGAGTGCTATTGCCTTTCTCATAGTCAATGGTGATCCCATCAATTTCCCACACGGCGGCGCGGCGATCGGGTTGATCGAAGGCTTGGGCAGTGAGTTCTTGCCAAGGCGCAAGTCTCTGCCAATTGAGATCGGCAACTTGGGTATGCGCCTGAATCATGCCTTGAACTTTGAGCAAATCTGCTTCAGATTCCACAAAAGACGCTGAATCAACGATTAAGCGATCGCTTAAGTTAACCAGCTTCTCAAACATCCGCGTATTTGGTTCGGGACTGTCTTTCCACCATAGAAATATGGGTAAATCGGGGATCAATAATTCGGGGAGAATGCTATGTACCCGCTCAAAGGCAAGTTTTGCACCAGAGAGAGTGATGTACTCACCACAAACTAAAGAACTACGAGTTTTTTGAATCGGACAATAAGCGGCGACTTGTGCGGATATGCCTTGATCCTCTCCCTTTTGGGTTACGAGATCGATCACTCGACATGGACTTTGAGAAGCGATCGCATCAACGGAAGCCATGCGCGATGCAACACCAATGGTTTCGGGTTCATAGACCAATAGGTTAAAAGTGGAAGCTCTAGCTGCCGAGTTTTCGCCATAGGACTGCCAGATTTTGCTTAGTTCCGCCTCGACTTGAGATACCGAGACATCCTTGGGAGCTTGCAAAGATACTACGGAAGTTTGTGTACTCATATATTTCTGAAAACATCACTATTGGATAAGAAAAATTATGAGAAAAAGCACCCCACGGGTGCTTTTTCTCATCCTATAGTCGCCGCCACTGCCGCCCATCACGTTCGAGCAGTTGTTCGGCTTCAGTTGGTCCCCATGTTCCTGCTTCATATTGAGGAACCACGCTGGGATCATTGGGTAATTCCCAAGTCGCAAGGGCGGGAGTCACCACTTTCCAAGCTGCTTCCACTTCATCACCGCGAGTAAATAGGGTCTGATCCCCTAACATACAGTCAAGTAATAGGCGATCGTAAGCATCGGAACCTTCGATCCCAAAGGTCTTGCCATAGCCGAAGTCCATTTCTACTGATCGCGATCGCAGGTCAGCCCCAGGCATCTTCGCCTCGAACCTGAGAGAGATCCCCTCATTTGGTTGAATCCGTAAGGTGAGTACGTTGGGTGAGACCTGTTTGGCTGCTGACTGAAATAGTAAATGGGGAACATCACGAAACTGAATCGCAATTTCACTGACTTTTTTCGGCATCCGTTTGGCAGTTCGCAAATAAAAGGGAACTCCCTGCCAACGCCAGTTATTCACCTCAAATTTCATCGCCACATAGGTCGGCACAAGGGATGCTGGATTCACATTTGGTTCATCGCGATAACCTTGAACCTGCTTACCCTTCATCCAACCAGCGCTATATTGAGCGCGGACACAGGAGCGATTGAGGTTGCGCGTATCCGCCAATTTTGTCGCCTGAATTACCTTAACTTTTTCATTTCGCAATGAATCGGCATCAAGCGCGTTGGGCGGCTCCATCGCAGTCAAGCAAAAAAGTTGCATCAAGTGATTTTGCAACATATCGCGCAGTGCGCCAGAGTTTTCGTAATAACCAGCCCGATCTTCTACGCCAACAGTTTCGGCAACTGTAATTTGAATATGATCGATAAATTGGCGATTCCAAAGAGGCTCGAAAATGGCATTGGCAAAACGCAAAACCAAAAGATTTTGGACAGTTTCCTTACCAAGATAATGGTCAATGCGATAAATCTGTTTCTCATCGCAAGATTTCTGGACAACACGATTGAGTTCCTGACAAGAGGCAAGATCCCGTCCAAAGGGTTTTTCGATGACTAATCGGGTTTTATTGGGATCTTTAATCATCCCTGCTTGCCCCAATTTCTCGATCCCATCAATAAAGAAATTGGGTGAAACCGCTAAATAAAAGACGCGATTACCACGAGTACCCCTTTCTTTGTCGAGTTGGGTCAAAAATTCATCAAGTTTGTGATAATCTTCGAGCTTGCTCATGTCGAGGGATTGATAGTACAAGCCTTCGGCAAAGTTTTGCCAAATTGGCTCGGCTCCGATCCCCGACGAGAATTTTTCTACACCTTCGCGCATCTGCTCACGGAAATAATCGTGGCTCCAAGGTCTACGCGCTACACCAACGATGGTGAGTTCGGGGGGCAGACGGCGCTGCTGTTTGAGATTGTAAATTGCGGGAACCAGCTTTCGGATTGTCAAGTCACCTGACGCACCAAAGATGACGAGGATCAATGGTTCTGGTGTTCTTTCTTGCTGTAAACCAACCCGTAAGGGATTTTCGAGTATTTGTACCACAGGCTCGGTTGTTGAACGCTAAGTGAACGCTAAATAAATTCTAGTCAATACTTTAAGTATCAATGCAATATCGCATATTTTCCTTTAGGATCAACGGAAAATCCGCCTAATTTTACTTTTAATTTCTGAGGGTAGCGGTAAAAACTTGGTTGGGGGTAAGTTGTAGATCAGGAAAAATTGAGGATATGAGGCGATCGCCGTTTCTAAATAGTTTTCGCTGATACTCATCACCAACGAGAGTACAAATCGTAATTGTGGGCTGCTTTGGCTTTCCTAAATATTCACGTCCGCCGATCCCCAAGTAATCGACAATCCAATATTCAGGAATACCCAGCAATGCATAATCTTCAACTTTTCGGGCATAGTCATTTTGCCAATTGCTGCTGACCACCTCAACCACCAGTTTGATTGATTTGCCCAATGTAATTACAGGTTCTTTATACCACAATGGTTCGCTGGCAATCTGGGCTTGATCCAAGACGATCGCATCAGGACGAAAGGCTGTCTCGGTTCCGAGAAGTTTGATCAGGCAGCGATGGGGAATAAAATAATTTAAATCGAGCCGATCAATTTCCACATTTAGTTTTCTAGAAATTATGGCTGTGACTTGCTCATGCGCTCCTGTTGGTTCCATTTCGACCAGTTCTCCATTAATTAGCTCATAGCAATCGCGATCGCCATATTCAGCGATAAAGCGATCGACGGTTATAAGTTTTTCTAATAACTGAATCATTGTGACCTCTCCTGAACTCGATTTAGCGATAATTTACAAATATTTTTAACTAGCGTTGTTAACTGGGATGATCTTAGTAAACGTTGGATTAGACGGATTTACTGACCTATGACCACAAACAAGTTGGGCATTGCAACTATAGAATGCAATATTTTCGTTATTACTTCTTTCACCGTAAATATCTATGAGTTTATGCCAATTTAGAATAATAATATTCTTTGAATTGTCTTGCTGTAAACCAATTAGAGACTCAATATATTTAGTTTCCGATGTTGGATCTTGTAAATCTAATTTTGCTAGTGCTTTCTGTAAAGTATCCCAAACATTTTGAATCCGAATAACTCTAGTAACAGCACTACCTGAATGCTCAACAACAAACAACTCATAATTCTCATTTCTACTTGTTAATTCATTCCACTCAGAAATGGTTAATCTAAATGATTTACTAGCAGTCGTTTTAACTTCTATCTTAATTTCTCTGCCATTAATACGCAGTAAGAAATCATGATTGAAACCATATCCTCCTCTTTGCTCAAGACTGTAACTAGGGTTCTTTTGACAAAAATCATTATAGAACAATCCAGCAAGTGCTTCCCCTGGTTCACCCCATTCTGGATTTTTGCCAAGTGGATCTCTTGGATCTACTAAAGTACCATCCCCATCATTCTCTGTTGTCTCTGTAGTTCCATCTATGTCTTGCTTAGGAGGAAAAAATTCTTTTAGCCAACTAACTTGCTTTAATTTAAGCAACAATCTTTTCAATAAATCACCATCCACAATCTTGAGATGCTCTAAGTATTCGATAGCTGCTGAACGTTTATTCTCTGTGGTATTTTTTATCCATTCAAATAACCTTTCTTCTTCTTTTCTGTCGATTCTATTTGAGCGACAGGCATAGAAAAAGTCCTTTCCTGTATTCCCGTATTGCTGGTTCAAAACATATTCTTCAGGGGCGAAAGCAGACTGCAATCTTTCTTCATCATCTGGACTATTTATATCAAGTAGCTTGGAATTAGGCTGATAATTGTTAGATTGGTTTAAAAATTTAACCTTATTTAGCCAATCGATTAATTTTTGATACTCAACAAATCCATATTGTTTAATCTTTTCTAGACAAGTTTTATTGATTAGTTGTCCTACTTGATTTGCTGTTGATGTATCAGCTTGGGGAGAGTTTAGCAACTGCCATTTTATAACTTGAAGTAGAATTAAATCTTCTGCTTTGAACTGTTGTTGAATAGGAGAACGCTCAATAATTTTCTTGTATTTACCCCATTCATTTCCGTGAATAATGGTAGATGGGTTGCAATGACTTTTTACTCTTTCCCATTGAAAGACATGATTAAAAAATGTTTGATCTTTTAAAATATTTTCAACGACATAAACGACTTCATTAGGTAAAACTAGCTGTTGATATTCTCCCCATAGTCCATTAGGTAATGCAGGACAATTAGAAAGAAAATAACCCATGCCCTTATTACCAAGCATCATTACTCGAATTAGTTTGGCTTGATTATCTAATGAGTTTATTGCTAATTCGTTCCAGATTAGTTCCCAAAATTCATACTGAGTAGTACCAGTAATTTGTAGAGCTTCTATAAATTCATTCCAATTGTTTTGAGTCAATGCAAATAATTGACATAACTGTTCGCCCAACTCAGACCCTAGTTTCTTTGAGAGTTCATTATTCTTTTGATTGGTAAGAACTTCAGAACGACCTGTATTTATATCAAATGAAGCATTAATTATAAATTTCAACTCAAACTTCTCTTGAGTTGGAGCAGTTACCCAAATATTCGCAATATCATTTGGCAATGAAGCTCGTAATTTACCTTCTTTCTTATCTAAAGTAATTACAAATTTCCCGTTACTTAATGTTAGACATAAAGCATTAGTTGTAAAAATTCCAATTTTTACCTCGCCAATCTGAATACTTGATGAGGAAAGTAAATTTATAGGATTCCAGATAATTGGAGGCTGATTATTATCTTTAATACATTTAAATTGCGTGATTTTTTTTGCGAAAATAAGTAACAGTCCAACCAATCTTTCAAACTCTTGAATCGTATCATCTGGAGATATATTAAGACTTGGATCAATTGGCAGGGATATTGCAGTTCCATCAAATATGTCCTGATTCTGTTCTTGTAGTTTTTGCTCAAGTTGATCTCGCTGAGTTTTAATTGTACTATTACTATTTCCTAATAATGGGCTAGGAAGTAATCCACCGACAATTCTAAAAGCTATACGATTACTAAAAGCAAGCGGTTGCTTACAAATTAAATGAACACTTTTAAATCCCAGTCCAAACTTGCCTGTTACATTGTTATCATCATTTCTTTTATCTGAGTAGTTGAATGAAAGCATTTTTTCTAAGTCTTGTCCAAATCCATTTTCGCGATAATCATGTAATGGATAATCAGGATGGACAAAGCAGTTTATTGGTCTGCCCCAATGCATCATGGTAATTGTATCATTCTCATTTCCATTCCCATTTTTATTCTTATACTCAATCTCAATAATAAATTTAAGACGATCTGATGATAAAGAATGCCCTTGAGCCATCATTTCTAGTTCGACTAAAGCATCATCGGCATTCTGAAATATTTCAAAAGGAATGTTTGTTAACTTATATCCAAACTGTTTTATCTTATCTCTGACTGCTTGCAACACAATGGAGGGAGCAGTATTTTCTGGACTATTATCTTCTAAAATATTGCCTAGTTGTTGTTTTAGGCTATAAATTTCATGGTCAATATTCTGATAGTCTCTGTTGTAGGTTCGATATTCTTCACGCCTAGATATAGATTCATTTAGCTCTAAAATAGTTTGTTTAATACCTTCGTGTTGGTTATGGACACTCAAAAACTTAATAATAGATGAAGCACTATCTAGGATGACGTTACGAGTAACTGCAACGTCTAATTGTTCAGATTTTATTAAACTACCCCAAACTTTATCTATGGATTGATTTACATTACTTACCTGATAAACACTCTGGATTAAAAGCCTAGCGGATTCCTTTAATAAATTAGACAATTCTTCTCTATTATATTCCGAAGGATTAAGATGAGCTAGTACTAAATTGTTAGTATACCGATCTAAATTATTGACAAAAATATTATTTGTTTTTCCAGTTCTCTTGTCGGCATGGAAAGAAATATCGCTGATTAAGGATTTTACTTCCTGTGTTTCTCCTCTAGACTCAGATATTAAGAAAGACCGTGGTACGACTGAACCCAGTAATCTTTCAGTCAATAAATCTATATCTCTATTTCTTAATAAAGTCCTTGTAAATTTTCTTAATTCCTGATTACCTCCAATTATTAAACAAATAAATGCACCAATAGATTCTGAATAAACATGGGAATGCCAATCTTGAAAATAGTCTTGTAAAGTTATTATATTTTCTTGTGCTTGTCGCGCATTTTGATCATCAATAGCTTGCTCCGCTTCTATACGTGAACCTTCATCCAGATAACCTTGTATGATTTCTTGCTGTTTTTCATCCAAAATATATTGTTCAGCAATATTTGGCATATTGACACATAGTTCACTGGGAGATTTCCACTGTCCCAAACGATTAATCAATAATATATGAGGTAAAATAGATGAGCCAAAATTCTCACGACCAACTGCTAGTATTAGATATTGGTTATAAATTTTGATGGCTTGCGTGTCAGTGGATTCATATCTATTAGACAACCAGCCAAGCAGATCAATTAATTTTGATTCTTGAATTTCTTTTGTTAAAAGATTAGTTAAAATATATTGACTACATTTTTCCTTGCCATGTATTCTTGTTGTCTTTTCGATTAAACTCCACGCAGGTAAATTTTTATTGTCAATACCCTTAAATACAACTAAGGCATCTTTTAAAGGAAATTCATTACTAAATGCAAATGCACCTAGATAATATTTAGAAAATTTAGACAATATACCGCCAACAGCCTTCAAAGCTTGATCATCTTTTATGAAAAAGCTATCACTGAGTAAGTGAATAACTTTTTTATTAGATGCAATATCATCATGTAAATTTAACTTTGTTGTAAGATCATTATTCTCAGTACTAATAAGAATCTCTTCTATTTCCTCATTTAAATCTGACTCGTCAATAACTTGAAAAGGGGAAATTGCTATTTTATCTTTAGTAATTAGCCATTTAGTATTTCCAAGCAGATCCCTAATAATATTGCCCTTATCACCTTGAAGTGTTTTTGGATTTTCAAGAATTATAATGATAATTTGAAATAATTTGACAGATGATATCTGTTGTATATACGGAAGTTGAATCTCTTTATCTATTTGATGATTATTTATTGATTCTTGTTTTACAATATTTAAAATCTTTATTAAAGTATCCTCAATATCAATCTGAGTAAACAGATTAGATATCAAATTATAATTCGGAAGCTTCTTTAAATTAGATTGAAGATAATAACCTTTGTTTAATTTGATTAAATCTTCCTTATAGTCAGTCAAATACTCAGGATAGGTTAAAATATTTACAGGGGCGATCGCATCACCATTTGATAATCTTAACCATCGAGTATTTTTTAATTTATCACGATACTCGTTTTTGACATCAGAAGATGACTGGCAAACACGCAAAATTGATTCAGTATAATTATGAGGTTCAGATTGCTCCAACAAAATTTTTATCTCAGCAGAAGGAGACCATTGAGAAATCCATCCTTCTTCTGGATAATGTAGAATATTAATATTCTGAATGATTAAAGCTACCTTTATATGATCTAATCTAAATTTATAATCAGGATTCTCTAGATAAGCATAAGTACTTTGTTTAATACTTACTAACTTATTTTCAGAAGACTTATGTAATGGCAATAGTTTCCATATCTCTTTATTGTCAATATTTTTACCTATCTCATTTAATATCTCTTGCCTCTCATCATCAGACAAAATAATTTGATCAAATATTCTCTCAATGCAATCTAGTTTTTGTTTTAACAACTCTTTTAACAAATCAATAACTGCACTCGTGGTTAGTCGAGTGATGCCAATTTGTCCAAATTTTTCCTCGGAAATTGACTCGGATAGAGAATTATCAATTAATCTCCATGATTCATCAGTAATTTCTAGAACTTTATGGGCTAACTTTGACCATAACGAATCAGACCTAGAGATAGACCTAGAGATAATATATAATTTCTCTTCACTATTATATTTATCAGGCTGTCCATGTAATAAATAACGAATTGCTAGATCCATTTTAGTCTACCTCTTTTAATAATTCAGTTAATAGTTGTTTCCGATTCTCTGGTTCCGCTAAAGACGGATGCTTATTCGCACCCAATATTCGTTTACAGATAGCAGTACTACAGACAGCAGGAGAAATTTCTGGGATATTCTTAATTAGGTATGCCATTTTGTCGTCTACCACAACAGGCTTAATATCGTGAGAAGCTTTTACCAAGTAATCTATTAAATTTTTTTGATTTTGATCACTAGGTTCTTTGAATAAAATAGATTTATTCTTTAAATTAAGAAATTCATTATACGAGTAAAATTCTATTTCTTTTTGCAAGTGATATTGTCCGATCAAGCATCGACAATCTTGATGCTCTAATAGAATTCTGTTCAGGTTTTTTTCTGATAGAACAAGAATTTGTCTAAGCAGATTAAGTATACTTGTAAAAAACCTAGAATCTAATTTTCCATTTTTTAATTCACTGACAAGTAAATTTAGGTTTAATATAAAAGTTTCTGCATCTTCAAATTGCAGTCGCGTACCATTTCGGGGGCTATCTATAAATAGCTCTTTGGGTAACATCAATACATTAATTTTTTTTATTTTGACAAAAGATTTGAAAAATCTCTCGTCAATATCTTTTGTATAGATGTAGATAACTCGTGGGGCAGAAATTAAACTCACTAATTCTTTTAATTTTCTAACATTTGGATTAAGTTCACTCCATGATAATTGAGACAACCCTTCTTTGAGCAACTTGATTAGAGCCTTTTGGATTTTATCGCTGACAGAATTTTGGCAAGGTTCCTTAAAAAATAAAACCAAAAAGTTAATAGCAGTGCTATCTTTTAGTACATCTTTCTCTGACAAATTACTCAGAACTTCTATGATTTCCGAATCATCCCATTTATCAAAATCCAAGTTGGAAAACCTAAGATTAGGAGCGTCCGATAAAGTTAAGAGCCATTCAGAGCTTTCTGCTTTTTCTTTTAGTTTAGGAAACAAATCCCAGTCAGGAATTTTAGGAAGTGGTAAGACTCTTTTTCTATCTAATAATTTCCACTCTTTGCCCTTAGAAGTTATGCATAAAACAAACTCCTTGTTTTGACAGATTATCTCACGGTTACTCTTCTCTTTAAATAATTTAGAGCTATGTAGAGCTTTGCAAAGCTCTGACACTTCAGATTCAGGCAATTTATATTCATTAACGAATAGATTAAATTCCTCCAAAATTCGGCTTAGAATAACTTGATATAGGGAGAAATTCCACTCTTTCTGTAGTGAACTTCTACCATCATCCTTTGCTACATCAATTTTGAGATCGTTCTTATCCCATCCAAGAACCCCTGTTCTTGCAAAATCCACAAAAAAGTATCCATGCAAGGTTAAATAGTAACTATATTTTGATTCGCATTCTATAGAATAATCGTCTCCTATTGGTAAAAACACTGCTGTTCTTAGTGTCAAAGAAGAGTGAGTATTAGATAATTTTTTACTTAATTGGCTAAAAACTATGGCATTGTGAGGTGTTATACATCTAAACTTTTCTGGGAACTCGGAGCATTTAACTATATTACTGAATTTAGCCGTTTCCGCAATTGCTTCGGAGCCAGCAAAACTTAGTGCGCTTTCTCCATCATAAGCGTTTTCCCCATCATAAATTTTTCCTGCGATTGAGCGTTTTTTATGATTTTTATGTTCTTCATCATTGACGAGATTAGATAGGCTTAATCGACGTTTTGAATTTTTGTCAAGTCTAATCTCAAATTTTGGTTTATTCAAATCTCTTTCCCAATAACGAATCAGATTAACCGTTCCCAGTAATGTCATCAATATATTGATTTGTCTTCTTGTCTCATTATTACCCAAAAAATCAGGGGGAGTTTTACCGAAAAAGTCATTACTATCATTTCTTATATATAAAGGAATTATATCTTTTTCACTTTGTATCGTTTGGTGGCTTCTTTGCCGAAGAGGTATCCACAAAATAAACCATTGTTTTTGATAATCCTGTTTCTCCAATATGGAGTTTACGGATTTTTTGATTAATTCTTTATCTGTGTCACAGAAAGTATCCCAATTTTCATGGTACTCATCTTTGTTTTCTGCACCAGCCCACGGATTAAAAATATTCGACGTGCGATATCTACAGTCAGTTATATCTGGTGCGATATAAAAGAAAGCTTCACATAAATGAAAAACACTTTTTAAACCCAACCCGAATTTCCCTATTGAGTCTTGCTGATTAGGTTTACTGCTACCACCCAAAATATATCTTATTGATTTAGCATTTTCATTCGTAAATTCGCCATTATCCAGCATGAACAGAGCAGGAGATTTTAGCAATGGATGTTTAGCGTTTGAAATACCATTAATCCAACCATAGTCCAAACAACTTGCCTTAGCATCTTCCGCATTTTGTATTAGCTCTTTCAAAATAGGAAATTCTGGTAGATAACTATTTAAAAGATTCTCATTGAGATATTCAATATCACCAAGTGGATGATGCTCAGCCATTTGCCCCTCTTATAAACACTTATAAGGCTCTATGTCGTTAGTATATTCGTAACTTTATTTGAAAACATCTGCCTCTAATCACACATTTATCAAATATTTACATACATCTCAGGTTTTATTGGTTTCCGATTATCCATACCACAAACAAATTCTAGTAAATAGTCTCCTTGGATAACAAACTCAAAAAAGCATCAAAATTCACGCCAAATAAAGGTTTCAAGGATTTTAATTATTATTACCCAACAGACACTTAAAGTATTCATATATTTTTCTTGAAGATCAGCCGATAATCGGCTTGGCTAGTCGATCAATTTTTTTTCCTAATGTCAAACAATGTGTATTACTATCCCAATGAACCTGTTCAAAAATTTTGCGTAGTATATAAAAACCTCGACCACACTCCAAGTCATAACATGGGGTTGGCTCTTCCTTACAATCAGCAGATTGCAGATCACCACCTTGATCAGTAATCACCCACCAGTACATCTGCGAAACGATCGAAAACTTGATCGTAATCTGCTTACATGGATCGAGGCAATTGCCATGTTTAACAGCATTAACCAAAGCCTCTTGTAAACCTAGCCTTATTTCTGGATGCCACTCAACAGGTACTTCGTCCAACAACAAATCCAGCACTGGAACAAGATAGAGGGTGGAAGCAAAACTGAGATTACTCCACTTGCGTCCCAAGGAACGGACAGGTGTAACAATCACGCCTTTTTAGCTCCTCTGAGTGACAGCACATGCATTGAATTCATAATCGCAATACAATAGACCTAGTTACTAACTATTCTAGCGAAAAAATCTGTTTTAAAAAATATGTCTTTTACGCAACGACAAAACTCTCCCTTCAACCCTGCTGAGAACACCCGCTCAATGGGCAAAGGACTGCGACCAGCAATTTTGTTTTTGTTAGGCGTATTGGTACTGATTGGAATTTTGGGGGGGCGACTTTTTTATTTACAACTAATTGAGGGCGATCGCAATCAACAACTTGCGGAAAATAATCGAATTCGCCTGATAGCCAAACCACCCGAAAGAGGACGACTGTTTGACCGCAAAGGTAATATTTTTGCATCAAGCCGCTTGGCGCATGTGGTTTATCTCTGGCCGATCGCCCAACCCAAAGAAAAATGGGGAGAGATTATTAATCGCTTAGCCGAACTAATGAATGTGCCACCGCAAACAATTACCGACAAGCTAGAGCAGGAGGGATACAACTCTCCCAACCTTGTCCGAGTTTCCACCGCCATTAGTCCCAAACTAGTAACCGTGCTTTCTGAGCATAGCCTCGAACTAACTGGGGTTAAAGTCGAACCCGAAGCCGTGCGCTATTATCCCAACGGAGATGTCGCCGCCCATGTACTGGGATACGCTGGCGAATTAACGGCGGAAGAATTCCCCAGACTGCGTGAAAAAGGCTACCGACCAGGGGACGTAATTGGCAAAGCAGGCGTAGAATATGCCTTTGAAACGATGCTACGCGGCGAATGGGGTGGTCAACAGGTAGAAGTTGATGCTTTTGGCAAAGTATTAAGGGTTTTAGGACAGAAACCACCTAAAGCAGGCAATGCCGTCAAGTTAACAGTTGATTTAGACCTAGAAAAAGCCGTTGAAAAACTTCTTGGGGATCAGCAAGGTGGGATTGTGGCGATGAATCCTAACAATGGTGAAATATTAGCGATGGTCAGTCATCCAGCCTATGATCCCAATCTCTTCTCAGGCAAGATTTCTGAGGCAACATGGCAAAGGCTACAGGAAAAAGACCATCCTTTTATCAATCGGACTCTACAGGTATATCCGCCCGCCAGTACCTTCAAAGTGGTAACGATGACCGCTGCCCTAGAAAGCAAAAAATTCTCCACTACCGATATGTTGCCCACCTATCCATATCTTGATATTGGTGGTTTTCAATTCTGGGATCACAACAAGGCTGGATTCGGCACAATTGGCTTCTATGAAGCAATGGCTTATAGCAGCAATACTTTCTTCGGTCAAGTGGGAATGCGTGTCGGCGAGAGAAACCTTGCCGATTGGTCACATAAATATGGCTATGGCGAATATTCGGGGATTGAAATTAAGGAAGAGGAAACTAAAGGTACTGTTCCTGATCCTGAATGGAAACAAAAAATTATTGGTGAACCTTGGTATGTCGGCAACACTTTAAATATGTCGATTGGTCAAGGTGATGTGCAAGCGAATCTTCTACAGGTATCAATGATGACCTCGGCAGTTGCCAATGGTGGATTTAGGATTAAACCACATTTGCTATTAGAAGATAATGATGCTAAAGAATGGCGACAGTCTCTAAATATATCGCCAGTGAATTTGGCAGCTTTACAAAAGGCTCTCAAGTCAGTATTTGAATTTGGTACAGCGTCATCCTTGAGTTCCGCAGAAGTATCAATGGCTGGCAAATCGGGAACGGCTCAAGATCCACCCCGTCCAAACCATGCTTGGTTTACAGTATATGCACCTTATGAAAAGCCCGAAATTGTTGTGACCGTCTTTGCGGAAAATGCTGGTGGTGGTGGTGGTAGTGCGATCGCGGCCCCTCTAGCCGTACAAACCATCGAAGCTTATATGCAAATTAAGAACAAACCCAATTCTCCCAATAACCTACCAGTCCCTGCGGCAGTTCAAAACTAAAAATAGCAGACCAAATGTAGGGGCAATTCATGAATTGCCCCTACATTTTTTGTGGCAGACTCAAATAAAAACCGCTACATTCCTAGGTGCTATAGCGGTTTTTATTTTCAAACAAGAGGCTTCAGCCTCTTGTTTCATGAATGTTGGGGGAAAATAAATAAATTTAGACTTTTTTCAACCAGCTAAACATAGCGCGGAGATCCTTACCGACGGATTCGATTTGATGCTCTGCTTCTTGACGACGCATGGCGGTAAAGCCTGGCTTACCAGCTTGATTTTCGAGGACAAACTCACGCGCAAACTGACCAGATTGAATTTCCGAAAGGATCTTCTTCATTTCAACTTTGGTTGCAGCATTAACCACACGAGGACCTCTGGTGTAGTCGCCATATTCGGCAGTGTTGGAGATGCTATAGCGCATATTGGCCATGCCACCTTCAACCATCAAGTCCACAATCAGCTTAACTTCATGCATACACTCAAAATACGCGAGTTCAGGCTGATAGCCAGCTTCAACTAGAGTTTCAAATCCAGCCTTGACTAGCGCACATAGACCGCCGCAAAGTACAGCTTGTTCGCCAAATAAATCGGTTTCGGTTTCTTCGCGGAAAGTCGTTTCCAAAACACCGCCGCGTGTGCCGCCGATTCCTTTGGCATAAGCCATAGCGCGATCGCGAGCATGACCAGTTGCATCTTGATAAACAGCAAACAACGCAGGCACGCCTTGTCCTTGGGTGTAGGTACGGCGCACCAAATGTCCAGGTCCCTTAGGTGCGACCATGATCACGTCAACATCGGCAGGGGGAACAATTTGAGCAAAGTGAATATTAAAACCGTGGGCAAAGGCTAGGGTATCGCCTGCTTTTAGGTTTGGAGCAATTTCGGTAGCATAAATGGCTTTTTGGGTTTCATCAGGCAATAAGATCATGATTAAGTCAGCCGCCGCCGATGCGTCAGCCACTGTTTTTACGGTTAGACCTTCAGATTCTGCTTTTTGCCATGAGGGACTGCCTTGGTATAACCCCACGATGACATTCACGCCGCTTTCTTTGAGGTTAAGGGCATGGGCGTGACCCTGAGAACCGTAGCCGATAATCGCGACCGTTTTACCCGCTAAAAATTCAAGATTTGCGTCCGTGTCGTAGTACATCCGAGCCATAGTGTGGTTATCTCCAAGACAAGAAATTAATAATTGGTAGGTGAGGGTGGTTTGGAACGTTTATGGTCAACTTTGTTGCCAATTGCCTTCAAACACTTTTCCTAGTCTAACAAATATCGCCCCTTCCCAGAAATAAATTTATTAGAAAATTTATTAGAGTTTAGAGGCGATTGGCTATTTTGAGTGAATAGCAGCGAATAACTTAAATTTGTAGATTTCTATTAACGACATCACCAACTGTATAGGGGCAGACATCGGGCATATCTAGACCAGTTTCAGCGATCGCATCTAGTCTTGCTTTTTTATAGATCTTATTTAGATGTTCATCTGTCATATATTTTTTAAGGCTAGGACTATCAGCTAGATAATCAGATATATTTGACCGCTCTCTTTGAACTGTGACTAACCAACTTCGCGATCGCAGTTGTGGCTGATAATCCCACTTGAGCAAGTGATGAATAATCAAACGTATGCTACGCAACAAACTGTCGCGTTCCCGTTTGGACAAGTCCCGCACCTCTTCTACTAGATTTTCAATATCCAACTCGGTCAAGTTGCCTGATGCTAGCAAATCAGCCATAGTTTCAGCCCATTGGCTATAGTCTCGCTCGTATAATTTTTCCATGTCAGTCTCATCTCTAAAAAATTAGGACTACTTTATGTTACAAATCATGAACTTTGCCTGTGTTTGAACAGGATTTTTTCCTCTGCTTGTTTGAATTCAATATCAAATAAATCGAACACAACCTCTCTACCTAGTAAAACTTCCTGACAGGTTTCATTTTGTAGCCATGCAATAGGAGCCGAAAAAATATGGTCATCAATCTGCATTTCTACTTGTCTAAGTACATATTGAATGCTCCCGCCTACCCCTTCACCACTACTAAGTATTTCTCCAGATGAAATTTCGTATCCTAAGTCTTCTCCTAAGTGCAATGTAATTAGACTAATATCCGAGCCAGAATCCACAAGCATTTCTACAATTTTAGATTCAGCAAAGGTTAGGCGAATATCATACTTTGGCTGCCAATCATGCTTTTTGACTGTTCTAAACCGTACAGGAAAAAATTTCAATGGTTCAACAAATTCATTTTCGTAGATGCGCTCAGTAATGTAGTCCAAAGGTGATAGTTGACGAAGGTCAATCTGCTGAGTCATAGCTCGATAATTGCTATCGTGGGCTATGACTCCATCTTTAGTGTATATAACCCATTCGCCACGATATTTCTTTAGTTTTTGACGATTTGCTTTTCGCCATTCTTTCGCATTAATGTAACTTTCATTCATGGTTTAGTCCAACATTAATCTTATTTATCTACTCACAATTTAGCTAAGAAATTGGTTTTCGCTAAGTTTTTTGCGGTAAAAATATCTCACTCAAATTATGTCATAGATAAATATAGCGATCGCATTTAAGCTGAGTTAGAAAGCGATCGCAGTTTTGCATCAACCCAAGCATTCGCTAGAGCCTGCATTGTACAGCTTTGTCTTTGACCCCAAAAGCCGAATAGCTTCTAATAAGTTAAGAGTACCTGTAGCCTTAAACTAACAGAAAATCTACTAATAGTGTAAAAAATATTTTTTGTTTAGTATTTAACACTAAATGTGAGTTTGTGAGTTAAGGTATTATCTGACTCAATGTTAAAAACAACAGCATTAAAACAACAGCATTTTTATGGTGCAAGAACTCACCCTCCTCTCCCAAGAGGTTCGATTTCCCGATAGCGCTCCTGCCGCTTATCCCGTATTTTTTAGGACATATAGCCGTAAATATAATAATAAGCGCGAAAGCTGGGCAGAAGTATGCGATCGCACACTTACAGGTTTAAAAACGCTAGGCAAGCTGACTCAAGCACAAGCTGACCTAATCGACAAGATGCAAAAGCAGCTTAAGTCCCTTACCTCTGGACGTTGGTTGTGGGTTGGTGGCACGGAATGGGTCGATCGCCCCGAAAATTTCTCAGGTTCCTACAACTGCACCAGTACCAATGTCATCGACTGGCGCTCTTTTGGCTTGATGATGGATCTGGCGATGCAGGGATCGGGTACGGGTGGCGTATTAGAGCCGCAGTACATTAGCCAATTGCCTGTCATCCGTAACCAGTTGCAAGTGAATGTGGTCGGTGCGATCGGGGCAACTCCTGTTGAACAACGCCGCCACAATACCGATGTCGAATTTGACTATACGAATAATGCTGTTAAGTTTTTTGTCGGTGATAGTCGTCAAGGTTGGGTCAAGTCCTACCAATCGCTATTAGAGCTATGCAGTGACGAACAATTTGACGCAGCTAAACCTGTCCAAGTTACCGTTGACATCAGTGATGTGCGCCCCAGTGGTGAAGCCCTCAAGGGTTTTGGCGGTATGGCAAATCCTGTCAAGTTGCCGACGCTTTACGATCGCTGTGCCAATATTTTAAATAAAGCGATCGGTCGTCAACTCACTTCGGTTGAGTGCTGCATCCTCATTGATGAAGCCGCAGTTTGTATCGTGGCTGGGAACATCCGCCGATGTTTACCTGCTGGGGCATTGGTTCACTGCGAAGCTGGTTTAGTGCCAATTGAAAAAATTCGGATTGGCGATCGGGTGCTAACAAGTAAAGGATTCTATCCTGTTACTAATTTCTTCGATCAAGGTACACAATCCCTCTGCCGCATTAAAACTGAAGATGGCTATTTTGAATGCACAGCCGATCATAAAGTTGCAGTCTTGGAAGATGTGTATGGCGCATATCGGATGATCAAAGCTAAAGATCTCAAGGAAGGCGATCGATTGATCTTTGTACCAAAAGCTATTACTGGTACTGCAACTGAATTGCCAGAATTCAAAGGGACGTTAGCTCCACAAGCAAAACGCATCACTATTCCTGCACTTACAGCAGATGTCGCCTACTTTATTGGCTATTTGCATGGTGATGGTTCGGTTGGAAGTGATGGTTGGCGCGTGCGGTTCCGAATTTCTGAAGACCAACAACAGATCATTGATAAACTCATCGCTGTTGGAGAGCTATTTGGATTAGATACTTACACCATGAGAACACCAGAACAATCTAAAGCGAAAGCTTTTGAACTGCAATTCAATTCTAGTGCGCTCAATCAGTATCTATCTCAATTTAAACGCGCCTTTACTTCGATTAATATTCCTGACTGCATATTGTTAGCAACTGCTAATATCCGCGAAGCCTACCTAGCTGGATTGGCAGATGCTGATGGTTGCTTTAGTCAAGGCGTGTTAGTTGCCTCAGTACATTCTGATTTCTTGCGTCAAGTTCAATCGGTCTATGCTTCATTAGGGATCACAGTTCGGTTGTGCCATTCCACACGCAAGCGTACTGGTAAATGGGAAGGTGAGCTAGTCACTGTTGGTGAAGCAGCCTTTGACAAAATCTCCGAATTATTTGCTGCTCACTCATTGCGCTTTGCTGGTAGCCAAAGGGTTCGTCCTCAATCATTTAAGGATCATGGCTTCCCGAAAGAAATGGTTAGACCGATTGTGAATACCTACCAATATCATTGGAGTGGCGCACAAAAACAAATGATTGCACCTACAGTTCAGAAGCATATTCCTGAATGCACAGATTTAATTCCTGTAAAGGTAAAATCAGTTGAGTTTGATGTAAGAATTGCGCCTACTTATGACATTGAAGTTGCTTCCATTCATGAGTTTGTTTGTGAAGGTATTCTTGTTTCAAACAGTGCTGGTATGCGTCAGTTCTCGTCAGAAGATGCACTCGGTTCTGTCGCTAAGGATAATCTATGGCAGCAGGATGAAGCAGGTAATTGGCGCATCGATCCTGAGCGTGATGCACTTCGTATGGCCAACCACACGAGGGTATTCCATCGCAAGCCAACGGAACAAGAATGTGTTGATGCTGTTCGCAAACAATACTATTCCGGTGAAGGTGCAATTCAATGGGCGGGTGAAGCGATCGCCCGTTCTAATGCTGACTTGATTACAACTCCCGAACTCAAGCGTGATTTCCTTACTGCTTATGTGAAAGGAGAAGGCAAAGAATGGTTGCGATCGCAGCAGCCTGAAGTCTCTGAACGTGAGCTAGAGCATAGGTTGCAGCGTTATGGTCTGAATCCTTGCGGAGAAATCGTATTCTCTGATGGACATTGTAATCTCTCAGAAGTTCATCTAAACTTGATCGATCCACATAATGAGAAAGAATTAGAAGACGCATTCAAAGCAGGTGCTATATCTGTTTCAGTGTTACTCAATCATCGTTTTAATGAAGAACGCTATCAATTTAGCCGTGATGTCGATCCGATTGTCGGTGTATCCTTCACAGGACTATTTGACTTCTTCGTTCATGCCTTTGGTGTGGAATGGTTGCGCTGGTTTGAGGCGGGTCGTCCTGACACTGTGCAAGGGCTAGACTTCAAAGAGAAGGAAGCTGATTATCTAAATCGCTGGCGCGAAATTGTACATCAGACTGTTTGGGAATATTGCGACTCGCATGGCTTACGCCGCCCGAATCGTTGCACGACGACACAACCCGCAGGTTGCCTCGATCACACAGCCTTACGCATTTTTGATCAAGGCTTGCTCTATGCCGATGAAATTGTCGAAGCGGGTAGCGGTGAGAGCAAAGGTTTAGATTTGAGTGTGCGGAATGGGATTGCTACTGATACAGCGATCGCAAATCAGCCACTTAATCTGGTGCGTGTCACCCTTGAAAATGGTCGCGTTTTGCGGATGACTCCTAATCATCGCCTTTCTATTGCTAATCAATGGGTCAGAGCCGATCACCTCGAACTTGGGATGGACATTGATTATTCCCTTGGTGAATATCGTCATACAGAGGATGCTCTACTGCTAAGCCTCAATCCTGCTCAATATACTCGCGAAGGTCGTAAGGAACTTTTAGGGCATGGTCGCGGTGTGCTGACTGCGGAAATCACGACACCAATTACATTAAATCCAGAATTGGGTTATTTCTTGGGTTGCTTGTTTGGTGATGGCGCAATGAGTGAAGGCAAAGATCGGGTGCGGTTTGCTTTCAATGAGAAAGAACTAGATTTGGTAGAGCGTTTGCAAGCGATCGCCCAAAATCAATTTGGACTTACAGGCAAAATCAGCCATGATCCTCGCAATGGTGGTACAAGAGGCGAATTAACTTTTGCGTCTGGGCAGTTGTTTGATTGGCTGAAGTTAAATCAGTTACAAAAAGGCAGCAGCAAGGATCTAGATCGGATTCCCCTTGCAATTCGTGAATCCTCACGCGAGACGATTCTGGCGTTTTTCTGCGGCTTGATTGATACCGATGGATGCGTTCGGGTAAAAGGTGATCTTTCCATTGACTCATCGAGCGAAGCCTTTATTCGCAACCTACAACAGGTCGGTGAAGCCGTTGGTTTGTGCTTTGGTATTTTCCATAATACTCAAGGTGAGAACTTCCAAGGTCAAAAGAATATGTGGGGCTTATCCCTTAGTCGGATGCTTTCACAGCCTGAATCCTTGGCATATCTCAACATCCATAGTCGCAAGTGTCAGCTACGTCCATTACCAGAACCCAAGCGCCAATTTGCATTCCATCCCTATCGCGTCACTAGTATTGAGTTTGAAACTACTCCCGACTACAGCTATGACTTTGCGGTATCGGGAATTGATGATGATGACTCATGGTACTGGCAAGGTGCGCTGAAGTCTCACAATACTAAGTCCTTGCTCACTGGTGCTTCCCCAGGGTGGCATCCTCCGAAGGCGCAGCGATTTATCCGTCGGATTACTTTCCGTAAGGAAGATCCTGTGGCGCGGGCTTGTATGGACTATGGCTATAGCATCATTCCTTCGCAATCAGATAAGGATGAGAATGGACAATTGTTGAATGATCCTTTCGATCCGAGATGTACGGAATGGCTGGTGGAGATTCCTGTGAGCGTGTCTTGGGCTGACCTTGACGGTGCGGACATGGTGGAAATTAGTAAGTTCGATGTGATGGCGCAGTTTGATTTCTATATGCAGGTGCAGAAATTCTACACCCGTCATAATTGTTTCCATCGGGACACTCGCTTTATCACACGTCATGGAATTTTCTCCTTTAATGACTTTGAACCAGGCGACAAGGTGGAAGTGATTAATGCTAATGGTGATTGGTCAATTGCCACTGTGGTATGCACATCAAGCCCTCGCACTATGTATCGTATAATTTTACAAAGAGCATCAGATCTTCACGAAGAGAGACTTGTACAAATTGTGTCCACGGAAGATCATCGTTGGAAAACTCTTCGTCGTACAGGTGGTAGGTTGGTAGAAGAAGTGACTTTGACCCAAGATCTCACAGTGGAACACAAAATACCAGACATTTTGCTTTCCTATCAACCCAGTTTAGATGTTTCTGGTATCCAGCATGGCATTGTTTTGGGCGATGGAACAAGGCGTAAAGATACAGGTGGCTGCCAAGTATATCTATGTGGAGAAAAGCGAGAACTGGGAAGATACTTTCCAAGAAGGATGGAGCGTGATGATATTAATCAAACTCGTGTGACTCTTCTACCTGGACATTATAAAGAACTTCCTAGTATTGACGCAGATGAGTCTTATCTTTATGGATTTATTGCTGGGCTTTTAGCTACTGATGGAAATGTTTGTGGTACTTGTATTTCATTAAGTACTGGTCAGTCTCAAGTAGTTGATTGGCTAAAGCAGGTTTGTCCAAAGCTCGGCTTGGTTATTTCTAGCATTTATATACAGAAACCTAGTGGGTATGAAAATTCAAAAGGTGCGTATTCAGTTCGTTTCATCCGATCTTCAGTTCACGACTCCCTGATATTGCGTGATTTTCACCGTCAGAAACTCAAGCCATCTTGCTTTTCTAAAAAGTGGAAAGTCTTGTCTGTAGAAAAATTGGATTCTCAGGACTATGGCTGGTGTGTTATGGAACCAGAAACTAACCAGTTTGCCTTAGAACAGAATATTCTTACTTACAATACTTCCGCAACCTTGGAGTTACGGGAGCATGAAATCGAGCCTTTAGGGAAGAAGATTTACGAAGCGATTCGTGATGATGAGGGTTATATCTCGGCGGCGCTGTTGGCGCGGTTTGATGACCTGCAAACTTTCCCTCGGTTGCCTTTTGAGCCAATCGATAAGGCGACCTATGAGAAACTCAGTGCTGAGGTGCTAGTACGTCGCAAGTCTGATGATTTTTACGCGAGTTTGTTGCGTTATGATTCGGGTGAGTTGGTGGAGGCGGGCCCTGCGGGTTGTGATTCTGATAAGTGTATGTTCCCTGAACAGAAGCCATAGATCGCAGAAAATAACATATAGGGCATATAGGTGTTGCTACAATAGCGATCGCAACTTGTAGTAAACACTTATATGCTCTCTCAACAAA